>JBFKPJ010000006.1:0-39272 GCA_041628355.1 Muriicola sp. | reverse complement strand
CCCGGATCAAAGTGGGCTTTGCCGATGTGGATCCGGACCTCAACGACCTGATCTTACAGGCCTCTGTGGCGGATTTCAGTACGTTCGCCTCTGAATTGAAGAAGTATTTGCGCGTAATGAACGAGATATGAAAATAGAACAACTATACGGCACAGGCGTCGCCCTGGTGACTCCATTCACAAAAGACGGATCACCGGATTTGCCCGCACTCAGGCGGATCGTGAGACATTCCATTGACGGGGGGGTGGATTACCTGGTCGTCCTGGGCACTACGGGGGAATCAGCGACCCTGGAAAAGGAGGAAAAGGACCTGGTGATCAGGACCGTGATCGCCGAGAACAACGGATCCCTGCCCCTTGTGATCGGGATCGGGGGCAACAATACGGCCCGGGTGGCAGAGGAACTGAAAAGGACCGATCTTTCGGCCTTTGACGCTGTGCTTTCCGTTTCGCCCTATTACAACAAGCCGACGCAGGAAGGGATCTACAGGCATTATCGCGCTCTCGCGGCCGTATCTCCCGTACCCCTTATCCTTTACAACGTACCCGGGAGGACGGGGAGCAATATGCTTCCTGCCACCGTCGCCCGGATCGCCGGGGATTGTCCCAATGTGGTGGCCATCAAAGAGGCCTGCGGAAATATGGATCAGATCCGGGAATTGATCAGGACTGTGCCTGAGGGATTTTATGTGATCTCCGGAGATGACATCACTGCCCTTCCTACGATCATGGAGGGAGGAATAGGCGTGATCTCGGTACTTGGCCAGGGTATGCCTGCCCAGATGAGCAGCCTGGTACGTTACGGCCTTAATGGAGAATACGACAGGGCGCAGAAGATACATGAGGCCCTTAAACCCGGGATGGACCTCATTTTTCAGGAAGGGAATCCGGCAGGGATCAAGGCGATTTTTGAACTTTTGGGGATCTCGGGCGCAGGGGTGAGACTGCCGCTTGTGGAAGCTTCTCCCCAGTTGAGGTCGAGGCTCTCCGCCTTTATTGAGCCCTTCGCCATCACTATCTGAGATACTTTCGTTAAAAGTTCCTCAAATTGTGGGGGTTACGGCCCCTTTCGCCTTATGTTTGTGATCGATAATTTATTTTGTATTCCCAAGGGAATACGTAATTTTGCCAAATGTTTTTAAAGCTTCGAAGATTTTTCCCCCTGGCCGCGGCCTTCTTTTTGCTGGCATCCTGTAATGAGTATCAGAAAGTGCTCAAGAATGAGGATGTCAAGGCGAAGTACGATCTGGCTGAAAAATATTATGATGCCAAGGATTACAAGAGGGCGAACCGCCTCCTGGAACAGATAGCCCCCAAATATGTGGGCAAGCCCCAGGGTGAAAGGGTACAGTTCTTCCTGGCCGATTCTTATTTTCATATCAAGAATTACAATTTTGCAGGCTATCAGTTTGAGAGGTTCCTGAAATCCTATCCCAAAAGTGATAAGGCAGCTGAAGCCTCCTTTCTGGGGGCCAAAAGTTACTACAAGCTTTCTCCCAGGTATTCTCTGGACCAGACGGATACGGATAAAGCCCTCGCGAAACTCCAGATCTTTATCAACACCTATCCTGAATCCGAATTCCTTCCCGAGGCTAATGCCATGGCCAAGGAACTCACTACGAAAAAGGAGAAAAAAGCCTTTGAGATCGCCAAGCAGTTTACCAAACTCGGGAACTCCTATATTTTGGACTACAGCATCTCTGCGGTGGCGGCGCTTGACAACTTTATCTCTGATCACCCGGGTACCATTTTCAGGGAGGAAGCCCTCTACCTCAAGCTGGTGGCCACGTCAAACCTGGCCCTCAACAGTACGGAAAACCGTAAACAGGAACGGCTGGAAACAGCAGAATCTGCTTACAAGAACCTCCTCAGGTATTATCCGAAGACCTCTTTTATCAAAGAGGCCAACGACCTGATGGAAAATATCAACAAAGAATTGACCCCATATAGAGATCAAGAAACTACATCCAAATGAATATGAATGATTTAAAGAACACCAAGGCACCTGTTACCACGGTCACTATCAACCGCAATGAGTTTGATGATAAGACCGAGAACATCTATGAGGCTATCTCCATCGTGTCCAAACGGGCAATTCAGATAAACTCTGAGATCAAAAAGGAGTTGCTGGAGAAGCTGGAGGAATTTGCCACCTATAGTGACAGCCTGGAAGAGGTTTTCGAAAACAAGGAACAGATCGAGGTTTCCAAGTTCTACGAAAAACTTCCCAAGCCCCATGCCATGGCCATCACAGAATGGCTGGAGGACAAGATCTACTACAGGAACACGGAGAAAGACGAACAGTAAATGCTAGCCGGCAAAAAGGTCCTGTTGGGTATTTCAGGAGGTATTGCCGCCTATAAGTCCGCATTTCTTGTTCGATTACTGATCAAAGCAGGCGCTGAAGTTAAAGTGGTTTTAACGGAAAGCGCCTCTGACTTTGTTACCCCCCTTACGCTCGCTACGCTTTCCAAAAATCCGGTTCACCTCGATTTTATCAAGGAAGGGGAAGGCACCCTGGACTGGGACAACCACGTAGATCTGGGCCTTTGGGCCGACCTGATGCTCATCGCCCCGGCAACGGCCAATACCCTCTCCAAAATGGCCAACGGCACATGTGACAACCTCTTGCTGGCAGTATATTTATCAGCCAAATGCCCGGTATTTGTTGCCCCGGCCATGGACCTAGATATGTACAGGCACCCATCCACCAGGGTCAGTCTTGAAAAGCTGGAATCCTTCGGGAACCTCGTCATACCGGCCGCAAGCGGGGAACTGGCCAGTGGCCTCTCCGGGGAAGGACGCATGGAAGAACCTGAAACGATCATCGAATACATACTCAACCACCTGAGGAAGGGACTTCCCCTGGAAAACAAAAAGGTAGTGATCACGGCCGGCCCGACGCATGAGGCCATTGATCCCGTGAGGTATATAGGGAACCATTCCACAGGTCTTATGGGTGTTGAGCTCGCTGAAAGGGCTGCAGCCCTGGGAGCTGAGGTGACCCTGATCCTCGGTCCTTCCCATCTCCAGCTCAGGGACGCGTCTATCCGGCTACATCGCGTGACCACGGCAGAAGAAATGTATCAGGCCGCACTCAAAGCGTTCGACACCGCCGATATCGCCATCGCTGCCGCCGCCGTGGCAGACTTCAGACCCAAAAAAACAGCTCAGGAGAAGATCAAAAAAAAGGAGGAGGGCTTTTCCCTGGAACTCGTCAGGAACAGGGATATCCTGATGGAATTGGGAAAACAGAAAAAGGACCAGTTTCTACTGGGTTTTGCCCTGGAGACCGAAAATGAGCTGGCCAATGCCCTTCAGAAGCTCCAAAGGAAGAACCTCGATGCCATAGTCCTGAATTCCCTGAGGGACGAGGGAGCCGGGTTCGGAGGGACTACCAATAAAATCACCTTCATAGACAAGAATTCATCCATTAAATCGTTTGATGTAAAGAACAAGGCCGAAGTGGCCCTCGATATCTGGAATGAAATCATCAGCCGACTGAATGCGTAGCGTCCTACTTTTCTTTCTCGCTCTTACCTGCTCTCTGACCCTGGGAGCCCAGGAACTCAATTGCGTGGTCACCGTGAATTCAGACCAGGTGGGGCAGACCAACCAGCAGATCTTCAGGACGCTTGAGCGGTCTCTCAACGACTTTGTGAACAGGAATAAATGGACAAACAGGGTGTACAAGGAGAACGAACGTGTTAATGCGAGGATGTTCATTACAGTGACCAACTTTGATTCGAACAGGTTTGAAGCCAATATTCAGATCCAGTCGTCCCGACCCGTCTTTAACACCACCTACGAGAGTCCCGTGTTCAATTACAAGGACAACCAGTTCAATTTTGAGTACATCGAATTCCAACCCCTGATCTACAACCCCAATGTGTTCGACTCTAATCTGGTGGGTGTGATCTCCTATTACGTCTATATTATTCTGGGACTGGATGCCGACACCTTTGCCCTGGAAGGGGGTACGGAGTATTTCAAGGAGGCCCAGAAGATCGTCACCCAGGCACAGGGAAGCAATTTTGCGGGCTGGAACCAGTCGGCTACAGACAATAGAACGA
This sequence comes from Muriicola sp., assembly GCA_041628355.1. Taxonomy (GTDB): domain Bacteria; phylum Bacteroidota; class Bacteroidia; order Flavobacteriales; family Flavobacteriaceae; genus Muriicola. The sequence continues at coordinate 35,200 of JBFKPJ010000006.1, read as the reverse complement.
GGTTTGTCCTTGCAGACAACCTTTTATCCAATACCTTCAGGGAGTACCGCATTGCGATGTACAATTACCACCGCAAAGGCCTGGATATCCTGGGAGACAACAACAGCACGGGAAAACAGGTGATATCGGGTTCAATGCGACTTTTTGAGACCCTCATACAACGCAGGCCGAACGCATTCCTTATACAGACTTTTTTCGACGCCAAATCCGAAGAGATCCTCAATATTTTTTCTGACGGGCCCAAGGTGGACGTGGTCGCCCTCAAAACCACGCTCAACAAGGTGGCCCCTTTCTACTCCTCTACCTGGAACGACATAAAATATTGACACCCCTCTAATTTTACAGGGTAATCGGTTATCTTTACGCCACAATTAATTCCGAGGACCTTGCTGACCCATCTGACCATCAAGAATTACGCACTTATTGATGACCTGGCCGTTTCCTTTGACCGGGGATTCAGCACGATCACAGGTGAGACCGGGGCCGGAAAATCCATTTTCCTCGGTGCCCTTTCCCTGGTGCTCGGTAAGCGTGCAGACCTGGGTACCCTCAGGGACAAATCCCAAAAATGCACGATTGAGGCCGTGTTCCAGATCCAGCCCTATGGCCTGGAAGAACTTTTTAAAAAGCATGACCTGGATTACGATCCGGAGACCATTCTGAGGAGGGAGATCCTTCCCAGCGGCAAATCGAGGGCCTTTATCAATGATTCCCCTGTGACCCTGGACATCCTTTCGGATCTGGGTGACAGGCTGATCGACGTGCATTCCCAGCACCAGACCCTTGAATTGACAGAGAATGAATTCCAGTTAAAGGTTATCGATGCGCTGGCGGACAATAAGCCCTTGTTGAATGAATATCGGGATCAGTTGAAGACCTACCGGTCTGGTCTGAGAGAGTTGGAGGTCCTGAGGGAGACTCAGGCCGAAGCCGAAAAGGAACAGGATTACAACACCTTCCTGTTCCAGGAATTGAAGCAGGCACCTTTGCGCGAGGGGATCCTGGAGGAATTAGAGGCCACCTACGAGGAACTCTCCAATGTGGAAAGCATCCTGGAGCAACTGGCCACCAGTCACCAGGTACTCACCCATGAAGAAGTGGGCATACAGAACCTTCTTTCGAACCTGAAATCGAGCCTTTCAAAACTGGCAGGCTACGGATCTGCCTATGCTGAGTTGTCGCAAAGAATACAATCAGTCTTCCTCGAGCTGGAGGATGTGATCTCCGAAATAGAGGCTCTGCAGGAAAAAGTAGAGCCCAACCCCGGTTTGCTGGAGGAGGTCGGCGGAAAATTGCAAATGCTGTATTCCCTTCAGAAAAAACACAATGCCGCCTCTGTAGAAGAGCTGGCTTCGATCAGGGATGAACTTGGTTCCAGGATCTCCCGCACAGAAAACCTCGAAATGGAGATCAGTGCCCTCGAAGCACAGGTAGAAACCGGTAAAAAGGCATTGTCCGGGCTTGCCACGCAGCTTCATGCACGAAGGACCACCCTGATACCCGACCTGAAGCAAAAACTGGAAACAGCCCTTCAGGACCTTGGTATGCCCAATGCGACCTTCAGGATACAGCTGAGGCCGGGCGATGAATTTACCTCTACGGGAACGGATCAACTGGAATTCGATTTTTCTGCCAACAGGGGGGCGGATTACGGCTCCCTGAAAAAGATCGCCTCAGGAGGGGAGCTTTCCCGCATTATGCTCGTCATTAAATCTGTATTGGCCCGTTACGAACAACTGCCAACTATTATGTTCGACGAGATCGATACCGGGGTTTCCGGAGAGATCTCCAACAAAATGGGGGAGATCATGCAGCAAATGGCTTCCACCATGCAGGTGTTCTCCATCACCCACCTGCCGCAGGTTGCTTCAAAGGGAGATCAGCAGTACAAGGTCTTCAAGGAGGATGACGGGAAGGTGACGCGTACAAAAATGAAAAAACTGGACACCCAGGAACGGGTGGTGGAACTGGCTGAGATGCTGGGAGGGAAATCTCTCTCGGATTCGGCCATGGCCCACGCCAAACAATTGCTCAATTGAGAATGAATTCAATATATTTAAAACGAAGAACCTAAGAAAAGAATCATGGGAAACAACTTACTCAAAGGAAAGAAAGGGATCATTTTCGGGGCACTGGATGAAAATTCCATAGCCTGGAAAACAGCCGAAAGGGTACACGAGGAGGGAGGGACCTTTGTCCTTACCAATGCGCCTATAGCCATGCGTATGGGTCAGATCAATGAATTGGCCAAAAAGACCGGTTCAGAGATCATTCCCGCAGACGCCACCAGCGAGGAGGACCTGGCGAACCTGGTTTCCAAGGCCATGGAGATCCTCGGAGGAAAACTCGATTTTGTCCTGCACTCCATTGGCATGTCCGTGAATGTCCGCAAGGGCCGCGCCTACACGGATGAAAAATACGATTTCACCACAAAGGGCTGGGACGTTTCGGCCCTGTCCTTCCACAAGGTGATGCAGAGCCTTTACAAGGCGGACGCTATGAATGAATGGGGGAGCATTGTTGCCCTGACCTATATGGCAGCTCAGCGAACCTTCCCCGACTACAACGATATGGCCGACAATAAGGCATATCTGGAATCCGTGGCCCGCAGTTTCGGTTATTTCTTCGGGAAGGAAAAGAAAGTGAGGGTGAATACCATCTCCCAGTCGCCCACACCCACCACCGCTGGTCAGGGGGTGAAGGGGTTTGACGGCTTTATCGCCTATGCGGAAAAAATGTCCCCCCTGGGGAATGCCTCTGCACTGGACTGCGCCAATTACACGATTTCCCTCTTCTCCGACCTCACGAGGAAGGTGACCATGCAAAACCTTTTCCATGACGGAGGTTTTTCCATGACCGGGGTAAGCCAGGAAGTAATCGAAAGATTCACAGATTAGATATTACGAAGTCCTGTAAACAGATCCGGGGCCGTCCTATCTCAGGAGGGCCCTTTTTATAAAATGCCCATGCAACCTTATTTTTCATTGATTATCCCCGTATACAACAGGCCTGAGGAGATCCGGGAACTTCTTCAGAGTTTGTTGCATCAGACCTACAGCGAGGAATACGAGGTAGTTATCGTAGAGGATGGATCCCAGACCAGGTCAGACAGGGTGGTGGACGAATTCAGGGACCAGCTTTCAGTCTCCTATTATTTCAAGGATAACAGCGGGCCCGGTGATTCCCGGAATTTTGGGATGAGAAAGGCCAAAGGGAAGTATTTCATCATTTTGGACTCCGACTGTCTCCTCCCCGGACACTACCTGGATGAAGTGGATCGATCCCTCAGGGAAGAATACGTTGATTTTTTCGGAGGCCCCGATATGGCTCATCCCGATTTCTCGGATATTCAAAAGGCCATCAACTACGCTATGACCGCCTTTTTGACCACAGGGGGTATCCGCGGCAATGAAAAGGCCCCGGGAAAATTCCAGCCCAGGAGCTTTAACATGGGGATCTCCAGGGAGGCATTTGACGCTTCCGGAGGCTTTGGGGACATACATCCTGGGGAGGATCCGGACCTGAGTATCCGGCTTTGGGGCCTGGGCTATCATTCAAAGTTGATCCCCAGTGCCGGGGTGTATCACAAAAGGCGCATCGACTTTAAAAAATTCCACACCCAGGTAAAGAAATTTGGAATGGTCAGGCCCATACTCAACCATTGGCATCCAGGAACAGGCAGGATCACCTACTGGTTCCCGTTTTTCTTCTGTGTCGGCCTCCTGATCTCTGTGCTTTTGACCCTTGGCGGAATCTCGGGTTTGCTCTATGCCTACCTGATCTACACGGGGTTGATCCTGGTCGATTCCTGGTGGAAGAACCGTTCGATTAAAATCGCCTTCTTGTCCCTGTATGCCGTATTCGTTCAGTTTTTGGGATACGGGCTAGGTTTTTTTAAGTCGACATTCTTACTTACTTTTAGTAGGAAGAAACCTCAGGAATTATTCCCCTCCCTGTTCTTTAAGCGTTGACATGGCCGCACAAAAAGTCTTGAAAGGTAGTACAAAGCGTAAGATTAAGGTCTTTGCCCTCCTGCTGACATGCTCTTTCGTAGCCTGGCTGATCAGTCAGCTTTCAGAGGCCTACACAGATCAGATCACCTTCAGGCTGAATTACGTACACGTTCCTGATTCCCTCCTGTTGATGCAGGCCTCCCGGGATGATGTGACCTTAACAGTGCGAGGCAGCGGATGGCAATTCCTGGGATCACGGTTCTCATCGGGGACCTTGAATATCGATCTCAGCCATGTTTCCTACAGCAGAAATCGTTTTTTTTTGAGAGAACAGAATTACAGGGAACAACTGACCGCTTCTCTGCCAGGGGCGATGTCCATCGTCCGCGTGAATACCGATACCCTGTTCTTTGATTTTTCCCGCCTCGTCAGTAAAAAGGTCCCGGTAGAACCGGATATCGACCTGGGTCTTGCCCAGAATTTCCTCCTGGAGAAGGGCCTGAAGGTGGTCCCTGACTCGGTGATCCTCACAGGGCCTGAACGGGAGCTGGATACGATTCAAGGAATTAAGACCAAAACCTTGGAGATCAGTGACGTGAGTGAAAGTTTTACCAGGACCGTTCCTTTGGTCAGGCCCCCGTCCCTATCTCAAACCAAATACAGCGCGAGCGAAGTCCGGTTGAGCGCTGAGGTCTTTCGATTCTCTGAGAAGATCCTGGAAATCCCGGTAGAGGTGATCCACCTTCCCGAGGGGACCCAGATCAGGACCTTCCCAAACACCGTAGAAGTGCTGTGCAAGGCCCGACTCGAGAGATTGAAGGAAATTACTGCTTCCGATTTCAGGGTGGAAGCCGACCTGGATGAGGTGCAGGACGCTTCTTCTTTTCTGACCGTAAGGCTGGTCATGAGACCCGAGGGTGTCCCCAGTATTCAACTCCTGCAGAACCAGGTGGAATATATCTTGAAGCGGGAATGAAAATAGTGGGGCTTACGGGAGGAATAGGCAGTGGGAAGACCACCGTGGCAGGGATGTTCCGGGACCTTGGAGTGCCTGTTTACAATTCGGATACAGAGGCCAAACGCCTGATGAGGGAGGATATGGAGCTCAGAGGGCAGATCATTTCACTGCTCGGGGAGGAGGCATACCGGGCAGGAGAGTTGAACCGATCATATATAGCGGGAAAAGTATTCAGTGACAAAGACTTACTGGGCAAGTTGAACCAGATCGTACACCCGGCGGTCAGGAGTGACTTCAGGGCCTGGGCCGCCCGGCAGGATGCCCCCTACGTGCTCCAGGAAGCAGCCATCCTCTTTGAGAATGGGAGCAGTGAGGAATTTGACCGCATGATCCTGGTCACCGCCCCTAAAAAGACACGCATCAAGCGGATTCGGGAAAGGGACGGTCTTTCGGAAAGTGCCATTGCCGAGCGGATGAAACACCAGTGGCCGGAAAAGAAAAAGAAGGACCTTGCCCACTTTGTGATCGAAAATTCCGATCTGGAGGAGACGCGGCGGCAAGTGAGTAAAATCCACGAACTACTAAGTAAAACGGACCCCATTCAACAATTTTAACATTTTTGTTAAGGTTAGGTTAAACAGCCGACCCCCTAAATGTTAAATTTTTAATTTTACCGCAAAATGAATAAGCGATTATTTGTTTTTCTTGTCATCCTGATGAGTCTGTCCCTGGTGGGAATCATCTCCGTGCAGTTATATTGGATCAAGCGATCTGTTGATGACAAAGAAGAACAGTTCTCAAATGCGATAGCGGAAGTCCTCAATCGGGTCACGGATAAGATCGAGGAACGAGAGATGAGGGATTATTCCAACAGATTCCTCAGCCTGAAGGACAGTTTGGGGGAGTTCAGGAGTTCACACCTCAGCAATATTTTCTTTATTGACAGGGACATCAACTCCAATGAGATTCTTTTCTATTCCCACGGAATCCTTGAAGAGGAGTACAATATCGCTTCGACGTTCTTTGACAGCATAACGGGAGGAGATAGCACTCAGCTCAGAAATTTTACAAGCAAGAGGACCAAGACCATATTCAAGGAGGAATACGGTCTGGACGGAAAATCCTACAGGTTGAATCCCATTCAGAAACTCGAAAAGATAGGTGGTCTTTCCAGTGTAGACAAGGCTGCGTTTGAAGATGTCTATCGGGAGTATGCGGAAAATGTGCCCATACACAAGCGGGTTTCCAGGCAGGAGATAGAACTCCTGCTCAATCAGGAACTGACCAACATGGCCATTGATACGGACTTTGAGTACGGGATATACAGTCGTGGTTTGCCAACTAAGATCAAATCCAGAAAATTCCGGTTCGGGAAGTCTACCGTTTACAAGGCCCCTATCTTCAAGAACAGCGAGGGCAGTAGCAATTTTGCTTTATTGCTCACCTTTCCCAAGAAGAAAAAGTTCCTGCTGCAATCAGTACTGGGGATGGCGTTTTTGTCCCTTTTATTCACCCTGGTGATCGTCATTGCCTATGCCAGCGCCATCTATCAGTTGATCCGGCAAAAGCAGATCTCCGAGATCAAATCGGACTTCATCAACAACATGACGCATGAGTTCAAGACACCGATCGCTACCATCAACCTGGCGGTTGAGGCTATCAGAAATCCCAAGATCATAGGTGATCAGTCCAAGGTCATGCGATATCTGGAAATGATCCGGGATGAAAACAAAAGGATGCATGCCCAGGTCGAGAACGTACTGCGCATTTCCAAACTGGAGAGGAACCAGCTCGACATATCAAAGGACCGCGTGGATGCCCATGAACTGATCAGGAAAGCGATCTCCCATGTTGAACTCATCATACTGGACCGGGGTGGCTACATCAATACCCACCTGGACGCAGAAAGATCAGAGATACTGGCCAATGACATGCATTTTGGCAACGTCCTGGTCAACATACTGGATAATGCGATCAAGTATTCTCCGGAGGCACCCAAGATCGACATCTATACGGAAGTAGTCAAGAACTACATGATCATCCGGATACAGGACCAGGGCGCAGGAATGAGCAAAGCAGTGCTGAAAAAAGTTTTTGAAAAATTCTACCGGGAACATACCGGTGATATACATAATGTGAAAGGACATGGCCTCGGATTGGCTTATGTCAAAAAAATAGTAGAAGACCACCAAGGCGAGGTCTATGCAGAAAGTGAAAAAGGAAAAGGAAGCACTTTTTACATAAAGATGCCTTTAATATAAATGGATATGGAAACAGCAAACAAGAAAATATTACTGGTGGAGGATGACCCCAATTTTGGGATTGTTCTGAAGGATTACCTTTCGATGAACGACTTTGATGTCACCCTTGCAAAGAACGGTATGGAAGGCTTCGAGAAATTCAAAAAGGACAATTTCGACATCTGCATCCTGGATGTGATGATGCCCTACAAGGATGGCTTCACCCTGGCCAAGGAGATCAGGGAAAAGAACGAGAATGTCCCGATCGTTTTCCTGACTGCGAAGACCATGAAGGAGGATGTCCTCAAGGGATATAAGGCCGGGGCCGATGACTATCTCAATAAGCCTTTCGACTCGGAAGTCCTTTTGATGAAGATTAAAGCAATTCTTCAAAGAAAAGCTTCCAATACACTGGCAGACAGCAAACAATTCGAATTTAAAATTGGCAACTTCCACCTGAATTCCAAGTTGAGGTTCCTCAAATACAAGGAGGAAGATCCTATTAAATTGTCACCGAAGGAGAATGAGCTCCTCAGGCTGCTCGCCCTGCACGAGAACGACCTGATGCCGAGGGAACTCGCCTTGACCAAGATCTGGAGGGATGACAACTACTTTACCTCGAGAAGTATGGACGTGTATATCGCCAAGCTCAGGAAGTACCTCAAGAAGGACGACCTGGTGGAGATCCTGAACATCCATGGGGAAGGCTTCCGGCTGGTTGTCAAAAACGACAAATAAGAGAATAACGAAAAAAATGAAAAGGCACCCAAAAGGTGCCTTTTTTATTTCCCGATCTCGTCCAGCACAACCTGCAGGGTCTTGTCGGGTCCCAGATCGATCGGGACCACAATAGCATTTTCAGGGGCTTCAAGGATATCGAATTGGGATCGCAGGAGGGAGGGAGGCATAAAATGACCTTGCCTTTTTTTCAGCCGTTCTGAAATCGTTTCAAAGCTTCCGGAAAGGTACACCCAGATCACTTCAGAAGGGATTTTCGCCTCTAGAATATCCCGGTAACTCTTCTTCAGGGCTGAACAGGCGATCACTGCGCCGTATTCCGAGTGTTTTCTCGCCAGAAGGTTCAGGGATTCCAGCCAGGGTTTACGGTCGTCATCGTCCAGAGGCCGGCCTTCAGACATTTTTGTGATGTTGGCTTCCGGGTGGAAGTCGTCCCCTTCAAAATAGGGCAGGCCCAGAACCTCAGCCAGCCTCTTTCCCAAAGTAGTTTTCCCGCTTCCGGAAACACCCATCACAAAGAAGATACGAGGACGCTTATTCATGCTGCTTTTCTTTTGATCTGCGGGTGATGATGGCCAGGACCTCTTTGAGGGGGGCATCGTGGGGTACGGGGAGCACCTCCCTGTTCCTCCTGAACCAGGTTCCCTGTCTTTTTGCGTACCTCCGGCTGTTCTTCTTGATCTCCCGGACGGCCTGTTCCAGGTCGTACTCACCGCTGAAATGGGTGAAGAGCTCCCTGTATCCAACGGTCTGCAGGGCATTGAGTTCCTGAAAAGGCACCAGATCACGGGCTTCCTCCAGGAGTCCTGCGGCCATCATCTCGTCCACGCGTTTTTCAATGCGGCCATAGACCACCTCCCTGGGAGCTTCCAGCCCCAAAATGATGGAATGAAAAGGCCTGCGGTTCTTTTTCCGTCCCAGGTAGCCCGAATACGGCTTGCCCGTACCCCTGCATATTTCCAATGCCCTGATAAGCCGATGTGGATTTTGCAGATCCACCTTTTCAGCATAGACCGGGTCTGACACCATGAGTTCCCTTTGAAGGGACTCGATCCCTTTGTCACGAAGCTCCCTGTTTAGTTGTACACGGATCGAAGGATCGATATCCGGGAAGGTATCAAAACCAAAGAGGACCGCATCTATGTACAAACCACTGCCGCCGACCATGATGACCAGGTCGTGATCCTGAAAAAGTTCTTCCAGCCTTTCCAGGGCATCACGTTCGAAATCTCCCACAGAATAGGCGTCATGAATGCTTTTGTGCTGTATAAAATGGTGGGGGGCTGCCTTGAGTTCATCCTCTGTTGGCACGGCAGTGCCTATGCGCATTTCCCTGTAAAACTGCCTTGAATCTGCGGAAATGATCTCTGTGCCATAGTGCTGTGCAAGACGGATGGCAAGGGATGTTTTGCCAATTCCGGTGGGACCCGTAACTACCAGCAGGGTCTTTTTTCCCATTACTCGTCCTTTAATCTGAAACCACAGACACGGCAATAGTGCGCATCATTGTTCAGGATTATGGTGCCACATTCGGGGCAAGACCTATCCTTTTTCTTTTTGTCCTTCTTCCTGCTGTGTTCTGCAACGTATTCCGCGCTCACGATCCCGGTGGGTACCGCGATCACCCCATAACCCACGATCATGATAATGGTGGCTATGAACTGCCCGAGTCCGGTCTGGGGAGATATATCCCCATAACCCACTGTGGTGAGGGTCACAATGGTCCAGTATACGCTGTGAGGGATGCTGTTGAATCCGTGCTCCGGGCCTTCAACCAGGTACATGATCGTACCCAGGAGGACCGACAGGATCAGGACGAAAAAGACAAAGACAAAGATCTTTGTCCTGCTCGCCCTCAGGGCTCGCAGGAGGTTATTGGATTCCCCTACGAACCGGACCAGTTTCAGGATCCTGAAGACACGCAGGAGCCTCAGGGCCCGGAAGGCGGTCATATACTGGGATCCGCCGATGATCACGGACAAATACTTGGGGATGGTGGAAAGAAAATCGATGATCCCGAAAAAGCTGAAAATGTATTTCCTGGGTGTGCGTATACAAATGATCCGTAAAATGTATTCTACAGTAAAGAGGATGGTCACGACCCATTCAGAAATATTGAGAAAATCGTGGTATTTCTGGTCGATGCGCGGGATGCTTTCCAGCATCACGATGATCACACTGTAGAGGATGACCACCAACAGAACGATATCGAACAATTTGCCGGCCCGGGTATGCGTCCCGTAGATGACCTCGTGTAATTTTGATTTCCAGTCCTTCTGCTTTTCTGCTCCCATCAGTTTGGCGAATTGATTTCGATGATATCAACAACTTTCTTATGGGTCAGATAAAGCTCGATCTGTTGTAATACCTCCACGCTCCCCTGTACCGGGGTGAGAATAGATTCCAGGATGTGGATATTGTTGATCTGATGGTTGAGTTCATAGAAACCCATCCCCTTCAATTGCCCGTTTCGGATCAGGATCGCACTGCGCTCGCCGACTTCCCTGCCCTTATCCAGGACCATGAGATCCTTCCCGGACAGGTCATATTTCTCTTCGGAGGCCTGCGACTTTCCGTTCTGATTTGTCAGGAGGGCAAGGTCTTCGCCGTTTACCGCGTATTTTGGGGGGTTCCTTCTGATTTCCTCATGCACCTTCAGGTAGGCGATCAGTTCATTGCCCGTGAGCTCATAGGTTATTTTTCTCGTCTCTTTCTGCAGGTAACGACACACCTCCTGATCTGAGGTAAAATGCTGGTTCACTCTCTTTTTGATATCCGAGCTCTTCCCCAGGTAGATGATCTTCTTCTCTTTGTTGAACATATAATACACCCCTGTGGCGGAGGGCATCTGTTCCACGATCCTCAGCTGTCTCAGGCTGAGTTCCCCGAGGGTCTCGGCGCGCGTGACCTCCTGGATGATGGTCTTGTCCAGGTCCTTGTTCAGCAAGACCTTGAACAATTTTAAGGTGGCCAGTGCATCCCCATTGGCTCTGTGGCGGTCGCTTACCGGGATTCCAAGGGAACGCACGAGTTTGCCCAGGCTGTGAGATTCGGCTTCAGGAATGAGTTGTTTTGCCAGGTCCACGGTGCAGAGCGTCTTGCGTTCAAAGTTATATCCGAGCCGTCTGAACTCCGTCCGCAGGATGCGATAATCGAATTGTGCGTTATGGGCTACCAATGTGGTCCCCTCTGTTATTTCGACAATGCGTTTGGCCACTTCGTGGAATTTCGGGGCTGATTGCAGCATCTTGCTGTTGATCCCTGTGAGGTTCACCACAAAAGGCTGAATTTCCCGCTCGGGATTGACCAGGGATATGAACTTGTCCACGACGCGGTGCCCGTCGAACTTATGGATGGCGATCTCCGTGATTCCCTCCTCATTGTACTTGCCTCCTGTGGTTTCTATGTCTATGATCGAATACATCAGACTTCTGTCGTTCTGCTGATAACTAATGTCTTTCCCCAAAGATACTACTTCCTATCCTTACCATGGTGCTTCCTTCATCCAGGGCGACCTTATAATCCCCGCTCATCCCCATGGAAAGGATGCTGATCCCAGGCAGTACCTCTCTCAGCGTCTCGAACATGACCTTGAGAGAGTGGAATTCCTTTCGGATCACTTCCTCCTTGTCTGTGAAAGTAGCCATGCCCATCAGGCCTTTTACCTGGACATGCTTTAATTCGCCGAATTCAGGGCTGCCTATCAGGGTCTGCAATTCCTGTTCATCCAGTCCGAATTTGGTCTCCTCCCTGGCGATGTAGACCTGGAGCAGGCATGGGATCACCCTTTTGTGTTTCCTTCCCTGCTTGTTGATCTCCCTGAGGAGTTTCAGGCTGTCAACCCCATGCACCAGGCTGACATAGGGTGCCATATATTTTACCTTGTTCCTCTGTACGTGACCGATCATATGCCAGGAGATATCCTTGGGTAAGGCCTCCCATTTCTCTGTCATTTCCTGTATCCTGTTCTCGCCGAAGATGCGCTGACCCGCCTCATAGGCCTGCATGATCTCCTCTTTCGACTTCGTCTTGGAGACCGCGACAAGTTCCACGTGTTCCGGCAGGTCCTTCCTGATCTCCTTCAAGTTTTCTGCTATGGACATGGTGTATTCTATAATTCGTAAATGGTCAGGCCACTTTTAAGTTTGGGTTCTATATAAGTGCTTTTAGGGGGCATAACCAATTGGGCATCTGCAACGGCCTTGATCTCTTCGATGGTGATGGGCACGAGGTTGAACCCAACCTGGAAGTTCCCCTTGTCGATCTCAGTCTTCATCCTCATCACGTTGTGCTTGCCGTATCCGTACTGTATGCGCCTGTCATTCCTCAGGTCCGTGATACCCAGGATGGGCTCCAGGATGGTCTTATAAAGGATGTGCGTATCGAGTTTGCTCAAAGGGTCGTCCAGGGGCAGGATATGCCTGCGCAGGTAGAGGGAATAGAAATCCCCGTCCAGGTACATGCTAAAATGGTGTTTTTTACTGGGTTTGTACAGCTCGTGGTCCGTTTTCTTGATGCGGTAGTATTCATCGAGCCTCATCAGGAAGGATTCCTTGGAATGCCCGTTGAGGTCTTTGACCAGGCGGTTGAATTCGAAGATTCGGATCTCGCTTTCCGGGATGAGGTAGCTCATGAAGTAATTATAGGGCTCCTGTCCCGTATGCTTGGGATTTTTAGCCTCACACCATTGGGCAAGCAGGTCTGATGACGCGCTTCTGTGGTGGCCGTCCGCTATGTACAGGCTGTTGACCTGAGAAAAGGCATTTTCGATGGCTCGGATCACCTCAGGGTCAGATATCTTCCATAAGACATGGGTGGTCTTGTCGGGCGTGGTGAAATGATATACCGGCACCTCCTTTTTTGTGCTTTTTATGATCCCTGCTATGGTAGGATGGTCCGGATAGGTCATCAGCACAGGTTCGGCATTGAATTTTACGGTGTCCAGATAGCCTGCAAACAGCCGTTCCCTGCTCTCTATGGTGTTCTCGTGTTTCCTGATCACATTGTTCCGGTAGTCCGCAACGCTGGTGGCACAGAAGATACCGCAACAGGAAAAATCGTTCCTGCTCGTCTGATAGAGGTAAAAGCACGAATCTTCGTCTTTGATAAATACCTTTTCTTCCAGGAATTCCAAATACCGGTTATGGACCAGCTTAAAACGTTCTTCTCCGGATACTTTTTTATCGAATTTAAATCCGGGGTTGATGATGTGAAGAAATGAAAACGGGTTGAATTTCAGGATCGCCCTCAATTCTTCTTTGGAATATGCTTCATAGGACCTTGAAGTAACGTGGGCAACCTTGTCCGGTGCCGGCCTGATAGCCCTGAAGGGTTTTACGACTGCCATTACGCTTTGCTGAATTGGGAGGCCACCTTCTCTGCTTTTTTCGACAGGGAGTAATCGTAGAACCCTTCCCCGGATTTGACCCCCAGTTTGCCCGCCATGACCATGTTCGTCAACAGGGGGCAGGGGGCGTATTTCGGATTTTTAAAACCGTCATAAAGGACGTGCAGAATGGACAGGCACACATCGAGACCGATAAAATCTGCCAGTTGGAGGGGCCCCATAGGGTGGGCCATGCCCAGTTTCATCACGGTGTCTATCTCTTCCACCCCGGCGACGCCGTTGTAGAGGGTTTCGATGGCCTCATTGATCATGGGCATCAGGATCCGGTTGGACACGAAACCTGGGTAGTCATTGACCTCCGTAGGTGTCTTCTCCAGTTTTGTGGACAAGTCCATGATGGCCGACGCGGTTTCATCCGATGTATTGTATCCCCTGATGATCTCCACCAGCTTCATGATGGGCACGGGATTCATAAAGTGCATCCCGATCACCTTTTCGGGCCTTTGGGTCACTGAGCCTATGTGGGTGATGGAGATGGAAGAGGTATTTGTGGCCAGGATGGCATGCTCCGGGCAGTGCCTGTCGAGGTCCCGGAAGATCTTTAGCTTGAGCTCCAGATTTTCCGTAGCCGCTTCCACGACCAGGTCGGCCTTGGCAACGGCAGCTTTCAAGTCGGTGGAGGCAGAAAGTTTCCCCAGGGTGGCACTAACCGCCTTCTCGTCAAGGGAACCTTTTTGCAGCATCCGGTCCAGGTTCTTGCGGATGGTGTTCATCCCCCTTTCCAATGCGTGTTCGGAAATGTCGACCAGGGTAACCTCAAAACTGTATTGGGCAAAGACATGGGCGATCCCGTTCCCCATGGTTCCGGCTCCGATCACGGTAATGTTCTTTATCATAGTGCTGATTCTAGTTTGTCCATTATCAAAAGGAAGCGATCACCTGCAGTGCCACCCTCAGGGCGCGGGTCCCGTCTTCCAGGGTCACTTTCGGGGTGGTGTCGTTAAGGATCGCATCCGCAAAGGTCTCCAGCTCGTCCAGGATGGCATTGTTGCTCCTGATCTCGGGGTTCTCGAAATAGATCTGTTTCCTGACACCTTCTGCATTCTGGAGGACCATGTCGAATTCCCCTGGGTTTTCAGGGGCGTCCTTCATCCTGACCACCTCTACCTTTTTCTCCAGAAAGTCCACCGAAATATAGGCATCCCGCTGAAAAAACCTCGACTTCCTCATGTTCTTCAGGGAGATCCGGCTCGCCGTGAGGTTGGCTACACAGCCGTTCTCAAATTCGATCCTGGCGTTGGCTATATCCGGTGAATTGCTGATCACGGAGACCCCGCTCGCATGAATATCCTTCACCTCGGAGGGTACCACACTCAGGATGGCGTCTATATCGTGTATCATCAGGTCGAGTACCACGGGAACGTCGGTCCCGCGGGGATTGAATTCTGCCAGCCTGTGGGTCTCGATGAACATGGGGTTGCTGATGATGTCCTTTACGGCTGAAAACGCAGGGTTGAAGCGCTCCACGTGCCCCACCTGCCCTTTGATGCCGTACTGCTTTTCCAGGGCGATCAGGGTTTCAGCCTCTTCCAGGGTTTTGGTGATGGGCTTTTCCAGGAACACGTGCTTCTTCTTTTCCATGGCCTTTTTGGCGCAGTCGAAATGGGAAAGGGTAGGGGTGACGATATCGACCACATCCACAGCATCGATCAATTTGTTGATGTTGTCAAAATAGGGATAACCGAACTCGGCTTCCACCTTTTTGCCATTGATGGCATCCGCATCATAAAATCCCACCAGTTCGTATTTGGCGGATTCTTTCAGCAATCTTAAGTGTATCTTTCCGAGATGTCCGGCACCCAATACGCCAACCTTCAGCATAGTCCAAAATTTTGTCAAAAATACGGAGATTAATCCTAAATCGACCCAAGTACAAAAATGGAAATGTGCTAACTTTACCCCGACAGGATCATTTCCCTAAAGCATTACTTTTTGAAAGACACTTTTAAACACCGCGGGATGAGGAATAAACTGGCCGACCTGGTCGAGTCCAAGGGGATACGCGACAAAAAGGTCATCTCGGCCATACGGGCCATTCCCAGGCATCTCTTTATGGACAGCAGTTTCGAGGACCACGCCTACCAGGACAAACCCTTTCCCATCGCCGCGGACCAGACCATTTCACAGCCGTACACGGTAGCCTACCAGACAGAGCTTCTGGACGTGGAACCCGGGCATAAGGTCCTGGAGATCGGTACGGGCAGCGGGTATCAGACGGCGGTCCTGTTGCATCTCAAGGCCAAGGTGTATACGGTGGAACGCCAGCTGGAACTCTATAAAAAGACCAATATCTTCTTCAGGAAGATGGGGTACAGGCCTAAAAAATTCGTATTCGGGGACGGCTATAAAGGGCTTCCCGAGCACGCACCTTTCGACCGTATCATTGTGACCGCAGGAGCCCCGGAAGTACCTAAGAAACTCCTTTCCCAATTGAAGGTCGGGGGTAAGATGGTGATCCCGGTAGGAGAGGATGATCAGGTGATGATGCGGATCACCCGGAAAACGGATACCGAATTCGAGAGGGAAGCTTTCGGCAATTTCAGGTTCGTACCTCTGCTGGAGGACAAGAACTGAAGGCCAGCCTCACCTTAATTATTGAAGCTTTTCTTTACCCTGTCTAATCGGACCTTACTTTCCCTTTCCTTTATCGCCTCACGCTTGTCATAGAGCTTCTTGCCCTTGGCCAGGGCGATCTTCATCTTGGCCAGCCCCCTTTCATTGATGAATACGTTCAGGGGAACGATGGTGAGCCCGCTGGTCCTGACCTCCTTGTGCAGTTTTTTCAGCTCCTTCTTGTTGAGCAGTAGCTTGCGCGATGCCTTGGGTTTATGGTTGAAGTGGGAGGCGTGGGAATATTCGTCTATCTGCATGTTGATGACGAATAATTCCCCCTGCTCATTGAATTCACAGAAACTTTCGGCAATCGAGGCCTTGCCCAGCCTGATGGATTTGATCTCGGTGCCGGACAGGACGATACCGGCGATATAGGTCTCCAGCAGTTCGTACTGGAAACTCGCCTTTTTATTCCTGATATTTACATTTTTTTGCATGGCAGCACAAAAATAACAACAAATCCTGCAGGTAAGCCTTCGTTTTCATGAATAATCCCTGTTTCTTTGCCCTATGAAACAATCATCTGTTATCCGATCTCTTCTCTTGCTCGCCCCTGTTGTACTGTGGCTTGCCTCTTGCCGAGAAATAGGCAGGGGGATGACAGCCCAGGAGATTGTGGACAGGGCCATTGCCGATGCCGGCGGGGAGCTTTATGAACAAAGCGACTTCCGCTTCCACTTCAGGGATGTGGTCTATACCCTCGAAAGGAAAGAGGGCCGGAAGGTCATGACCCGTATTCGGGAGACCGATTCCGGAAAGGTTACCGACATCTGGGACGGTAGGTCCTTCAGCCGTTACTATAAAGATGATCAGGTTGCTGTCTCGGACAGTATGGCCAATGTGTACAGTAATTCCATCAACTCCGTCCTCTATTTTGCACAGCTTCCATACGGACTGAACGATCCTGCTGTGAACAAGGAGTTGATAGGAGAAAAGGACCTCGATGGACGGAGGTATTACCAGGTCAGGGTCACATTTGAGCAGGAAGGGGGAGGGGAGGATTTTGAGGATGTCTATATCTACTGGATAGACACGGATACCTTCAAGCCCCAGTACCTGGCGTATGAATTCCACGTGAATGGGGGAGGACTCCGATTTCGGGAGGCCTATAACGAGCGCTACGTCAATGGGATACGGGTTGTGGATTACCGGAATTTCCGTCCGAAAGGCGAGGCAGACCTCATGGAACTCGATTCCCTCTTCGAAAGGAGGAAACTCGAGCTTTTATCGGAGATCCGAATGGAGGGTGTAGTGGTCAGTCGGGACAATTACAACTGAAATGCAATCTCACATCGGTGGTGAGGTCCCCGATCTGCTGAACGATAAAAAGAGAGCCGTTGTCCCTGTCGTCCATAGGGGGATATTTCTCTTCCCCTATCATCTTGTTGACGAATTCCGGTGTGGTATTGCTGTGGCCCACCACCAGCACGTTCTTCCCCAGGTTGTCTGCCTTGAACTGGGCGATATCGATCATTGAGGGGTCGTAATACTGGCGGATCAGGTCGTACTTCACTTCGGTTGGAGCGGCCGTCATGGTGGTCCTTAGATAATCCGTGGTGTAAATAGCATTGATATTGGCGTCTTTCAGGATCTCGGCCCAATGCATCGCACGGCCCAGTCCTCTTTGTGTTAGCTCCGGATCCGGGTTGTCCGGGTCGGTCCTGTCCTTTTCAGCATGCCTGATAAAGTAATACGTGGTCACCTCAGGGCCAATTTGCGTATTGACGGGCTCGGAATCTTCCTTGCAACTGATGACCAGGATAAGGGTGAGGAGAACGGGAAGGAGTATTCGTTTCATAAGGAATCCAATTTAGTCGGTTGAGAACGCTACTATTATGTAACTTTGCTTTCGTAAAAATAGTATGATTTTTCCTTGATGCAACCCGCAATATGCCAAATCGCCTGTTAATCCCTTTTATTCTTTGCATTTTTATCAGGTTGAGCTCACAGGAAGTTCCTTTGCCACCTGACCTCAGGCAATACAATCTGAACCAGTACAACAGCAGTCTTTTCAATCCTGTTTTATCCATGGACAGGAACCATCCCCAATCCCTGTCCCTCTGGGTCCGGTGGCAATGGCAGCAGGTAGACGCGGATCCTACGACCATATTTGCCAATTACACCCACAGGATCAACAGGCGGTCTGCACTGGGTGTGGGATTTATACAGCAGAATACCGGACTCTTCCTCCAGACCGGAGGGGTACTGAATTACGCCTATGCATTTGACCTGGGCACGGATCTGAGGTTAACCCTGGGCCTGAATCTATTCGGATTTAACCAGGAATTGGCGGACGACCGTTTCCAGCAAAATCCAGATCTCGGGCTGCCTATTCTGGATAACGACCCTTCTTTTGTTCTCCAGGCGGCCCCCGGGATACAACTTGGATACGGGAATTTCAGCCTGGGCTTTGCTGCGGAGAATGCGCTGGAATACAACCTCACAGAAGGAGGGAGGAACAACGGATCTGACGAGAAGATCTTTCTGGGCTCCACCAGCTATTCATTTCCCATCGGGGGTTCCGGCTTGCTTGAAGGAGCCTATCTCATGCCTATGCTCTATGTCAAGACGATTCCGGAAATGGATACCCAGTACGGCATCAATACCCTATTCAGAGCACCGCATTTCTGGGTTCAGGGAGGATATCACAATTTTTATGGCGTTTCGGGTGGAATAGGAGGTACGTTTTTCGGAAAATTTTCCCTGGGAGCATTGATCGAGATCGGAACTTCTGCCGATTTGGATGCTAAGGATCCCAGTTTTGAGATCGTAACCTCTTATCATTTTGGGGCACCCGACCTCAGGCGTAAGATCGTCGGGTTTGAAATGGATGAAGAAGAGGCATTTCCAAAACCTGAAAAAAAGACGAAACTCAGCAGGAGAGAGCGAATGGCGCTGGCCCGGGCAGAGGAGAAGAGAGCACAGGATTCTGTGCTGATGATCAGGCGGCAACAGGATTCCCTGTCCCTTGCCCGGAAGAATGCTGCGGAGGAGGAAAATGCCCGTCTGGCCCGTGTTGCTCAGCGCAAAAAAGACTCCCTGGATGCCATTGCCGCCATTGCATCAGAAAAGGCCAAACAGGACCAGGCAGTCACTCCAAAAAAGGGGGAACGGTACGAAGAAGCAGTACTTACAGAGGATATCCGGCCCGGATTTTATCTCATCGTGAACATTTTTGGAACCCAGCGTTATTACAACCTCTTTATGGATTCCCTGAAGAAAAGGGGTTTGAACCCCGGATCGTTTTATCGCTCTGGGCGCAAGCACAATTATGTCTATCTCGCCAGGTATGACACCATAGAGGAAGCCCGTAAAGCCAGGGACAGCAAGTTCTTCGGAAAATATTCAGATACGATCTGGATCTTCAGGGTCAGGGAAGAATAGGCTCAGAGCCTCATTTCTCTTTTGATCAGAACTTCCAGGTAGGCGACCGTATTTACCAGGTACTTCCTGTCGCCTGAAATGGTAGCCATGGCAATGGCCCCCTGTATCATGGTGAACATCTGTTTGGCAAACTGCAGGGGAGGTACCGGAAGCCTGATCTCGCCTTTTTTTACTCCATTTTCGAGCACCAGGGCGATCTTCCCCTCAATTGTACGCATGGTTTCCCGGGCGGCACCGAGAAGATGCCGGTTGTTGTACTGGGCATCTACCCCGACATTTAATACAGGGCATCCCCCCAGAGGGGCTGTGAACTCGTCATAATGCCTGTAAAAATCGGTGAGCCTGTATAGGATATCAAGCGTATGGCCTTCTTCCTCCAGGCGTTGGTCTATGGCGTCGAGCAATGTGTTGCTGAGGTGTTCAAAAGACGCCAGGGCCAGGGATTCCTTGTTCTCGAAATTTCCGTAGATAGCTCCCTTTGTCAGCCCCGTCACTTCGGTAAGGTCACTCAAACTGGTGCCGATATACCCCTGCTTATTGAACACGGGGGCCACTTTCTCAATGATAAAGGCAGTGGTACGTTCGGCTTTGGTGGTCATTCAGGATCAATTTTGTACGAATATAAAAAACCATACCCTGTCAAGCACAAATTTTTTTAAAAAAAGGCAGCCGGGGATTTCAGGTCCCCGGCTGTGTGTATTTTGAGCTATTTTGATCTCATTCAACCAGTTCCGACTGGTTCCTGAAAACAAGCCCATCGTCAAAGGAATCGATCAGGATGATACTGTCTGCCGAGATCTTCCCACTCAGCAATTCCTTTGAAAGGCTGTTCAGCACTTCTTTCTGTATGGTCCGCTTGATAGGTCGGGCTCCGTATTGGGGATTGTATCCTTTTTCAGCCAGGTAAGCAATGGCCTCTTCGGTCGCGTCGATCGTGATGTGCTGTTTGGCCACCATCTTTTTCAACTGTTCGAGCTGCAACCTCACGATGTCGATGATGTTCTCTTTGCTCAATGGCGTGAACATGATGATGTCGTCAATTCGGTTGAGGAATTCCGGCCGGATATTCTGTTTCAACAGGGCCATGACCTCTATTTTGGCCGCTTCTGTAGCGCTGTGGATATCCTTGAGGTTCTCAAAGGTCTCCTGTATGATATGACCGCCCATATTGCTCGTCATGATGATGATGGTATTCTTGAAATCAGCCACCCTGCCCTTATTGTCGGTCAGCCTTCCCTCGTCCAGCACCTGGAGCAGGATATTGAAGGTGTCAGGGTGTGCCTTTTCGATCTCATCGAGGAGTACCACTGAATAGGGCCTTCTCCGGACCGCTTCGGTAAGTTGTCCGCCTTCGTCATAGCCCACATATCCGGGAGGTGCCCCTACCAGTCGGCTCACGGAGTGTCTTTCCTGGTATTCGCTCATGTCAATCCGGGTCATGGCATTCTCATCGTCGAAAAGGTAGTCCGCCAGGGTCTTGGCCAACTCGGTCTTACCCACCCCTGTGGTACCCAGGAAAAGGAAGGAACCTATGGGTCTCTTCGCATCCTGCAGTCCGGCCCGACTCCTCCGGATGGCGTCAGAAACGGCCTCAATCGCCTCTTCCTGCCCTACCACGCGCTTGTGCAGGACATTTTCCAGGTTGAGCAGCTTCTCCCGCTCGCTTTGGAGCATCTTGGTCACCGGGATCCCTGTCCATTTGGCGACCACTTCCGCAATATCTTCATTGGTCACTTCTTCCTTGATCAGCGTACCGCCTTCCTGGGCTTCTGCCAGTTCCTGTTGCAGTTTTTCAAGTTTCTCCTGGGCCTCCTTGATCTTACCGTACCGGAGTTCTGCCACCAGGCCGTAATCTCCGTTCCTCTCGGCCCGCTCGGCCTCCAGCTTGAAATCTTCTATATCTACCTTGGTTTTCTGGATCGCATCGACCACGGACTTTTCACTTTCCCATTTGGCAAAGATCTCATTTCTTTCCTCCTTCAGGTTGGCCAGGTCCACGTTGAGCGACTTGAGTTTGGCGTGATCTTCTTCCCGCTTGATGGCTTCGATCTCGATCTCCAGTTGCATGATCTTCCGGTCGAGCACGTCCAGGTCTTCGGGTTTGCTGTTGATCTCCATACGGAGCTTTGACGCAGCTTCGTCCATCAGGTCAATGGCCTTGTCGGGAAGAAAACGGTCAGTGATATACCGCTGGGAGAGCTCCACGGCAGCGATCACGGCCTCGTCCTTGATCCTTACCTTATGGTGGGCCTCATATTTTTCCTTGATCCCCCTGAGGATGGAAATGGCGCTCTCCGTATCGGGCTCGTTCACCATCACTTTCTGGAACCTGCGTTCCAGGGCCTTGTCCTTCTCGAAGTATTTCTGATATTCGTCCAAAGTAGTGGCCCCTATGGCCCTTAATTCGCCACGTGCCAGGGCGGGTTTCAGGATATTTGCAGCATCCATGGCACCCTGTCCGCCCCCTGCGCCTACCAGGGTATGGATCTCGTCTATAAAAAGGACGATGTCCCCATCGCTAGAGGTCACTTCCTTGATGACCGATTTGAGGCGTTCTTCAAATTCCCCTTTGTATTTTGCACCGGCGATCAGTGCCCCCATATCCAGGGAATAGATCACCTTGTCCTTGAGGTTTTCGGGAATGTCCCCCTGGATGATCCTGTGAGCAAGGCCTTCTGCGATGGCCGTTTTACCCGTGCCGGGTTCCCCTACCAGCATGGGATTGTTCTTCGTCCTCCTCGACAGGATCTGCAGTACCCGCCTGATCTCCTCATCACGTCCGATCACCGGGTCCAGTTTACCGCTGTCCGCTTCCTCATTCAAATTGCGGGCGTATTTATTGAGGGCGTTATAGGTGTCTTCCGCACTCTGGGATGTAACCTTGGCGCCTTTTCGCAATTCATTGATCGCTGCGAGCATGTCTTTTTCAGTGACCCCCTGGTCCTTGAGGATACGGGCGATCTTGCTTTTAGATTTGAAGATGGCCAGGAGGATATGCTCGAGGGAGACAAAATCGTCCTTCATGTTCTTGGCTGCGATATTCGCCTCTGTCAAAGTCTTGCCGGCTTCCCTGGAAAATTGTAACTCCCCGCCAGATACCTTTGGAATGCTCTGAAGTTCCTTATCGAGGATCTGCTTGACCAGCACAAGGTTTACGTTCAGTTTCTTAAGGATAAAGGGAAGGACGTTTTCATCAGCCTCCACCAGGGCCTTGAAGAGATGCTCATTCTCTATCTGAGGGTGCTGCATCTCCTGAGCCAATTGCTGGGCCTGTTGGATGACCTCCTGTGATTTTATGGTAAAATTGTTAATATTCATATTCGTGGATTGTATTAGATTCCTATACCTATTTTTGCAAAGGCTAGGACAACAATCCTACCATAGTAAAAGAACAGACATATTGTCCGCAAAAGCCCTAGTTTACAAGACAATACGTCAGTTCAGAAGAAAATATTTCTCAAGCGAACGAATTCGGAATATGGGATTTAGAAGTTTATTTAATAGCGGAAAAGGGTCATCGGAAACAGACCGAAAGGGAGTTCGGTGGATCCCCCTGGAAAGGAAGGAACAATTAAAAGGGATCACAGGAAGGTCTGATGAGGTTCTGCAGGTCATCTTCAAGAATTCACTGACCTGTGGCGTCAGTGGGATGGTCAGAAGGTCCTTTGAGACCAATCTCTCGATCCCGGAAGGAAAGGCCGATCTGCATATGCTCCATATACAGCACAACAGGGAATTGTCTGATGAAGTGTCGCGTGCTTTTGAGATCAGACATGAATCCCCCCAACTCCTGCTCATCAAAAACGGGAAGGTCGTACACCATGCCTCTCATGGTCAGATCTCTTTTGTGGACCTTACAGAATGGGTGTAAAAAAACCCGGAAGGAATCCGGGTTTTTATCTTGTCAATTGAAGCGATGCCTTACAATGATCTGTTTGAGCTTGGCCTTGAGATCTTCACCTGCGTCATAGACCATCTGTTCATTGCTCGGGAAGGGTACAGCCCCGAGGTTCAGCAAGGCGACCAGGTCGTTGTCCAGGGCCCTTCGGTCTCCGCTGTAATTGGCGTAGACGTGCTGGAACAGGAATTCACTTGAGAGAGGATAGGTATTGAGCTGTTGCTTGGTCTGCAGGTCCACAAAGCTCACCAATCCGGTTACCTGCGCCATTTTCTGCTGGGTGAACTGGTAGTAATTACAGGTCACAGTCTTAAAATTGTCTACCTTGATCTCATTCCCAAGGCTGTCTTTCACCAGGTTCCCATTTTCATCTTCCAGGTACCGGTATCCGTCCTTGACCTGCTTTTCCTTGACGAACTGTTTCTCATTCACCTGTTCCGGAGAGATATTGATCTCCCTGAAGGCCACCTGCATCTCGTAGTCGTACTTGATATTCTCCAGCGGGTTGTTGTGGTACTGGGTCCAGAGATCATCGAGCCCGTATGTATTGAAGTTGAGCAACTCTTCTTCCAGTCTTTGGGGGATGACCACCTGGGTATCATTGACCATCTTTACCTTGACGTAGTCCAGACCACGTTGGTAGGCGATTTCCATTTGTTCCTTGGTATCAGCAAATCCGGGATTGATCTCATCCAGGTACCTGAAATCTTCATAGGCCTTTCTGTAATCCATTTTGCTGGTTGCATTTTGGAATAGGGAAAGTGCGTTGTCGTACAAATAACCCGACAGCCTCTCCTTGGAATCTATGATATCCTCATCGAAATTCCCGAAGTTGAACCTGGCATTCCGGTTCTCGTCCCTTACGTAGAGAGGGAGGAGGGGCCTGATCCTTTCCTGTATCTGCCTGAGTTGGGTATACCCCTTATAAATGGCCTCCAGGTTCGCGGGATTTCCATCTTTTTCCAGGAAGGCGATGTTTTGAAGTTCGCGTTCCATATTCTTGGCGAAGGCTTCTTCCAGCATGAGTACATAGGGCTGGTTTCCCCTTTTGTCCTTGTTGTCTGCCAGGTTTCTCAGAGCGCCGTTGATCGCTTGCTGATAGTTGCCTGTATTGATCGCTTCCTGTGTCTTTTTGACGCCCCCACAGGCCAGGAATAAAAAGACTGTCGAAAAAATAAGTAGTGCCTTTTTCATGATGTTGTGATTTGTGGTTTTTAGGGGCATGACCAAGAGCCATGCCAAAATCTTCCGAAATCATAACGAAAAAGGATGTTTTATCGTATAGTTTCGATGAAATACCTGATATGAAAGTATTCGAAGCTGGGAAATTACATTTCCAGGGCCGGCAATATTTTGGTGGAAACCTCCCCGAATCCAATCCTCACATGGTCCTTTTTACAATATCCTTTCATGATCACGGTATCGTAATCTTTCAGGAATTTCCGGGTAGTTCCGTCGGCAAGGGGGATCTCTTTTGTGCCCTGCCAGGAAAGCTCCAGCATGGAGCCATAGGAATCCGGCGTGGGACCGGAAATGGTTCCGCTGCCCATCATATCGCCGCTGTTCACTTTGCATCCATTGATCGTATGGTGCGCGAGCTGCTGAGCCATGGTCCAGTACATGTATTTGAAGTTCGTCCTGCAGACTGTGGTAAGCGAGCCATCCTCGGTTTTGATGTCCACTTCGAGCTGGATATCAAAACTCTTTTTCCCCTTCTGGGCCAGGTAGGGCAGGGGGAGGGGGTCTTGTCTGGGACTTGCCACCCTGAAGGGTTCCAGGGCGTCGAGGGTTACGATCCAGGGTGAGATGGAAGACGCAAAATTCTTGCCCAGGAAAGGTCCCAGGGGCACGTATTCCCATTTTTGGAGGTCTCTGGCGCTCCAGTCGTTAAAGAGCACGAGGCCAAAGATGTAATCTTCGGCTTCATCTATATTGATGGGTTCGCCCAGGGCGTTGGCATCCGTGGTGATAAAAGCCATTTCAAGCTCAAAATCGAGTAGTCTAGAAGGCCCGAATACCGGTTTATCTGCGCCTTTGGGCAAGGTTTGCCCGTTGGGTCTTCTCACGGCAGTGCCGCTCGTGATGATCGTGGAGCTGCGGCCGTGGTAACCTACCGGCAGATGCAGCCAGTTGGGCAGCAGGGCGTTCTCCGGATCGCGGAACATCTTACCCACGTTGGTGGCGTGCTCTTTACTGGAATAGAAATCCGTATAGTCCCCGATCTGCACCGGCAGTTGCATTTCAATCTCATCCAGGGTGAACAGTACGATCTTCTGGTGTTCCTTGTTGTTCTGAAGTTCCTTGTTGTTCTTCTGGAAGATTTCGCTGATCCTGTTGCGGACCAGTCGCCATGTCTTTTTTCCGTCTGATATAAAATCATTCAGGGTATCCTGCAGGAAGATATCATCGGTCAGCGGGATGTCCCTGAAATAGCCCAATTGATGCAATGCCCCGAGGTCTATGGCGTGATCCCCAATGCGCGTCCCAATGGTGATGATGTCATCCCGGGTGAGAAACACGCCGAAAGGAATGTTCTGAATCGGGAAATCAGAATTCTCCGGGACGGGCAACCAGGAAGTCAGGGTAGGGTCATTGGCTTTTAAAGGCATTGTTCTATTGTTAATTGCTGTTTGATAAAATCCTGATCAAATATATTATTTTCTAAACATTAACCCCTGGCAATTTGTACTTTTACGCCTCAACGGAAAGAAATTCGTATTTATGAAAAGGGATACCCGGGTTTTTGAACTCATCGCAGCCGAAAAAGAACGCCAGCTGAACGGTATAGAGCTGATCGCCTCTGAGAATTTTACGAGTCCGCAGGTCATGGAGGCCGCGGGTTCGGTCCTAACCAACAAATATGCCGAAGGATACCCGGGGAAACGGTATTACGGAGGCTGTGAGGTGGTGGACCAGGTGGAGACCCTGGCCATTGAACGGGCCAAGGAATTATTCGGGGCGGTGTATGCCAACGTACAGCCACATTCGGGTTCACAGGCCAATGCGGCGGTCTATCAGGCCTGTCTGCAGCCGGGGGATACCATACTCGGATTCGACCTTTCCCACGGGGGACACCTCACTCACGGATCTCCCGTCAATTTTTCAGGAAAATTATACCGCTCAACATTCTACGGGGTAGATGAGGAAACAGGCAGGCTGAATTACGACAAGATCCAGGAGATCGCCGAAAAGGAGAAACCCAGGATGATCATCGCAGGTGCATCGGCCTATTCCCGCGACATGGATTTTGCGAGGTTCAGGGAGATCGCAGACAGTGTGGGCGCCTTTTTACTGGGAGACGTATCCCACCCGGCCGGCCTGATCGCCAAGGGCATCCTCAATGATCCTATTCCACATTGCCACTTTGTGACCACTACTACCCACAAGACCCTCAGGGGGCCGCGGGGCGGACTCATCCTGATGGGAGAGGATTTTGACAACCCATTTGGTATTACCCTCAAGAACGGGAACCTGAGAAAGATGTCGGCCCTGATAGACCTGGCCGTTTTCCCCGGTAATCAGGGTGGTCCCCTGGAGCACATCATAGCGGCCAAGGCGATCGCCTTTGGGGAGGCGCTTTCGGACGAGTTCCTGCATTACATGATACAGGTTAAAAAGAATGCGGAGGCCATGGCGGCGGCCTTTGTGGCCCGGGATTACAAGATCATTTCCGGGGGCACGGACAACCATATGATGCTCATCGACCTGCGCAATAAGAACATTACTGGGAAAGATGCAGAAAAAGTACTGGTTAGGGCAGATATCACCGCCAACAAGAACATGGTGCCTTTTGACGATAAGTCCCCTTTCATTACCTCCGGGATCCGGTTTGGTACGGCAGCCGTAACCACCCGTGGCCTGAAGGAAGACGATATGGGCATCATCGTTTCCTTTATCGACGAGGTACTGAGCAATCCGGAAAACGAAGAGATCATTGCGCGGGTGCGCGAGAATGTGAATGCGATGATGAGGAAAAGGCCACTTTTCAGCAACCTACTGATTGAACAGGTCTAAATCGCCTGGGATGATCACCTTGTTTTTGAGGTCGAAGATCAGGGCTTCCTCCTCCTCCTCGTAGTACAATCCCCAATAGTAATAATATCCCTTCTCGTTCATCCTGTTGGGCCCAACAAAGCGGAGCAGGGAGTCATCGGTCTTGACCTCCTCATAGACAGGGATAAAGATCTCCATGGGGGTCATGGTCAGGTCCCTGGTCAGGTAGGAGTAGTTTTCAGCCAGGACCGTTAGTATGGTATCCAGTTGGTTTTCCACACTTTCAGGAGCGATTTTCTTAATAACGATGGTGCAATCCTTAAGTCGGAGTGAGAGTTCCTCCACATCTAAGAACGCGCCGTTGAGTTCCCTTATCTCCTGCAAGTGTTTGTTCAGCAAGGGCAGTCCGGTGCTGACCAGATTAGGACCATAGGAACCCCAGGATCCCTGCTGCATATGGAACAAAACCTCGTGTAAGGAAAGCGGGCAATCCATCTCGATCACCAGGTTGTTCTCCTCACAGCAAGCCGTGGAGTTGTGGATGCTGATACGTGAAAAGTATTCTTTTTCCAGTTGTTTTATGAGGGTGTCGACGCCAAGGAGTTCTTTTTTACCCTCCTTACAGGAGGTGATGAATACCTTGGTCTTTCTGGAACTTTGAGCCATAGCAACTTCTTTGGGTTCCTTACTCTAAAGTTACAGTTAAATAACGGGAAGCAACTATATAAAAACCATAGAAAAACTAAGGTTTTTCTGTAAAAATCACCCTCTGGAGAAGAAAATCAAATAAAAATGAGGAGGGTTTGGCCCTAAGTCATATAAATCCCTTGTTGCGGGACGCGGTGATCAGGGCCTGATCGTTCTGTTTTTCTACCCCAAAAAGGGATTTCAGTTGGCGTTTGCGGTTCTCGATCCCCGGAAGGGACAGGGAGATGTACTTCACCATGTCCTTGGTTTTGGTGCCTATGGAAAGGTGGTAGAGGATCTTTTTGTCGTTCTCGTCCAGGGAGATGTCCTGGGCCATTTTTTTCCGGATGGCCACCAGTGCCTTCTGGGTGTAGTAAGGGGGTGCGTTGAGTACGGTGTTTACCATGGCCTGTAGTGATTTCTGGTCTATTTCCGTTTTCACCATGTAGCCCTCTGGGTCAACCGTCTGCATAATGCTGTTGATCCGGTAATTGTCGCTGAAGGAAGACATAAAGACGATCTTGGAATCAGGAGACACCTTGCGGGCATGGATCCCCAGGTCTTCCCCGGTTTTGGCAGGGCCTTCCGTAGGATTGGCAAGCTGTATGTCCAGGAGCAGGATGTCATACGGGATCCCTTTTGCCGCTTCCTCTATCCTTTTAACGGACTCCTCAAAGGATTTGGCGGTATCCATCTGCACTTTGAAACCCTCGAATTCGGTATCCTCAAGGATGAATTTGTACCCCAGGGTGGTCATTTCGTGATCGTCTACTGCCAAGATTCTTACCGTTCTCATAAGGTACACCGTGTTATGCTTCCTGCAGGTCTTTAGGTAAAGATATTTCTTTTTTCGCTTCCTGCGAAATGCTTTCCATGGGGATCTCCACCAGGACCGTGGTGCCAATACCGGGAGCGCTCTTCAGGTACCACTTGCCCTGGATCTTCCTCACCCTGGACCCGATATTCTTATGACCAATGCCTTTTTTGCCTTTTGAACTGTCAAAGCCCTTGCCGTTATCCTGTATGGTGATCACGATCTGACTCCCATCGATCTCAAAGGAGACGTAAATAGAAGTAGCCTCGGCGTGTTTGAGGCAGTTTTGCAGGCTTTCCTGCAGGATGCGGTAGAGGTTGATCTTGGTGAATCCTTCCAGCTGGTCCCAGTCCAGGTCCTGGTCATAGGAGAAGTGGTACTGGATCCCGGCAGACTGGCAGCTGTTTCTCAGCAGGTCGTCTATGGAGTTCATAAAGTTGTTGAACTTCTGGTAAGACGAATCGTTGAGCTCATGGGAGATGGACCTGATCTCTTCCTGTATGTCCTTGAGTTTTTCTATGGCCTGTTCCCGCAGGGAGACGGCGGCCTCATCCCCTTTTTTGTTAAGTCCGAGCAGGATCATCCGTACCCCGTTCATCTCCCCGAGGATGCCGTCGTGCAGTTCCTCAGAGATCCTTTTTTGTTCGGACTGCTTGCCTTCTTCCACCTTTTGTTTCTGGGACAGCATCAGGTTGAAGATCTCCTGGTTGGCCTCCTGTTGCTGTTGCTGGAACAGGAGCTTCTGGTTCTTGATCCGCTGTATGACGATGATGGAAAGTGCCACCGCAAACAAGAGCAGTCCGGCGGCAATACTGATCCAGATCACCCGCTGGCGGGCGAGTTGCGCGTTCCGGGATTCCGTTTCCTCTGTCTCAAAACGGATACGCTCGAACTTGTTCCTAACTCGCCTTTCTTCTAATTGAAGCTGTTCGTTGAGGGTTATGTACTCCTGATTATATTTTAGGGCATTATCCGGATCCAATTCAGCCAGAAGTTTCAAAGATTCCAGATAGCGATAATTATTATCTATCTCCCGGGCCAGGTCGCGGGAGTTCCCGGCAAAGATAAAGGCATCGGCCTTCCGGCCTATCTCTTTATTCACCAAGGCCAGGTTGTAGTAATTCAGGGAGAGTCCTTCCAGATCGCCAATGCTATCCCTTATATACTGGGACCGGTATAGATTATCTTCTACAGAGTCCAATTCGCCCAAATTAAAATCAGTCATAGCCAGGTGATCCAACACTTTGGCATATAGGCTCGGATTAAGTATGAAGAGGCTATCCCGATCCAGGGCCTGTTGATAAAACTTTTTGGCAGAATGATAATCACCCATCTTAAAATACACAAGACCTACATTGTTCTCTAAAGAAGCCAGTAGTCTCTTATCGAGCTGAGCTGAATTAAGGTATTCATTGGCCAATTCATAATATTCAAGGGCTTCCTTAAATTCGTTTAAAGCCGAGGAAGCTATCCCCATTGTATTATAGGCCTCATACAACCTTTTGTCCTCATCGTAGGGTTTAAGCAATTCAATTGCCCTGGTAAGATTGACCATGGCTCCCGTATTATCGTGTACTTCGGTTTGAACACTGGCCATACTTCTTAAAACGCGCGCAGTTGAAACATCATCTCCTAATAACTGATAAATATTCTGAGCTTTCTTAAAATAAAAATATGCGCTGTCTCTTATCTCAAGTTTTGGAGAATCGTAAAAAGCTCCTTTATCCCAAAAAGCTTCCGCCAATCTGACGGAGTCTTTAATCTGTTCTGCAAAGGTTATAAGTTTATTGTTTGCGTTATTAAAATAGCTGATCTCATTTAGCGAGGAATAGGCTAGAGAAATTTCTGATAGAAACGATATTTTAATGGAATCATTCGAAATGGTATCTACGGATTTATCGAGCTTCGCAAGCTGCTTAAATCGGAGATCGTTTGAGTTGGATTTGTTCCTCCCAGCCTCAAGCCAAAATTTAAGGCTGTCCATTGAGGAGTGCGCAGAATCCGAAACAAGCTCTTTATCCGGGCTCTTGCAGGCATATAATAAAGATAACAGGAGTAATGATCCTAAGAAGCAGCGATTCATAATCAAAGCAAATTCTAAGACAATATAAAAAAAGGAGTCTTATTAAAAGTAAGACTCCTTTCTATTTTCGATTATTGGAAGCTCTATCCGTCTCTTCCAGTGCTTGAATTTGAGTTTCCGTCGGTAGCCTGTGTTTCGTACAGGGTCTGGTCTTCGGCTGTGTCGTTGGTGCAGGAGATCATGGAAACGCTAAACAGGGCTATGGCAAAAATACAGGCTAATTTTTTCATCGTGGTTATCTTTTTAGTGAGTTAAAGTTCCACTAAACTATTCGAGTCCCACAAGGATCGTATGTCTGAAGCCCTCCTTTTAGTGAACGGTGGGTTTCTGTGAGGATTTAGCCTGGTTTTGTAAGAATTTTACGATTTAAGGGTGGAGATGGCATTTTTTGACAGTACCTTTTTCAGGCTGTCTATGTTCTCCTTGTAGGTTTTGGAGAAGGGCAATTGCTTTTTGCCCGATTTCAGGGCGCAGATATTCTTGCCATAGTTGATACGCGAAACGTAATCCATGTTGAGGATGTAACTCTGGTGGATGCGGATAAAGTTCTTGGGCAGGGATTTCTCAAAGGTCTTCAAAGTCTTGAAGGCACTGATCACGCTGCCATCCTTCATGACAAAATCGGTGGCATTGTTGTCTGCCTGCAGGTACAGGATCTCATCAGTGTTCAAATACTGGAAATCCTTGTACGATTTCAGGCAGATGGTGTGGGAACTGACCTCTTTTGGGTGCTGTTTCTTCAGCCTGAGCAGCGTCTTGCGGATATCCAGTTCGTTGTAGGGCAGCAGCCAGTAGTCGTAGAAGCCGTTCTTGATGGCGTGATAGGCGTATTCCTTGCTTTTTGCAATGCCGATGATCAGCGGGAGCTCGTTCATGTACTGGTGCAGTTCCGAGACCATCAGGAAGTAGTCCATGGCTGCATCTTCCAGGTTGATGAAGACCAGGTCCGGCAGGTGCTTGAGAATGCCGTTGATGCCCTCCCGGCTGTCCAGGGCCCGGTCCACACAGTAGAACTCTCCATGGTCCTCCAGAAAATGCTGCAGTTGGAGGTTGGAGGTCGCATTCGCATCGATAATGGTATACCGGTACTCCATAAACACGAGATTGTGGGAAAATTACTAATCCTTTGGGAATAAGGATTGTAGATTTCCCTTAGAATATTTATGGTTTTGGGGTCAATATACTGAAAATCAATTCAAAAGAAAGAAACTTCCTACAAATCCAACGGATTGTTAATATCTTTTTCCGTCATTGCTGGTAGGCACCCATTGAAGGGGCCTGGGTTCGGTCCCTGCCGAGGATGTCCAGGGGTACCTCCTGGGCCGTCTCCGGATCTCCCTTGCCTGTTGCTTCTGATCCGGCACCCAGGGTAAAGTCATTCCGTATGGGAGCCGTAAAATCGGGGTTACCGTTCAGGAGTATATCAAAATACAGGTTGGCGTCAGAGAAATCGTAGAGGGGGTCATTCTCAAATTCACCCGAACTGTCCGTGAATTTGAGCATCGTATGGGAAAAGGAGAATGAAAATCCGGAACCTGGCCTTTGTTCAAGGCTAAGTTCGCGGGAAGTGTTCCCGTCGGTGATGCAATTGATGAACTCAGCCTGAAGCAGGTCCCCAATGATCTCATTTGCCGGATCGGCCTCATCAGAAGTGCTTAACTTCAGGGCTGATCCTGTACGAAAGCCATTGCTCCAGTAGTTCGCGATCGTGCTGTGTACAAACCGATAGGATCCTCCCTGGTCCAGGAGCAAACTGTGTGTGCCGGCATTGCCCAGCACTACATTTTCCCCCTCTATCGACGTGTTCCGACCCCACAGGTTGACCATAGAACTGTTGTAGATCTGCGTATTGGCAAGGGAAAGAACAGGGGTAGGGGACTCCGGGTTCCCTTCCGCCAGGATGCCTACCGTGGCATTCCTGAGAGTAAGATGCGAGATTGCATTGCCCACACTACCCGGGGCCAGCCACAGCGTCCCCCATTGACCCGGTAGGTCGTGGTATTCGGGTTCGAGCCGGTCGCCCTCAAAGATCACCTCCTTCTCCAGCAATTCCGGATCCTCACTCAACATCCCATTGATGAGGATACTGCCCCCGGAGCCCACAATGATACCTGAGTCTTTATGAAAATGGACGCGTGTACCGGGATCCATGGTGAGGGTCTTGCCATCACCCACAGCAGCATAACCGTAGATCACATAGGGCTTTTCATTCGTAAACCGAAGTTCTTCATCCTCGAGCAGGAATCCCGAGATACGCAACTCCTCCCCATCCTCATCCAGTCCGAGCAGCAGGGTTTCCTTACTGCCATCGGCCAGGGCAGAGGGGAAGAGGAAGACGGCATCCCGTACAAGGGTCACCAGGGGGACCCTTTGCTCATGGACTCCCTGGTCAAAGAGGATGTGATCTATGTAGAGAAATTCGTTCTGGCCCGTTGGGGAGATGTCAAAAGTGGTTTCGATAAAGATATACAGGCTGTCCCCGGAGAGGAGGGGAATATCCCTGAAGCTCTGGCCTGCCTGCCCGTCTACATTGAGCCGGTACTTGCTGTTGCTTCCTTCTGCCAGGCGGATGCCGGGGATCTCATAATCCGTTCTGGTGCGGTTGTATACCTTCAGGCTGTAGGTACTGCTGCCGATATTGGTAAAGACGGTATCCAGGTAGACCGTGTCCTTTGAGAACTCCAGCTGCCCTGAACTGGGCTGATACTCAAAATCCTTCCGGCAAGAAGTGATCCAGGCAAGAAAACCGAGGGATATTATGGCAACCGTCAGAGGACGCATAGGGCAGGATCAGTGTTGGGACTCCCTGTCAAAAACGGACCGGATCTCCTCGGGGATCCGCATAGGCCTGTAGGTCTCCCGGTCCAGGAGGCACCATTCGGTCTCAGATCGTATCACGGCCTGACCGCTATCCTGGTTTTCCATCTCCACCACACGGGTAGAAATGGCTCCTTCTGATTTTGAAATGAAGGTCCTCATCCGCAAGGTATCTCCCAGGGTCGCTGAGCTCCTGTACTGTATGAGGTGTTGCCTCACCACCCAGATCGCCTTATCCCGCATCCTTTCCGTAGCCCTCGATTCCCAATGGGCACGCGAGATGTCCTGAATCCACTGTACGTAGCGGACATTGTTAACATGATCCAGTTCATCAAGATCATCGTGTTCCACTTTTTTGATCATTTCAAAGACCATTCTATTCCTTTTTTTGAAGGGTGATCTCAAACAGTGTATCCCAATTCTTCCCGGTCACAAAAAAGGTCTTTCTCCCGGGATGGTAGGCGATACCGTTGAGCACGTCCAGTTTGGGATGCTGCCTGACCTTCTCCCGTAGACCTCCCAGGTTCACGACCCCCTCGATGGCGCCGGTACCTGCATCGATGATCATCATGCTTTCCTTTTGCCACACATTGGCATAGATCTTCCCGTCTACGTATTCGAGTTCATTGGCCTTGTTGAATATCGATTTGTTCGTGACGATCTGAATAGCGTCCTTTTCTTCCAGGGTCTTCGGATCCAGGAGCCAGATCCGTTCGGTTCCGTCACTTTTGAACAGGTACGTGCCGTCATTGCAAAGGCCCCATCCTTCCCTGCTCTTCCCGTATTGGAACTTGTCGATACGGTTCAGCGTACGGGCATCATAGACAAAACCTACCTTCCCTTGCCAGGTGAGCTGATACAGCCTGTCGTCAAGCAGGGTGATCCCTTCCCCGAAATACTCCTCCTCCAGGTCGGTTTGCTGATAGACCTCTCCTGTCCTGAAGTCGATCTTCCGGATATAGGATTTTGCTCCCCCTCCGGATCCCGTGCTCTCATACAGGGTATCCCTGTGGAATTCAAGCCCCTGTGTAAAGGAGTTCATGTCATGGGGATATTCATTGACGATGGAATACGTATACAGTTTGGGGGGCTCAGGGGCCAGTAGCTTGATGTCTTCGGAGAGGCTGATCTCCTGTCCTTCCGACCTGAAGGTGGCGGTGAGCTGTTGAACCCCCAGTTTTTCCACATCCAGGATCCAGCTCCCGTTTGCAGAGGGGAGTTCTCTTCCCATGAGGGAGAGGGTCAGCGAATCGATGGGAAGGTCTTTCTTGTTTCGGATCAGGGGGCGAATAGTATCCTTTGGCCTGTATTCCTTTTTTCCTTTTTCGAACTGCAGGCCGAACAGGCGGGCAGGGTCCTTATCCCCTCCACAGCTTAGAAAAAATAACAGCAAGACATTAAGAGTGAGGAACTTAATGGAATTCATGGGTCAGAATGCAATTTACAGGCAATTTAGCCCAAACTTTTATAACTCTGAAACGATTGGCCTGAATTTAAAAGGTTGTATATTTGCATGAGGCAAGTCCTACACGACCAGCTCCTGTAGAATCCCCCAGGGTGGGAACGCAGCAAGGGTATACGGTCGTAGCGGTGCGATGTAGGTAGCTTGCCTTTT
>JBFKPJ010000005.1:0-39672 GCA_041628355.1 Muriicola sp. | reverse complement strand
TCCATGCCTGGAGGGAAAGGATAAAGACCCCGAGGAGCGCGAGGTTCCTGAACCTGGGTTTTTGCAGGCTCAGGACCAGGAACGCCAGGAGCAGGTAGAGCAATGCCAGGGAGACCTCGTCCAGCGGGATATCCCGGATGACGAAAGCTTCCTGTCGGGCGATAAATCGAACTGCCCCATTCATCCCGCCGATCAGTTGAGAATAGGCCAGGGCCAGTATCTCCGGCACTTTGTTCAGGCTACTGAGGATGGCCACCGGTATCCCTGCCCCGATGAGGAGCCCCAGGGCGGGTACAAGGAGGAGGGCAGACAACAGGAACAGGCCCGGGAATTGATGGAAATAATACAGGCAGAGAGGCATGACACCCAGTTGGGCTGCCAGGCTTACTGCTGTCAGCTTCCACAGTTTTTTCAGGAAACGGTTTCGGGGATACCAGGCCCTCAGCAGGACAGGGTAGACCCATGCGATGGCCAGTACGGCGGCATAGCTTAGCTGGAACCCAACCCGGAACAGGAAACGGGGTTCGATAAGCAGGATGGCCAGCATGGAAAGGGCCAGGATATTCAGGGTATTGGACGGCCTGTTGAGGTAGAGGGCACAGGAGAGAAAGGAGAACATGGCAGCTGCCCGGACCACAGAAGGGGAAAGTCCGGTTAAGACTGCATAGGCCCAGATCAGCGCGATAGACAGGACAGCTGCCAGGGTCTTACCATAACGGAGGGAGGCCAGGGGTTTCAGGAAGAAACGGATGAGCAGCAGCAGGATCCCTATATGCAGACCGGACACGGCCAGGATGTGGGCGGCCCCGGCGTCCCTGTATTGACCATAGACCTCGGGGTCCAGCTCATTCCTGTCGCCAAGCAGGATAGCCCGGATCACCCCCACTTCCTCCTCTCCCATGGAAGTGGCATTCAATCCGCTGATCACGGTTTCCCTCCATCGTAGCGCCTGTCCCCTGATACTGTGGATGGGTGCCTCTCTTTTGGTGTAGTTGCCGTTCGTCAGGTACACCTGGTCGTAGACGCCCAGGACCTCCATGTATTCATTATAGGCAAACTGATAGGGATTAAGTGGGGGAGGAATGGGCTGGATGCCTTCTTGGATCAACAAGTGTTCATCCACCATCAGTGGGGGCGAATTACCCCTCTTTTCCTTCCCCAGCAGACGTCCGCTTGCCGGAAACCCATTCAGGGTCGTGACCTCCAGGACGTACTTGTGATAATAATCCGTGGACTTCAGGGTCTCCTTCACCCTGACCTCCCACAGCTGGTTCCCTTCCCGTACGGAATGGGAATAGTGTGTGGATTCGAAACCGGGTTGTACCAGCGAAATAGAGAGGATCCCCAGGCAGGTAGCGGAACAAAGGACAGAGATCCCAAAAAGGATGCCATGCCTGTAATTTTCCAGGAAGAGAGTGGCCAGTAGGACTATGAAGCTCAGCACAAGAGGCAATAGGATCGCCGATGGTTCCCATGGGAATGTCCATCCCAGGATGATGCCACAGACAAAGGACAGGCACAACCTCAAGGAAATAAAGTCCAGGGGGTTCATCTCACAGGATTCTCGTCGCCTTCACAAAAGCGTAATTCCAGTACCCCTCCTTGAGGGAAGATACGATTACACCGCGGGAAGTAGTGGAGTGAATAAAGCGGATATCATCCCCTTCAACCTCCACGACCAGCCCAACGTGGTTGATGCGCTTCCTTCGGTTGGAAGTGGTAAAGAACAGCAGGTCGCCCTTGCTCACCTCCTCCAGGGGGATCTTTTTCCCCTCATTGGCCATGTAAAAGGAAACTCTGGGCAGGTAAATATCGTGTTCCAGGAAAGTGACGTACAGCAGGCCGGAGCAATCCATGCCCCTGCGGGTGGTACCCCCGTACTTGTATCTCACCCCGGCATAGGTCAGGGCCGTATTGATGATCTGTTCTGATCTGTCGGGGGAGATCGCTTCAGGGTCCAGTTCCACACCTGTGCTGTCTGCAAGGATGGAATCCCCGGGGATCTCCATTTGGGTTTCATCGGGTTCCACCGTGACCGTGCGCCCGGACCCATAGGTGGTCCTTTTTTTTACGACCCCGCAGGACAGGGCTCCCAGGCATAGGGACAGAACAAGGTATTTTCTCCACATAGTCGGTAAAATGGGGCACCTTGTAACCAAAATTATAAATTATTTCTGAAGTGGGAGTTCAGGCAGATCCGATTTATGGCAAGGGAAGGAACCTGCAAATGGCTCAGCTACTGAGGGAATTGACGATCATCCTGGCGGCTTTTTCGCTGGCTCCGCCCCCGCCCAGTTTGGTTTCAAGATCATCGTAGGCGTTCAGTACAGCCTCCCTTTTGGGTCCCAAAAGGACAGCCTTCAATTCCCGGACCAGGGCCTTGTGGGTGAGGTCGTTCTGTATGAGTTCGGTCACCACCTCCCGGTCCATGATGAGGTTGACCAGGGAGATGTATTTCAGGGTGATGATGCGTTTGGCGATCTGGTAGGAGAGCCAGCTCCCTTTGTAGCAGACTACCTGGGGAACTTTGAAAAGGGCGGTCTCAAGGGTGGCTGTACCGCTGGTCACCAGGGCAGCGCGCGCGCATTGCAGCAGGGCATAGGTCTCGCCAGCCACGAAGTGGACCCGACTTTCTTTAGTGAATTTGGAATAGAAGTCGGCATCCAGGCTCGGCGCCCCTGCGATCACAAAGTCGTACTCGGGGAAAACAGGAACCACGGAAAGCATAAGGGTGAGCATCTTCTCCACTTCCTGTTTCCGGCTTCCGGGTAACAGGGCGATGATCTCCCTGTCGCCGGAAAGCCCGTGCTTCTTTTTGAACTCTGAGGGATCTGCAGTTTCCCTGGCCTCTATGGCATCCAGCAGGGGATGGCCCACATAGTGCACGGGAAACCCGTGTTTTTCCTCGTAGAATTGTTTTTCAAAGGGGAGGATGACGTACATCT
This sequence comes from Muriicola sp., assembly GCA_041628355.1. Taxonomy (GTDB): domain Bacteria; phylum Bacteroidota; class Bacteroidia; order Flavobacteriales; family Flavobacteriaceae; genus Muriicola. The sequence continues at coordinate 36,727 of JBFKPJ010000005.1, read as the reverse complement.
CGTCAATCGTCGATTTGATCTTTTGGACCCTGCCTTCCCGGGAAGCCCAGACCTGGGGGGAGATATAATAGTTTGTCCGGTACCCTTCGGTCTTGGCCCAGGAGGCGATCCGGAGGTTGAAGCCCGAGAAATCGATGAAAATGACCACATCCGGTGTAAAAGCGTGGATGTCTTCCTTGCAAAAAGCGATATTCCTGAAGATCTGGCGGATGTTGGACAGCACCTCGGCAAAGCCCATAAAGGCCATGTCCCTGTAGTGTTTTACCAGGGTTCCCCCGGCCTTTTTCATGAGGTCCCCACCCCAGCAGCGGATATCGGCCCCGGGATCTGCCTTTTTCAGGCCCCTGATCAGGTTAGATCCGTGTAGGTCTCCTGAGGCTTCCCCTGCTATGATGTAGTACTTCATTTCAGAATACCTTGTAATACAAAATGACCAGTGCGGCGAGCAGGGTTGCGACCAGCACCCCCTTGGCCCGCTGATCCCTGCGGATCCTCAGAAAACCAAAAAAGGCGATGAGGTTCAGGATGGCCCCCAGGGCCACCAGGCTCCCCAGGTAACCCTGTGCTTCCGCTACTTTGATAGTTTCCTGTATGCCCATCTCTGAGAAGAGCAGGATATAGAGCAAGGTGCCAAAAACGTTGGCTATGATTCCCACGGCAAAGCCGATAATGAGTTCTTTTTTAGTGTTCATGTAAGTTCCAGGTGTTGATGTCTTGGATGGCGAAATGGGCCGTGAGGTCGAATTGGGTGGGCACCACGGAGATATACCCCTGAGAAAGGGCCCACTCGTCTGTGTCCTCCCCCTTGTCGAGGAGCTGAAACTCCCCTGTAAGCCAGTAGTAATCTTTCCCGGAGGGGTTGGTGCGCTTGTCGAACTTCTCCTTCCAGTTGGCACGCGCCTGCCTGCACACCTTGATTCCCTTGAGCCCGTCCCTGCCTGCCTTGGGGATATTGACGTTGAGCACTACCCCTTTTGGGATTTCGTTCTCCAGGGCCTGGCTCACGATCCTTTTTACAGCTTCTTCGGCCGGAGAGAAGTCGGCTTCCCAGGAGTAATCACAAAGGGAGAACCCTATGGCTGGAATACCCTCTATCCCTGCCTCAATGGCGGCACTCATGGTTCCGGAGTAAATGACGTTGATGGAGGAATTGGAGCCGTGGTTGATCCCGCTCACACAAATGTCAGGCTTCCGGTGCAGTAATTCCTGAAGTGCCAGTTTTACACAGTCGGCCGGCGTACCACTGCAGCTGTATTCCCTGGGGGCCCCCGCCTCCGGGTCGATCACTACCCTTTTCGAATAGAGGGTATTGTCCAGGGTGATGGCGTGGCCCATCCCGGACTGCGGACTGTCCGGAGCAACCACAACAACCTCTCCGAGTTCCTTCATACAGCGCACCAGGGTGCGCAATCCCGGAGCCGTGATTCCGTCGTCATTGGTCACCAGGATCAAAGGTTTACTCATCTCGCATACTTTAAGCCGTAAAAATACGTTTTTACTGAGGATTAGCGCGGACCGCCTTTAACAAAAAATTATCGCCGGGGGCATTTATTGGCATGGTTTTTTCTATATCTTAGGGACTGATTAATTTTATAAACCTCAGGTTTTTAGGGCGCTGCAATGGTCTTTTGAACTCTTAAGAAACAACATTTACATGAAAAGGAATCTGGCTTTAGGTTTTCTGGCTGTTCTGATCGCTGTGGCTTCGTGCAGCTTTACGAACAAGACCTTTGAGAATAATGACAAGGATAAGCTCTTAATAGATATCATCACCTACGTCCTTGAAAAAGGACACTATTCCCCCAAGGCGATCAATGACGATCTGTCCGTGGCGGTGTATGAGGATTTCATCGACGTACTCGATCCCACCAAAAGGTACTTTATGGCCGAGGACATACGGGATTTTGAACAATACAAATTCCAGATAGACGATCAGATCAAGAATACCGATATTTCCTTCTTCAACCTGGTACATGAGAGGTACATGAAGCGTATCGGAGAAGTAAAGGTCCTGATCGCTGAGATCCTGGATGAGCCTTTTGATTACACCGTGGAGGAATACATCAATTCTGATTACGAAAAGAGGCCGTTTACCAACTCCAGGGCAGAACTGAAGGAAAGATGGAGGAAACAACTCAAATTCTGGACCCTGAATACCTTCGATTCCAAGTTGAAGGACGAGATACAGAAGAAAAAGGATGACCCCAATTACGTGTCCCTGACGGAAAAGGAAGTGGAGAAGGAAGCCCGGGAATCGACCCGGACAATGCTGGACGAGTTCTTCGATTATGTGGACAATATGGAGCGCAAAGACAGGTTTGCCCAGTATATCAACTCCATCGTGGACAAGTTTGACCCGCATACCTCCTATTTTGCACCCGAGGACAAGGACTATTTTGACAGACAGATCTCTGGTCGCTTTGAAGGCATCGGGGCCAGGCTGCAGCCGGAACCCGAAGGAGCCAAGATCGTGGAGATCATCTCTGGCGGACCTGTATGGAGAGGACAGTTACTTGAGGTAGGTGACGAGATCATCAAGGTGGCACAGGAAAATGAGACCCCTGTGAACATCGTGGGCATGCCCCTGGATGATGCCGTAAAACTGATCAAGGGCCCCAAAGGGACCAAGGTCTACCTCACGGTAAGGAAAGTAGACGGGACCATTGAAGAAGTGACCGTGGTCCGTGATATCGTGGAATTGGAAGAGCAATACGCTAAGTCTGCCAAGATCATGGACAAGGAGAATAAGTTTGGTCTGATCCAGCTTCCCGGGTTCTATGCCGACTTTAAGAATTACAATGACCGAAACGCCGCCACGGATGTGGCCAGGGAGATCGAACGCCTGAAGGAAGAAGGGATGGAGGGATTGATCCTGGACCTCCGGGACAACGGAGGGGGATCCCTGCGCACTGCCATCGATATGGCCGGCTTATTCATCAAGGACGGGCCCGTAGTACAGGTCAGGGCCTCTGATAACGACAAAATGGTCTATGAGGACAAGGACGAAAGGGTACAGTGGGACGGACCCCTGGTCATCCTGGTCAACGAGTTCTCAGCCTCGGCATCAGAGATCCTAGCTGCTGCCATGCAGGATTACAAGAGGGCGATCATCATAGGTAGCAACCAGACCTTTGGAAAAGGAACCGTACAGACCATGTATCCGCTGGAGAATGTGGTTCACGTGAACGAGTATGGAGACCTTGGTGCCATCAAGGTGACCATCCAAAAGTTCTACCGTGTCAACGGGGAATCCAACCAGCTGGAAGGGGTTAAAAGTGACATCGTCATCCCGGACCGTTACCGGTATATTGTCCTGGGTGAAAAAGGCCAGTCGAATGCCATGAGCTGGGATAAGATCAACCCTGCCAACTACAAGGTATGGGATGGGAAGATCGACTTTGAGAAGATCATCTCAAAAAGCAACAAACGTATCGCCCAGAACCCTCAGGTGCGACTCATAGAGGAAAATGCGAAATGGCTGAAGGAACAGCAGGACGAAATGACCGTTACCCTGAATTACGACCTCTATAAGGCGAGGGATAAGGCCAACAGGGAAAAATCGGATTACTTTAAAAAGTTGGCCGACTACGATTCCAAGCTCTCCTTCGGATCCGTCAAGTACGAGCAGGGGCTTTTTGTGAAGGATACCTTACTGAAGGAGAAAAGGGAGCGTTGGCACCAGAACCTCGTGAAGGACGTGTACATAGAAGAAGCCGTCAACGTGCTGAGGGACCTCAGGGAAGACAGCATCAAGAACGATAAGCTGGCCCATGTGAAGGGCTGATAGTCAGAATATATCAAAAAGAAAAGGCCCTTACCCAGGGCCTTTTTTCATGGAATTATTTTCTTTTTCAAGCCTTGCCGAGCTTGTCGGCATGTAGTTTTCTCAGTTTGCTGATCTTGGGGGTGATCACATAGCTACAGTACCCCTGCCCGGGATTGTTCCTGTAGTAATTCTGGTGGTAATCCTCCGCCTCGTAAAAGGTGCCGATCGGGCTCACTTCCGTGACTATTGGGGCATTGAAGGAGTCAGCCAGTTCGTCAATGACCTCCTCTGCGATCCTTTTTTGTTCCTCGTCGTGGTAATAGATCACAGACCGGTATTGGGTGCCTACATCGGCCCCCTGACGGTTCAGGGTAGTGGGGTCGTGTGTGGTCATGAAGATCAGCAGGAGGTCGCGGTAAGAGATCGTATCGGGATCAAAGGTGACCTGTACCACCTCTGCATGCCCGGTAAGTCCGGAACAGACCTCCCTGTAGGTGGGTCTGCCGGGAGCATTCCCGCCCGTATATCCGGATACGACCTTTTGAATCCCCCTTACTTCCTGCAGGACTGCTTCCGTGCACCAAAAACACCCGCCACCAAGGGTGGCAACGCCGACCTTTTGACTACTCATGATCAGCGGTGTTTTTGATGAGTTCCATGGATTCGGAATTGATGCAATACCGCAGGCCACTGGGGGCCGGACCATCAGGGAAAATATGCCCGAGGTGGGCATCGCAGGTATTGCACATCACCTCCACCCTGACCATGCCGTAGGAAGTGTCCTTTTCATATTTGATGGCGTTTTCCTTTATGGGCTGGGTAAAACTGGGCCAGCCCGTTCCGGAATCGAATTTGATCGTGGAATCGAACAGGGGGGTCCCGCAGCAGACACAGGCATACCTGCCCGCTTCGTAAATGCTGCACAGGGCGCCGGAATGCGGTGCCTCCGTGCCCTTTTTGCGGGTGATCCTGAATTGTTCAGGTGTCAGGGCCTCCTTCCATTCCGATTCCGTTTTTTCTATCCTGTTATCGGGTTTGGGATTGCCGTGAACCGAATAATGTATAACGTCTTTCCAGGTGAGCATGTGCCGTTTCGTGTATTTGTGATTAATGAACCAAGAGTTCTGATAGTCGGAAATCCCCCTTGAACCTTACACTTCAAAGGTAGGCCTTCATCCTTAGAATTCCCGTATTTTAGCAGCGTTTTAAGAAGTGGATATAGAGGTATGAGAAAAGCGAGAAGGAACAGGATCATCTACACCGCACTGCTGGTGGTTGTGGTCATCCTTTTCTGGGGGATCGAACATTACCTCCTCCCATCGTGGGATAGGAAGGAATCAGATCCCCGGGCAGTGATCCCGGAATTTGTCCTGCCTCTTTCAGAGGGAGGAGAAGTCATTGCCCATGACTATTATTCGCTTGCGTACAGCGAGTTACACGAACAGGCCCGATGGGTGGCTTACGTGCTTACCCGTTCTCAACTGACCTCTGACGACAGGAAAAGGCCCTATTTCGTGGAGGACCCCAGGGTGAAGACCTTTTCAGCGGACTGGAGGAATTACAAGAATTCAGGCTATGACCGGGGGCATCTCTGCCCTGCCGGGGACCGCAGATTTTCTGATGCCGCTTACGAGGAGACCTTCTACACCAGCAATATCAGTCCGATGATGCGCGATTTCAACGCAGGGGTTTGGAACCGGCTGGAGATACAGGTGCGCAATTGGGCAAGGAGATATGACACCCTGTACGTGATCACCGGGGGAGTGCTCAAAAAGGGCCTGCCGTCCATTGGATACGAGGCCGTTTCTGTCCCACAAACATTTTTTAAGATCGTCCTGCGGAAAAAGGGCGAAGCGTTGGAGGCCATTGCCTTTTTGATCCCCCACAGGGAGACCTCCAGCTCCCTTGAGGAGTTCCGGGTCTCCATTGATGAGGTAGAAGAGGAGACGGGCATCGATTTTTTCGATACCCTTGAGGACAGTGTGGAAAATCGACTGGAAGCAGGGACAAAGGATTCTTCTTGGCCTTTCTAAAGCCACTCGTTCAGCCTGTTGGCATCGAGTTTCAAAAAAATAAACAGGAGAGCCGTGAAACCTAGAAGTGCAGATCCTCCGTAACTGAAAAAGGGAAGGGGAATCCCGATGGTAGGGAGGATGCCGATGACCATGCCAATATTGATAAAATAGTGGATCAGAAGGATGGAGATCACCCCGTATCCGTACATCCGGCTGAAATCGCTTTTTTGCCTCTCTGCGAGGACCACCAGCCGCAACAACAAGGCCGTAAACAGGATTACCACAGTGGCCGTGCCCACAAAACCCCATTCCTCACCCACAGTGCTGAAGATAAAGTCAGTATGCTGCTCCGGGACGAAATCGCCTTTGGTCCGGGTCCCTTCCAGGAATCCCTTGCCAAAACCACCGCCGGATTCAATAGCCTTTTCAGACTGGTAGGTGTTATACCCTATGGTCTTCCGGATCTCTTCCAGTTTTTCCGGGTCTTTTTCCAGCCTCAGCCACAGGCTGAACCGGTCCCGGTGCCGTTGCTCAAACACGTTTTCGAAGACGAAGTTCACCGAGAGGGAAAAGACCACTGACAGGATAAAGAACAGGAGCAGGGGAAAGAAGGGTACTTTAAAACTGGCTTTTTTTACCAGTAGGAAGACCGCTATGAGCAAGGCCAGGATGATACTTATCCAAATGGTTCCGAACATGAGGGTGGTGATAAATATGATCACAGCCATCAGGGCGACCGCCAGGTAAAAGAGGGGAAAGCCCTCCCGGAAAAGTACAAAGACCAGAGCGAGGAACACCAGGGCACTGCCTGGGTCCGGTTGGGGGATGATCAGCAAAACCGGGACCAGGATGATCAGCAGGGCGAAGAGCTGATCCCTTACTTTTTTAATGTCTGTCTGAATATCACTGAGGTATTTCGCCAGGGCCAGGGCCGTGGTGAACTTCGCCAGTTCCGAAGGCTGCAGGTTAAAGAACCCCAGGTCGTACCAGGAAGTGGCTCCGGCTATGTTCTTTCCAAAAACAAAAAGCCCCAGGAGGAGTATCATGGTTATTATGTAGAGCAGGCTGGAGAACCTTTCGTAGAAATGGGCGTCTAAATTCAGCAGGATAAAAGCGACCAGGAGAGAAGCCCCGATAAAGAAAAGTTGCTTGCCGTAAAGCTGACTGAAGTCGAGAAGGGCACCTCCTTCATCAGAAAGGGTTGTGGAATAGATGTTTACCCAGCCAATGGACACCAGCATCAGGAAGAGGAAGATGGTCAGCCAGTCTACCCTTTTAAAGACGCTTTTACCAGACATATTCGTTGATCTTGAACTCCTCCCCGCTATAGGGTTTGGCGTACTCGGCCTCCAGGGTCTTATCCAGCATTCGTTTTTCAAGATCTGTGCGTGTGATCTCCCCTTTGAGGTATTTTTCGATCAGGAGGGATGCGATATGCCCTGCATACCTTGCGCCGTAGTATCCGTGTTCAATATAGACGGCCAGTGCGATCTGAGGGTTGTCGACGGGGGCAAAGGCTATAAACAGGGAATGGTCCGTGAGCTGCGTACGCACACCGTCGATTTTGGTATAGTTCTCTACGGTCCCGGTCTTTCCGGCTATCTCGATCCCGGGTACCTGCAGCCATTTGGCAGTTCCCTGGGTGTACACGTCTGCCATCCCCTGGATCACCGGGTCAAAGTATTTCTTGTCAATGGAGGTATAATGGGGCGTTGTGAACTTAGGATCGCTGATAGATTCTCCTCCTATCTCCTTGATGATGTGGGGGGTATAATAATAGCCCCTGTTGGCGATGGCAGCTGTCATGTTGGCCAGCTGAATGGGCGTGGCCGCTACTTCCCCCTGCCCGATGGCATTGGAAATAATAAAGGAAGATGCCCAACGGTTGTCCCCGTATACCCGGTCGTAATAGGCCTTGTCCGGGATCCTTCCTTTTCGGCCGGTGGGCAGGTCGTACCCCAGGTAATCCCCTAGCCCAAAACTCTTCATGTGTTTTTCCCACACGTCCATGCCTTCATCCGTGGTGGGGTATTTCTCGTAGATCTTCCGGAATGCATGCGCAAAATAGGCATTGCACGACTTATAGATGCCCGAATTCATGTTCCGCAGTCCGCCCCCGCAATGGCATCCCCTTTTTTTATTGCCCACGAAAAAGCCATTGTAGCAGCGTACGGTGGATTCGGGTTTCATGACCCCTTCCTGCAGTGCGATCAGTGCATTGAGGGTCTTGAATGGGGATCCCGGGGAAGGCTGGGCAAGCAGCGCCCTGTCCCAGGTGGGTTTGGATATGGTATCGTAATGGAGTTTGCTGTAATTGGCAGATCGTTCCCTCCCCACAAGCAGGGCCGGGTCGTAGGTCGGGCCGGAGATCAGGGCGAGGATCTCCCCCGAGGCAGGTTCTATGGCCACGATACCACCCCTTTTTCCAACCATGAGTTTTTCCCCGTATTCCTGCAGCTGTTTATCCAGGGTAACACGGATCTCCTTTCCCTGTTCAGGCAGGGTATCCAGGGCTCCGTCCTTGTATGGACCTATGTCGCGGTTGAACCTGTCTTTCTGTATGAATTTAACCCCTTTGACCCCCCTAAGTACTTCTTCGTATTGCTTTTCAATCCCGGTCCTCCCGGTGAGTTCCCCCTGTTTGTAATAGGGGTTTCTCTTGATGTCGCTTTCGTTCACTTCGGAAATGTAGCCGAGGACATTGGCTCCGCTGTGGGTGTCATAATACCGAAGGGACCTCTTTTGGATATAAAAACCTTCGTATTTGCGCATTTTCTCCTGCAGACGGGCGTAGTCCTCCTTGGAGAGCTGGGGGACCAGGACAGAGGGCAGGCGCGGAGAATATACCCGGGCCTTCCGCAACCTTTCCAGGAACTTGGGTTTGTCTATCCCGAGGAGAGAGCAGAATTCGAGTGTGTCCAGTGGCTTGACCTCCCTCGGGATCACCATCACGTCGTAAGCCGGCTGATTGGCCACCAGCAGGGCCCCGTTGCGGTCGTATATATATCCCCTTTCGGGGTAATCGTAGATCGCCTGTATGGCAGAATCTTCCAGGACCTGGTTGGGCGTAGTGCGAAAGATCTGCAAATAGGATAGCCTACCGATAAAGGTAATTCCTATGATCACAATGATGGAAGAAAGCAGGAACTTTTTCATTCTTTCTCAGCACTAAATAGCGTTATCATCAAGATACCCAGAACCAGGGTTCCCAGGCCATTAAAAAGGATCTTTTTCAAAAGTAATAGCAAATGGGCCAAACTAAAAATCTCCAGTAAAAAGAAAATCGTGTGGTGCCCCAGTATTAAGAACGTCAAAAACCCGATTTGTTGTACCCGGGTGGTATTGCTGAGTTTAAAACTCTGGAATTCGTAATTCACCCCGAAGACGAAGCGCATGATGGCAGGCCGGAAATAAGCCATGGTGGTGCAGGCTACGGTATGGAAGGCAAGGGTATCGGAGAAGACATCGACCGTCATTCCCAGGAGGAAACAGACTATGATAAAGACGCTCCTGCGCTGCTTGATAGGATACCAGTACAGGAAGAGGAGGTAGACCATGGGGTTGATGAACCCGAGGAAGTTCAGCCTGTTGAAGATCAGCACCTGGGCCAGTACCAGGAGCACAAAGCGCAGTGCGTTCTGAAGGTACAGGTTATTGGTCATCGTTTATTTTTTCTTCCAGTTCTCGGATTTCCTGACTGTTCCTGTTGCTGATGATGTAGACGTTCTTCAAATTGGTCATGTCGTTGAACAGGGCAACATCTATTTGATAAAAACTCTCAGAGGTCTGCAGGTCGATCTTTTGAATGGTCCCTATGGGTATGTTCTCCGGGAATATGCTCGACATCGCGCCCGTCACGATGGTATCCCCTATATTCAGGGGAACGATCCTCGGGATATCCTCCAGCTGCACCACGTCATACCGATCTGTATCCCATTTCAGGGATCCGAAATTATTTGTATTCTTGATCTTGGCGTTGATGTTGGAGCGGGTGTTAAGCAGGCTTTGCACCGCCGAGAATTGGTCGGTAGTGTATTCCACAATGCCCAGGACACCCATGGAGGTCACTACGCCCATATCCTGTTTTACCCCACTGGCAGCACCCTTATTTAGGGTGATGTAATTGTTGCGCAGGGCATAACTGTTTTTGATGATCCTTGCCGGGATCACCTGGTAAGGGAAAGAATCAGTCTCCGCTCCGATGAGGGATCCGTTCTCCGAATTGTACAGGAGTTTTTTCAGCCGGGTGTTCTCTTTGACCAGCCGGTTATTCTCCTCCCTCAAATTAAAATAGGCAGTGATATCCGACTGGGTATTATAAACGCTGCCACTAAGCCAGTTGGCAGAATTAAGGAACCTCGATTTGTGGTAGGAATGGGATTGTATGCTCATCGCCAAACCCAGGGTCAGTAACAACAGGTAGAGCAGGGTGGTCTTGTTGCGTAGGATGAAGTTGATAATCTGTTGCATGCGCTTTTCCTGTTGAATGCTCCCATCCCTTCCGGATACCCCGCCTCAAGGTGTGCCAAGGATCTTTTTCCGGGAATTACTTGATGAGAATACTCTTGTAGCGTTCTAAATTTTTCAGGGCTATCCCGGTACCACGCACTACGGCCCTCAACGGGTCTTCCGCAATGTACACGGGCAGGTCTGTTTTCTGGGACAGCCTGCGGTCCAGTCCCCTCAGCATGGATCCTCCGCCTGCCAGGTAGATCCCGGTATTGTAAATATCCGCGGCCAGCTCTGGCGGGGTCTGTGATAAGGTCTCCATGACGGCGTCCTCCACCCTGAGGATGGATTTGTCGAGGGCCTTGGCGATCTCCCTGTAAGAGATCTGCACCTGCTTGGGTTTACCTGTGAGCAGGTCCCTCCCCTGAACGGACATCTCTTCCGGGGGTGATTGCAGGTCCTCCGTGGCGGAACCGATCTTGATCTTGATGTTTTCTGCAGTGGTCTCTCCCACGTAGAGGTTGTGCTGCGTCCTCATGTAGTAGATGATGTCGTTGGTGAACACGTCCCCGGCGATCTTGACGGATTTGTCGCAGACGATCCCGCCCAGCGCGATCACGGCGATCTCCGTGGTTCCCCCTCCGATATCGACGATCATGTTGCCCTTGGGTTGCATGATATCCAGTCCGATCCCTATGGCCGCGGCCATGGGTTCATGGATCAGGTATACTTCTTTCCCGTTCACCCGTTCTGCGGATTCCTTTACCGCCCTCATCTCCACTTCGGTGATGCCCGAGGGTATGCAGATGACCATTCTCAGGGCAGGGGGGAACCATTTTTTCTTCAGGGCAGGGATGTTCTTGATGAACATGTTGATCATCTTCTCGGAGGCGTCGAAATCCGCTATCACCCCATCCTTGAGGGGGCGGATGGTCTTGATGTTCTCGTGCGTTTTGCCCTGCATCTGGTTGGCCTCCCGGCCTACGGCGATGATCTTGCCCGTGATCCTGTCACGGGCAACAATGGAAGGGCTGTCTACCACTACCTTGTCTGCGTGGATGATCAAGGTATTGGCAGTTCCGAGGTCGATCGCGATCTCCTCCGTTAAAAAATCAAAAAATCCCATGGTAAATGTTTAGTTAGGTTCGGATAAACGGGTGAAGTTCATCGACAAAAGTAGTAAAATTAATGTTTAAAATGACGCGTCCCCGTCATTACCATGGCAATTTGATTTTCGTCGCAATAATCGATGCTCAGCTGGTCTTTTATGGACCCCCCGGGTTGTATCACACTCCTGATTCCGCTCTTGTGGGCGATCTCCACGCAATCCGGGAATGGGAAGAAAGCATCGCTCGCCATCACGGCCCCTTCCAGGTCGAAGTTAAAAGACCTCGCCTTGTGTACAGCCTGGTTGAGTGCATCCACACGGGAGGTCTGCCCTGTTCCGCTGGCACACAGCTGCCGGTTCTTGGCCAGGACGATGGTGTTGGATTTGGTGTGCTTGCAGAGCTTGGAGGCGAAGATCAGGTCTTGCAATTCCCGCTCTGACGGTTTTTTCTCCGTCACGTAGGTCAGGCCTTCCCTGGAATCCGTGATGTGGTCTTTATCCTGGACAAGGACCCCGTTGAGGCAGGTGCGGACAAGGGTCTCAGGAAGGGCGACCTCCTTCTGTACCAATAGGATACGGTTCTTCTTTCCCTTGAGGATGGAAAGGGCCTCGACTGAGAAACTGGGGGCGATCACCACCTCGCAGAACAGTTTGTGGATCTCTTCAGCCGTTTTGGAGTCGATCTCAACATTGCTGATAAGGATTCCGCCAAAGGCAGAGACCGGGTCACCGGCCAGGGCATCCACATAGGCCTCGTGCACCGTATCCCTGGTGGCCAGGCCACAGGCGTTGTTGTGTTTCAGGATGGCGAAGGTGGGGTCGTCTTCCCGGAATTCAGACATCAGGTTCACGGCTGCATCCACGTCCAGCAGGTTGTTGTAGGAGAGTTCCTTTCCGTGCAGCTTGGTGAACATGGCATCAAAGTCGCCGAAAAAGAACCCTTTCTGGTGCGGGTTCTCCCCGTACCTGAGTGCCTTTCCTTGGGTCTCGCTGATCTTCAGGGAAGCGATCCCGTGATCCCTGTTGAAATAGTTGAAGATAGCCGTGTCATAGTGGGAGGAGACGTTAAAGGCTTTGGCTGCAAAGTTCTTCCGCTGGGCCAGGGTCGTGCTTCCCTTCCCTTCGGTGATCAGGTCGAGGAATTCCCCGTAGTCCTCCATGGAGGATACGCAGAGCACATCCTTGTAATTCTTGGCTGCTGCCCGGATCAGGGAGATACCCCCTATGTCGATCTTTTCGATGATCTCCTGTTCGGATGCGCCCGAAGCTACCGTTTTTTCGAAGGGGTAGAGGTCCACGATGACGATATCGAGCTGGGGGATATCAAATTCCTCCAGCTGGGCCACGTCACCCTCGTTGTCCTGCCGGTTAAGGATACCGCCGAAGACCTTGGGGTGCAGGGTCTTGACGCGTCCGCCGAGAATGGAAGGATAGCTCGTCACCTCCTCTACCGGGATGACCTCCAGGCCCAGGGAACGGATGAAAGATTCCGTACCCCCCGTGGAATACATGGTGATGCCCAGCTCGTGGAACTTTTTTACAATGGGTTCAAGGCCGTCCTTGTGGAAGACGGAGATCAGTGCGGATTTTGCTTTTTTGGCAGTGCCCATAACTAAAATTTTTGAATGTCGATCGAGACTCCAAAGGTACTTTTTTAAGGCCTATGGCAGGTCCTGTCTTATCAACAAAAAAGGGAAAGTTTTAAAGAATTCCGGCTACTTCTGCATTGACGAATTCCAGGAAACGCTCGTCCGCTTCCGTGAAGGGATCCGGAGTCTCCGAATCGATGTCGATCTGTCCTATGTTCTTCCCGTCCACAAATAGGGGGATGACGATCTCGGATTTGACCGTCAGGCTGCAGGCGATGTAATTGTCCTGTGCAGAGACATCCGGGACCACGAAATTGGCATTGCTCAAAGCTACCTGTCCGCAGATTCCCTTCCCGAACGGGATGATGGTATGGTCTGTGGGAGCACCCGCGTAAGGTCCCAGCTTCAGTTCTTCCTTATCGCCGTTCCGGAAATAGAAGCCCACCCAGTCGTAATGAGGCACCTCTGCCTTCAGGTATTCACACAGGTTCTTCAATCGATCTTTCACGGGAAGTCCTTCTTTTACTAAGATGGATCTGACCTCGGGTTTCAGGCGGTCTAACATATTCAGTTTTTTGCAAAAATAGGGAATACTGCCCTTTTTTGCAGGACTGCCAAAAAAGAAAAAGCCACTGATATTCTCAGTGGCTTTTTAATGGTTTATGGAGTGATCCCGAATTACATCATGCCGGGCATTCCGCCTCCTCCCATTGGGGGTGCTGGCGGATTCTCCTCTTTGATGTCGGTGAGGGCGCACTCGGTAGTGAGAATCATTCCGGCTACGGAAGCGGCATTCTCAAGGGCGATGCGGGTCACCTTCTTGGGGTCGATGATCCCGGCCTTCATCATATCGACATATTTCTCGGTTTTGGCGTCATATCCAAAGTCGCCTTTCCCGTCAAATACCTTGGCTACCACAACGGATCCTTCGCCTCCGGCGTTCTCCACGATAGTGCGGAGAGGTGATTCGATAGCCCTGGATACGATCTGGAGTCCGGTCGCTTCATCGGGGTTTTCGGTCTGTACCTTGGTAAGGGCAGATTGGGCCCTGATAAAGGCCACACCCCCACCGGCTACGATCCCTTCTTCCACCGCCGCGCGTGTGGCGTGCAGGGCATCGTCTACCCTGTCCTTCTTCTCCTTCATTTCCACTTCAGAAGCAGCACCTACATAGAGTACGGCGACACCTCCGGCCAGTTTGGCCAGTCGCTCCTGCAGTTTCTCCTTGTCGTAATCCGAGGTAGTGGTCTCGATCTGAGCTTTTATCTGGTTTACCCGGGTCTTGATGTCCTTGGCATTTCCGGCCCCGTTCACGATGGTGGTATTGTCCTTGTCAATGGTCACTTTTTCACAGCTTCCAAGCATGTCGATATTGGCGTTCTCGAGGGAGAATCCTCTCTCTTCGGAGATCACGGTTCCTTTGGTCAGGATGGCGATATCCTCCAGCATGGCCTTTCTGCGGTCCCCGAATCCGGGAGCTTTAACGGCTGCGATCTTCAGGGATCCCCTCAGTTTGTTGACCACCAGGGTGGCAAGCGCTTCCCCATCCACATCCTCTGCGATGATCAAGAGGGGTTTGCCAGACTGGGCCACGGGCTCCAGCACCGGGAGAAGGTCCTTCATGGTGGAGATCTTCTTGTCGTAGAGCAGGATGTAAGGGTTATCCAGTTCAGCGACCATTTTCTCGGAATCAGTGACGAAATACGGAGAGAGGTATCCGCGGTCAAACTGCATCCCTTCCACTACGTCCACGTATGTATCGGTTCCTTTAGCCTCTTCCACGGTAATGACACCTTCTTTCCCGACCTTGTTGAAAGCCTGGGCGATCAGGTCTCCAATGGTCTCGTCGTTGTTGGCGGAAATGGCCGCGACCTGCTTGATCTTCTCTGAGGAATCCCCCACTTTTTTGGCCTGTTTAGTCAGGTTGTTCACAATGGCTTCCACAGCCTTGTCGATCCCTCTTTTGAGGTCCATTGGGTTTGCACCGGCGGCTACGTTCTTCAGTCCCTCCTTTACGATAGCCTGGGCCAGTACGGTTGCGGTAGTGGTACCGTCTCCTGCCAGGTCATTGGTCTTGGAGGCAACCTCCTTCACCATCTGGGCACCCATGTTCTCGAGGGCATCCGCCAGCTCGATCTCTTTGGCCACGGTAACCCCGTCCTTGGTCACCTGAGGTGCTCCGAAGGATTTACTTACGATCACGTTCCTTCCTTTGGGGCCCAAAGTGACCTTTACGGCATTGGCAAGGGCATCTACGCCCCGCTTCAATCCGTCTCTTGCTTCTATATCAAACTTTATATCTTTTGCCATAATTCTGTGATGTTTTTTGTTTCGTTCTTCGGGAATTTCTATTGGTTTGAGATTCCTCAGGTTATTAAATGATCGCCAGGATGTCGCTCTCGCGCATCATCAGGTAGTCAGTTCCGTCGAATTTCAGCTCTGTACCGGAATATTTTCCATACAGGACGGTATCGCCAACTTTAACAGTGACCTTTTCATCTTTGGTACCCGGACCTACGGCCACGACCTTTCCTTTGTGTGGTTTTTCTTTTGCAGTGTCGGGGATGATCAACCCGGAGGCAGTTTTGGTTTCTGCTGCCATAGGCTCAATGAGAACCCGGTCTGCTAATGGTTTGATGTTAAGTTTAGCCATATGTGTATTTTTTTAATTTTTAAATTTCCGATTTAACATGGCAGAAATTATGCCAACCGCCAAAAACTGACAGATTGTAAAATGAAAATGCCAGCTTGTCATCTGAGCTGGCATTTTTATTGAGTTTTTTGATCTGGACTTCTATTGAATCGTATCCAGAGGAGTGGAGGTATCTGTTGGGAGTACCTCTTCAGGGACGGTCTCGGGAATGGCGTTTTCGATATCGTCTCCCTGCAGCAACTTGGAATCAGCTTCTCCGAAACTGCCTTTGAGGGCTACATTGGAAAGCAGGATGAGGACGATCAGCAAACTGGCCAGCGTCCAGGTGCTCTTGTCCAGGAAATCCCCTGTCTTCTTCACCCCTCCAACTACCTGTGTTCCACCTCCGCCAAAGGATGAAGAAAGTCCGCCTCCCTTGGGGTTCTGTACCATGACCACAAGGACCAGGAGAAAACATACCACTATGATCAGGATCAGGAATATCGTAAATGTGCTCATCTCAAGAATTTTCCTTTTGTAACTGCTTTACCGCTTTAATTCGGCTTGCAAAGAAACTACTTTTTTCCGGATATTTCAAACTTAATATTTTATATGCCTGAAGGGCTTTCTTGTACTTTTTTTGCTCCAGGTAAACCTTGGCCAGGGTCTCTGTCATCAATTCCTCCGAATCGATCCTGGTCGATCCCTTGATGTCTACAGGAGCGTGCTCTTTTTCCTTTGGGACGATCTTGGGGTTTTCTTCCAGGAAACGGTCGATGAGCTCAAACTTCTTCTTCTTTTCAGCTTCCTCGGGGATGGGGAAGACCATGTCCTTGGGGATATCCGCTTTTTTGGGTGAGGCGGGTTTATCCTTTCTCAGCGGTCTGGCCGAACTCAGCTGCAGCCATTCGAGGAAGGAATGTTTTTCATCCCGTTTGAACGGAAGGGGCTGACCCAGTTCGAGTTCCTTCTCCGCGGCTTCTTTCTCCCGGGCGATCGCCTTGTCGATCTCGGGGTCTTTGGAGGCAAACAGGGCGGGATCCAGAATGTCTTCTGCGTCCCGGCTATTTCTGGGCAGAGGAGCATCCGGGGTTTCCTCCAGTAAAGGGGCAGGACTCTCTTCCCCGGCTTCCACGGTTTCCACATCCACTTCGGTCGCCTCCAGGGAAGCCGTCTTCCCGGAAATAGCATCTGCTATGGAATTCTGAAGGAATTCAGGGGAAGTGATCAGGTCGAAGAGGACGTCCCTGTCTGCCGTATAGGCAGCGGTAACCTTCAGGGCGTTGTTGTAGCGGAAACTGTTGAGGTTCTTCAGCCCTTTCAGCTGCAGGGCCCTGGCTGCCTGGAAATAGGGGAATTCCTTTACCACCTCCTCCAACTGACGGGTCTGTACCGGGTCCACGACCTTGTCCGGATGTTGCAGGAGATATGTAAAGTCTGTCACTTTCATTACCAGTCGGCCAAAGATTCGTTAAAGATGTCCTGGTTGATCCTTTCGAAGATCACCTGGTGGGCCTCATCCCGTACCGATGCGAGTTGCGCTGTGGCAGGGTAGTCAAAGAAGAAAGAGAAGCGCTTCTCGAATTCGGCCCCTTCCTTGGTCTTGTTGAAGAACCTTACGTTCACTGAGATACTGAGACGGTTCTGGGCTGCCCGCTGTTCCGAGGTGGCAGACATGGGCGATACCCTGTATTCCACGATCTCTCCTTCGTAGACCAGGTCGCCATTGGCCGAGACCAGGTCGAGGCTCGTCTGGTTCAGGATCAGGTCCTGAAGGGAGAGGGTGTATTCCCGGTCAAGACCGGGATCAAAGACCGAACCCGGGCTTTGGGAGGCGTAGTTCTGAAAATAATTGACCGTAAAGGTCTTGGCCGAACCCACATCTCCCCCGGTAAAATTATAGGCCCCGCATCCGTTCAGGAGCAGGCCCAGGGCCAGGAGAATGAGGGTGAATTTGCTTTTATTCACTACAGGTCGTACTGTTTGATTTTGCGATAGAGGGTCCTTTCGGAGATCCCCAGTTCGGAGGCGGCCGCCTTTCTTTTTCCCCGGTTCCTCTCCAGGGATTTCTTGATGAGCTCGATCTCCTTTTCCTGTAAAGATAAGGTTTCTTCCTCTTCGATCTCCTCCGCAAAATGGTACTTGTCTTCCTGGGGTGTTTCGGCGGGTTTTTCGATCCTGCTTTCATGGGGTGGCAGCAATTCCACTGCCGCGTCGGACTCATCCTTCCTTCCGCCCTCGTTCCCGTAGATCTTGCGGATGAGGGATTCGTTTTCCTCCTGTACCTTTTCGGAATCTCCTGAGTGCAGGAGTTCCAGGGTTAGTTTTTTGAGGTCATTGAGGTCGGCTTTCATGTCGAAAAGCACCTTGTAGAGGATCTCCCGCTCATTGCTGAAATCCCCTTTCCTGCTTTGCTGTTCCACCACGGCCGGGAGGTTGGAATCGCTCGCATGTGGGAGGTAACTGTTCAGGGTTTCCGGGGTAACGCTCCTGCTTTCCTCCAGGACGGAGATCTGCTCCGCAACATTCCGCAACTGCCTGATGTTCCCGGGCCACCGGTATTTTTCCAGCAGCTGAACTGCGTCTTCTTCCAGCCTGATGGTCGGCATCTTGTACTTCTGGCTGAAGTCGGATGCAAATTTGCGGAACAACAGGTGGATGTCGTCCTTCCTGTCTCGAAGGGGGGGAATATTGATATCTACCGTGCTCAGGCGGTAATAGAGGTCTTCCCTGAACTTCCCCTTTTTGATCGCCTCGATCATATTCAGGTTGGTTGCAGCCACGATCCTCACGTTGGTCTTCTGTACCTGGGAAGAACCTACTTTGAGGAATTCTCCGTTCTCCAGGATACGCAGCAGCCTGACCTGGGTGGTCAGGGGGAGTTCCCCTACCTCATCCAGGAAAATGGTCCCTCCGTCTGCTACCTCAAAATACCCGCTTCGGGTCTGGGTAGCTCCCGTAAAGGCTCCTTTCTCATGACCGAACAGCTCACTGTCTATGGTTCCCTCCGGGATGGCCCCGCAGTTCACGGCTATATATTTGGCGTGTTTGCGGTGGGAGAGGGAATGGATGATCTTGGGAACGGCTTCCTTCCCGACACCGCTTTCCCCGGTTACGAGCACGGAGATATCCGTGGGGGCCACCTGAATGGCCTTTTCCAGGGCCCTGTTCAATTTGGGGTCATTGCCTATGATCCCAAATCGCTGTTTGATGGCTTGTACGCTTTCCATTAATTCATGTTTTCGGCGGGTCCTACGGCCTCGCCCAGCAGGGTGGCCGAAGTGCAGTCGTCTATCCTTACCATGACGAACTGCCCCACTTTATATTGTTCCTTGGGGAAGACCACTACCGTATTGCTTGAGGTCCTGCCCATCCAGTGTTCATCTGATTTTTTTGAAGGCCCTTCGATCAGCACCTCCTCGATCTTGCCCAGGTGTTGTGAAGTGCGGTAGAGGCTGTGCTTTTGCTGCAGGGCAATGATCTCCTGCAGTCTCCTCTTCTTCACGGTATCGGGAATGTCGTCTTCGAGTTTCCTGGCGGCCAGCGTACCCGGGCGCTCAGAATAAGCGAACATGAAGCCGAAGTCGTACTTCACGTACTCCATAAGCGACAGGGTCTCCAGGTGGTCTTCCTCCGTCTCCCCGGGGAAGCCGGCTATCATGTCCTGGCTGATCCCGCAATCCGGGATGATCCTCCGGATATCATCTATGAGCTTCATGTACTCTTCCCGCGTGTGGAGGCGGTTCATGGCCTTCAGGATGCGGTCGCTCCCGCTCTGTACGGGAAGGTGGATGTAGTTGCAGATATTCTTGTATCGGGCCATGGTCTCCACTACCTCCAGGGTCATGTCCTGTGGGTTGGAGGTGGAGAAACGGACCCTCATCCGGGGCTGGGCTTCCGCCACCATCGCCAGGAGCCCGGCAAAGTCCACGGCGGTGGCCTTCTGCATCTCCGTCGCCTTATCGAAGTCTTTTTTGAGTCCGCCCCCATACCAAAGGTAACTGTCCACATTCTGTCCCAGCAGGGTCACTTCCCGATAGCCCTGTTCCCAGAGCTCATTGACCTCCTGTACGACCGACTGAGGGTCCCGGCTGCGTTCCCTTCCCCTGGTAAAGGGGACCACGCAGAAGGTACACATATTGTCGCACCCCCGGGTGATGGAGACAAAGGCGGTCACCCCATTTGAATTCAGGCGTACCGGGGCCACATCCCCGTAGGTCTCTTCCTTGGAAAGGATCACATTGACCGCATTGCGGCCCTCATCCACTTCCCGTACCAGGTTGGGCAGGTCCTTGTAGGCATCAGGGCCCACCACCATGTCCACGATCTTCTCTTCCTCGAGCAGCTGGCTTTTCAGTCGCTCTGCCATACAGCCCAGCACTCCCACTTTCATGTGAGGCCTGTTCTTTTTGACGGCGTTGAATTTCTCCAGTCGCCTCCTGACCGTGGTCTCTGCCTTCTCCCGAATGGAGCAGGTATTGACCAGGACCAGGTCGGCGTCTTCGAGTTCCGAAGTGGTATTGAACCCTTCCTGGGCCAGGATGGACGCCACGATCTCACTGTCCGAGAAATTCATCTGGCAGCCGTAGCTTTCAATGTAGAGTTTGCGGTTGTTCTTCCCGTCTGAGGTGATCATCAGAGGGGAGCCCTGTACGCTTTCGTCAATTACTTTTTCCATGCAAAATCGCTACTGCCCGTGTTATTAAAGGACCGCAAAGATAACACAATATCCTTTTTTATGACAATTTGGCAGGTGAATATTTTCATAAAAGAAGACGCAACTCAGCCGTTGGGAACGTATCTATTGTGTAACCTCAACCCAATTAAGAAACGCCCTATGAAAACCCTGAAATTCCTGTTGCCCCTCATTGCCGTATTTGGCCTGATCTCATGTTCAGAGGATGAACCAGGCAAATATGCAGACTACCTCGTGGCAAGACCCCTGACCATGACCCTGGAAGAATTCAAGAACGGTGTGGACATCATCACGCCTGTGCCCATAGATGAGTCCGGAAAGATCTACGCCTATCAGGACCTGATCTTTGTAAATGACAAGTACAAGGGGGTGCACGTGATCGATAACAGTGACCCCGCCTCCCCCAGGAAGGTGGCCTTTATCAAAATCGCCGGGAATGTGGACATCTCCATAAAGGATAATTACCTCTACGCAGACAGCCTGACGGACCTCATTGTACTTGATATCTCAGACATAGACAATATACGTATCGTGAACCGGCTCGAGAACGTTCTTCGGGACAATGTGGTCTGGCCTATGGAAGCGGATATCTTTGAGTATGACGGCTGGGGGAATCCCGACCAGGTATTGATAGGCTGGGAAGTGACCACGGAAAGACGGCTGGTGGAAGAGGTGCAGATGCGTTTTGAGAATATACTGATGATGGATGCAGCAGCCAACAGCGTAGGGCAGGGAGGTTCCCTGGCGCGCTTCAAGATCGTGGGGGATTTTCTCTACGCCGTAGACAACCATTCCATCAATGTATTTGACATCACCGACCTCGGTAACCCCCGGGACCTGGAGGACGTCTACGCCGGCTTCGACATCGAGACCATCTTCAACCAGGGAGACCACCTTTTCCTCGGGAGCCGGAGCGGGATGTATATATATGATATCACTAATCCCGCCCAGCCCGGCTTTGTCTCGGAGTTCCAGCACGGTACGGCCTGTGATCCTGTGGTCGTGGATGGGAACTATGCCTACGTGACCCTGAGGGGCGGAAACAATTGCGGGGCTACCGAAAGCGGACTCTTCGTGATCGATATCGCGGATCTCAGCAACCCCGCATTGCTCAAGTCCTATCCGATGGACGAACCCTACGGCCTCGGAGTGAAGGATGACAGGGTCTTTGTCTGTGATGGCAGTTTTGGCCTGAAGGTCTTTGACAAATCGAATACCCCGGACCTCACCCAGGTGCAGCATTTCCAGGATATCACCACCTTCGACGTCATTCCCCTGCAGCAGCACCTCCTCATGATAGGGGATGAAGTGTTGTATCAATACCTATATAGTGATACGGGCCTGGACCTGATCAGTACCTTCTCCCTGGATTGAGCCCGGGATCACTCCGCAGAAAAGAGTCTGAGGGAAAGAAATATAAGGCAGGGTGGAGCATAAAAGAATGCAAATAAATTTTTTGCCATACTTTTGTGACTTCAAAAATCATTGAATGGCTAAGAATTTAGTAATTGTAGAATCACCTGCCAAGGCCAAGACCATCGAGAAATTTCTGGGGAAGGACTTTAAGGTTGAGTCCAGTTTCGGGCATATCGCAGACCTGCCTTCCAAGGAATTGGGTGTTGATGTGGACAATGATTTTAAACCCAAGTACATCGTAGACAAGGACAAGAAATCCCTGGTCAAGAAATTGAAGGACCTGGCCAATAAGGCCGAAATGATCTGGCTGGCCAGCGATGAGGACCGTGAAGGGGAGGCCATTTCCTGGCACCTGGCCGAGACCCTTAGCCTGGACAAGAACAAGACCCGAAGGATCGTCTTCAACTCCATCACCAAATCGGCCATACAGAAAGCGATAGACAATCCCAGGGGGATCAACTACGACCTGGTAAATGCCCAGCAGGCCCGCAGGGTCCTGGACCGTTTGGTGGGATATGAACTCTCCCCAGTACTGTGGAAAAAGATAAAACCCGGACTCTCTGCCGGAAGGGTGCAGTCTGTGGCTGTCCGCCTTATCGTGGAGCGGGAGCGGGACATCGAGGCCTTTGAGCCGGTGGCCTCCTTCCGAATCAATGCGGAATTCAGCACGGCAGAAGGGGAAGTGTTCAGCGCGAAACTTCCTAAGACCTTTGACACCAAGGCCGAGGCTGAGGCTTTCCTCAGAAAAAACCTGGAGGCTGCATTTTCAGTATCCTCCCTCGACAAGAAACCTGCAAAGAAATCACCTTCAGCCCCTTTTACCACGTCCACCCTCCAGCAGGAAGCGTCCAGGAAACTCTATTTCTCTGTGGCGAGGACCATGCAGGTTGCCCAGCGATTGTACGAGGCGGGGCTCATTACCTATATGAGGACGGACAGTGTGAACCTCTCTCCCGAGGCCATCAATGATGCCAAACAGGCCATTGTATCCCTCTATGGGGAACGCTACAGCAAGGTGAGGAATTACAAAGGGAAGTCCAAGGGAGCCCAGGAGGCCCATGAAGCCATCAGGCCCACGGACATGACCCTGCAGCACCCCAAGGTGGAACGCGACCAGGCCAGGTTGTACGAACTGATCCGCATGAGGACCCTGGCTTCCCAGATGGCTGATGCCGAATTGGAAAGGACCAACGTAAAGATCAAAGCTACCACCCACAGTGAGGAGTTCTCCGCCAGCGGGGAGGTCATCAAATTCGACGGTTTCCTGAAAGTGTATATGGAAGGAAAAGACGAAGAGGACCTGGAGGAACAGGAAGGCATCCTCCCTGCCCTGAAGGAAGGCGACTCCCTTCACAACAGATATATCACCGCTACCGAGCGGTTTACACGCCCCCCATACCGATTTACTGAGGCCTCCCTGGTAAAGAAACTGGAGGAACTCGGAATTGGGCGGCCCTCGACCTACGCCCCCACCATTTCTACCATTCAGAACAGGGGGTATATAGAAAAAGGAACCGTGGAAGGCACGGAACGGGCCTACAGCCAGCTCGTTCTGGAAAACAATACTATTGAGGAGAACAAGTTGAGCGAGACCGTAGGCTCCGACAAGGGGAAACTGGTGCCCACCGATATCGGGATGATCGTCAACGACTTTCTGGTAGACAATTTCGCCAACATCCTCGATTACCATTTCACCGCCAAGGTGGAGAAGGATTTTGACGAGATCGCCTCCGGGGAGGAGGATTGGCAAAAGGTCATGAGGGATTTTTACAAGGACTTCCATCCCAACGTGGTGGACGTGGAGGAGAACGCAGACCGGGCCAGCGGGGAACGCGTCCTGGGGGTAGACCCCAAGACCAAGCGGCAGGTCTCTGCCAGGCTGGGACGTTTCGGACCCATGGTCCAGATCGGCACGGCCGAAGAAGAGGAAAAGCCCCTGTTTGCCAGCCTGCTTCCGGATCAGTCGATCACCACCATCACCTTTGAGGAGGCCATGGACCTCTTTAAGCTCCCCAGGAAGCTCGGGGTGTATGAAGGGGATGAAGTGGAGGCCAACGTGGGCAGGTACGGACCTTATATCCGTCACGGAAAGAAATTCATTTCCCTGGAGAGTGGGGAGAATGCCCTGGATGTGGGCATGGACAGGGCCGTTGAACTCATCAGGGCAAAGCAAAAGGCAGATGCCCCCATCACCTCATACCAAGGAAAGGACGTGACCAAGGGAACGGGAAGGTTCGGGCCTTTTATCAAATGGGACGGGATGTTCATCAATGTGAGCAAGAAGTACGACTTTGACAACCTGTCTGAGGAAGACATAGCCGAGCTGATCGAGGCCAAGAAAAAGAAGGAAGCCGAGCGGGTGGTGAGAGAATGGCCGGAGGAAGGCATCCGCATTGAAAAAGCCCGCTGGGGGAGGCACAATATCATCAAGGGCAGGACCAAGGCCGAACTGGGCAAAGAGGTGGATGTCACCAAAGTGAGCCTGGAAGACGCCAAAAGCCTCCTGGATAAGAAAAAGCCCCGGAAAAAAAGTAAATAACCTTAGCTGTACGAATTCCCATGGCGTTCGATTTCCTGGTTCCGGTAGAAGACAAGGCCCTGGCGCACTGTGAATTGCTACCACCCCAATCCCTGGGTAAAAACATCTTCAAGCATACCCAAAGGGATGGACTTCCGGTCCTGGCCAACGCCTCCTTTGCGATCCTGGGAGTGAACGAATCCCGGAACGCCTTCGAAAAGAAACCCGAAAAGCTCGCTCTGGTGGAGATCCGCATACAGTTGTACAAACTGATGCTGGGAAACTGGAACGTGAACATCGTGGACCTCGGCAACGTGGAAGAGGGGGAAACCGTGGAGGACACCTATTTCGTGGTCAAGGAGATCACGGCAGAGCTCCTGGAAGAAAATGTGATCCCTGTTATAATAGGTGCTACCCAGGATATCACCTATCCCACCTATCGTGCCTTTGACAGGATCAAAGACCTGATCAACCTGGTCTCCATAGACAGCAGGTTCGACTTCGGGGCGGATGAGGAGCTGATCTCTTCCCATTCCTATATGAGTAAGATCATCACCGACAAGCCCAACAACCTTTTCAACTTTTCAAATATCGGGTACCAGAGCTACTTCAATGCCCAGGAGGAGATCGACCTGATGGAAAAACTCTTCTTTGATGCTTACCGCCTTGGGGAGATCACTTCAGACATCACCCTGGCAGAACCCGTGCTGAGGAATGCCCATTCCGTCAGCCTGGATATGCGGGCTGTCAAGGCCAGTGAGATGGGCTGCCCTGCCCACTTTTCCCCCAACGGTTTTGACGGGCGGGAGATCTGCGCCATCTCCAGGTATGCCGGGATGAGTGAGAACGTGGCCGTCTTCGGCATCTATGAGATCGAAAACACCCCTCAGTCCTACCAGCTCGTCTCCCAGATCATCTGGTATTTTATGGAAGGCTTCAACTTCCGAATAAAGGAGCGCCCCAGTGCCTCCAACAAGGATTTTACCAAGTTTATCGTACCCACGGAAACCGAGGAGCTCGTATTCTTCAAGAGCCTGCTCACCCAGAGGTGGTGGGTAGAGGTTCCTCCATTTACTTCTTCGCATACTAAATCCAATCCACCCGCGTTATTACCTTGCACTGAGCAGGACTATCTGGACGCTTGTGATCAGATCATTCCGGAACGGTGGTTTAAGGCCTATAAGAAAGGCCTGAACTAAAATTGAAATTTTTGTAAGGAAGGCTGTTAACGTACAATAATTTACTCAAAAAGTAGTTTTAGAGAGTATAATTGACATTACTGCTTAAAATCTAAATCGAAATTTAACCTAAGTATGAAGAAGCTATTGTTGTTATCTATAGCGTTTGTTTTTTTACTCTCAAGTTGCGGGTCTAAAACAAGAGGAGAACTGGTGGGCGTCCAAGGAAAGAAGTGGTACCCTGAAAAACCCTACGGCATGGAGCTCATACCGAGAGGTGCTTTCATCATGGGTAAAAGCGAGGAGGATGTGGCGCAGGTTCTCAATGCCCCAACCAAAACAGTAACGGTCAGATCCTTCTATATGGACGATACCGAAATAACAAACAGTGAATATCGTCAGTTCGTTGAGTGGGTCCGCGATTCTATCGTCAGGACCCGATTGGCTATTCTGGCTGACGAACTCGGAATGGGACCTGAAGATGGCGGGATCGGCGAGTACGCTTTTAAGAGCGCCGATACGACCAGGATGTCCGTTTATGAGAAATATATGATGGACAATTATTCGGGAATGGGTGCGACCGGGTACGAAGGGTATAAATTAAATACGGACGAGGATCTCGTCTGGGATACCTCGGATTATCCGGATGAGTACTACGCCGAGGTCATGGATTCCCTCTACATCTCTGAAGAGGAGTCCTTTAACGGACTGCGCATTATTGACGTTTCCAAATTAAAGTATAAGTATACCTGGATGGATATCGAAGAGGCCGCCCGTAACCGGGACAGGCGAAGAAAAGAATTCATCCGTACCGAAGAGCTCGAGATCTATCCGGACACCACCGTATGGATCAGGGATTTTGAATATTCCTACAACGAGCCCATGCACAACGATTACTTCTGGCACGATGCCTATAGTGACTATCCCGTGGTTGGGGTGTCATGGACACAGGCCAAGGCGTTCTGCCACTGGAGGACAAAATTCAAGAACGACGACCAGAAGTCCCGTGGGAAGCAGTTTGTGAACCAGTTCCGACTGCCTACTGAAGCCGAATGGGAATACGCAGCCCGAGGGGGTATCGAAGGAGGTACCTATCCCTGGGGAGGCCCTTACGTGATCAGTGACACCGGTTGCTTTATGGCCAATTTCAAGCCACAGCGGGGTGATTACGCGGCAGATGCGGCCCTCTATACCGTAGAGGCCAAATCCTATGAACCCAACGATTTCAACCTGTACAACATGGCAGGGAACGTAGCTGAATGGACCAACAGCAGTTATTTCCCAGGTTCTTATGAGTACGCCTCTACCATGAACCCCAACGCAGATTCCAAGGATAATGCGAGGAAAGTGATCCGCGGAGGATCCTGGAAAGACGTTGCGTATTTCCTTCAGGTGAGTACAAGGGATTACGAATACCGTGATTCTGCAAGGAGCTACATCGGGTTCAGGACCGTACAGGATTATATGGGAGAAGAAGATTCAACACAATAACATCAAGCAATTAAATCAAACGTAAACCAAATACTTATTTATTAAACT
Source organism: Muriicola sp. (assembly GCA_041628355.1). Lineage (GTDB taxonomy): Bacteria > Bacteroidota > Bacteroidia > Flavobacteriales > Flavobacteriaceae > Muriicola. The sequence continues at coordinate 9,821 of JBFKPJ010000005.1, read as the reverse complement.
TAATTAAATCTTAGAATTATGGCACAGTCAAAATCAACAAAGAAACTATTCAACATGGCCTATGGCCTCGGTGCTTCGGTGGTAATTATCGGAGCCCTCTTCAAGATCCTTCACTGGGAGTTCGGCCCCCTTACAGGTGGTCTCCTCCTCGCCGTGGGTCTGATCACGGAAGCCCTTATTTTTGCGATCAGTGCATTTGAGCCTGTAGACGACGAATACGACTGGTCTCTGGTATACCCGGAATTGAACGGCGGGCAGTCTAGCGGAAAGAACGCTGCCAAAGAAGCTAAAGAAGCTGAAGGATTGCTTTCCAAGAAACTGGATGAATTGCTGAAAGAAGCCAATATCGACGCAGAACTGATGACCAGCCTCGGCGACAGCATCCGCAATTTCGAAGGAGCTGCCAAAGGAATCGCTCCATCGGTAGACGCTATCGAAACGACCAAGAAGTACTCTGAGGAGATGGCCCAGGCTGCCGCTCAGATGGAATCTCTCAACAGCCTGTACAAAGTGCAGCTGGAAAGTGCCAGCAGGCAGGCCTCCATCAATGAAGAGGTCGTTCAGAACGCCGGCGCTCTGAAAGATCAAATGGAATCACTGGCGTCTAACCTCTCATCTCTGAATGGTGTCTATGGTGGCATGTTGTCTGCTATGAACAGAAACTAATTAGTCGCGAAGCAATAACCCAAATCAAGTTACAAATCCAATCTAATTAGAAAACATGGCATCAGGAAAACAAACGCCCCGGCAGAAGATGATCAACTTAATGTATCTGATCTTCATCGCTATGCTGGCGCTAAATATGAGTAAAGAAGTTTTATCCGCTTTCGGTCTTATGAACGAAAAGTTTGAAGCTTCCAATATAAAGGCAACCGAAAGCAATCAAGCGTTTTTGGCCAGCCTTGAGACCAAGGCATCTGAAGATGCAGCCAAATACGAAAAGCTGTACCAGGATGCTCAAAAGATCAAGCAACTCTCAGCGGATTATTTCACTTACCTGCAGGAACTTAAGACCTCCATGACCAAGGATGTGGAGGATCCCAAGGACTACCAGGTGATGGATAAAGCCGATTACCTGGATCAGAAATTCTTCCAGGGAGACAACCTGGCTCCTGAAGGTAAGGAGTTTATGAATCAGATCAACGATTACCGTACTCAGGTTCTGGCTATCCTCGGAAATAGCTATCCCGAAGTTTCAAATCAAGTGAAAGCAAGGTTCAAGACAGGGGATGAGAATGGAAAAGTTGAGCGCAGAGACGGTGTAAAGGTTGACTGGATCAATTACCATTACGAAGGGTTCCCCCTGATCGCTTCCTTGGCCAATCTCACAGCTTTACAGGCGGATATCAAGGCCACTGAAGAAGCAGCCTTGAAAGCGATGCTGCAGGGAGAGCTTACAAGCCAGGTATCTCTGACCAATTTTGAGACCCAGTTGTTCTCTGAGAAGTCTGCCTTTTACTCCGGTGAAAAATTCAGCGGAAGCATCGTACTCGGGAAGACCGACCGATCTGCCAAGCCGGTGAAAGCCGAATTGACCATAGACGGACGTAAGATGGAAGAAGGAAGAGACTACGAGCTCAAAGAAGGTGGCGTAGAGCTGCTGATCAGCGCAGGAAGCGCTGGAGACCACGAAATCGCAGGTACCTTGTTCTATATGCAGGATGGAGTAGAAACAGAAGTTCCCGTTAAGAATTCCTTCTCTACCATTTCCAAGCCTGATGCTGCTGTGATCTCTGCTGACAAGATGAACGTGGTTTACCGTGGGGTTGCAAACCCTATGACCATCTCCATCCCCGGTATTCCGGATAACAAGGTGGATGCCACCGCACCCGGACTCAAAAGAGTTAGTGGAAGTAAATTTGTTATGAACCCGGGAACGGGTCGCGAGGTGACAATCAATGCCTCTGGTGTACTGCCTGATGGTAAGAGGATTACCACTCCTGCCACATTCAGGATCAAGGATATCCCAAGGCCTGCAGGGTCTGTACGAGGTGAGTCCGGAAGCACACAGATGCCGAGACAAAACCTGGAGATCTCCACGATCGGAGCTTTGCTGGAAGATTTCGACTTTGACCTGAACCTCGCGGTAAGCGGATTCAAATTCAAAGTGCCCGGACAGCCTACGGTCCTTGTAAAAGGCAACAAGCTGGATTCCAGGGCGAAGTCGGCCCTGAAAAGAGCCGGAAGAGGTGATGCGGTCCAGATCTTCGATATCGAAGCCTATATCACTAACAACAAGTCCTATAAACTTAAGAAAGTGTCTCCTGTAGTGGTGGAGATCACAAACTAAGAATTGAAAGTTAAATTGAATTTTATGAATTGGAAGAATGTAATTCTCGTTGGTGCTGTTTCCTTGCTACCGATCTCCATCATGGCCCAGGCAAACATCCTGAATGCCAAGAAGCCTGAGGATATCGGGAAGAAAACGGCCAACCAGTTGGCGATGGATGATGACGTGCCTCTGGAATACGGTTATGTGGACGACAGGGACATCCTCTGGTCCAAGACCATCTGGGAGGTTGTCGACCTGGATGAGCGGGTGAATTTCCCTCTCTATTATCCTACCGACACCGTCGATATCGGCGCCGACAGGAGATCGCTCTACGATGTCTTTCTCAAGAACATCAAGAACGGTAAATTAACGGATGTCTATGTGGATTCTTACTTCACTGAAAAGAGGAAGTTCGAGGATCTAAAGACCACCCTGACAAGAATTGATACAACAGATCTCGGATACGAACAGATCAACGCCGGTGAGGCACTCTCCCCTGAATATGTAAACAGGAGGGATATCACAGCCGCGGATATAGAAGAGTATCGTATCAAGGGTATTTGGTATTTTGACAAGCGCCAGGGAGAACTGAAGTATCGCTTGTTAGGGATTGCCCCTGTGGCTCCGGACGTGAACTTCCTGGGAGACGACTCCATGAACCCCGCCGACAACAAGGTGGAACTGTTCTGGGTCTGGTTCCCAAGTGCCAGGAAGATCCTTCACGATGCCAAGGTGTACAACCAGCGGAATTCCGCCCAGCCTATATCGTTCGACATGTTGTTGAACGCCAGGAGGTTCAACGCCGTCATCTACAAGGAGGATAACGTTCACGGAGACCGTGCTATAGACGATTACATTGCTGATAATGCCCTTTTCCAGTTGCTGGAATCCAATCGCATCAAGGAAGCGATCCGGGACCGGGAGCAGGATATGTGGGCCTACTAAGACCTTCCGCTAATTCCAATTCAATTATAAGATGGAAACGCCGCTTATTTCAAGCGGCGTTTTTATTTTTGCCCTATGGTAGACTATCTGGTGGTTGGCCTTGGGTTGGCCGGGATTTCTTTTTGTGAGACCCTGGAAGGGAACGGGAATTCCTTTATGGTGATCAGTGACCATTCCCAGAAGGCTTCTACCGTGGCAGGCGGGCTTTACAACCCGGTCATCCTGAAAAGGTTTACCCTTTCCTGGAAGGCCCATGAGCAACTCGAATTACTGCGCCCTTTTTATTCCGGTCTTGAAGCCAGGCTCGGGCTGACCCTGGATCATCCCCTTCGTGTCCTTAGGCGTTTTGCCAGCACGGAAGAGCAGAACGGATGGTTCGAAGCCTCTGACAGGCCAGGGCTCTCCCGGCTCATGTCAACCGAGCTGGTCCGCAATGAGAATCCTTCCATAGATGCACCTTTCGGATACGGGGAAGTGCTGGGAACGGGACGTATAGATACGGAGGTGTTGCAGGAACGCTATTGGGAGTATCTCTCCAAAAAGGAACGCATCATCCACGAACGTTTCCAGCCAACATCCCTGGAGATCCTCGATAATGGGGTGGGCTACAAAGGTCTTAAAGCCAGGCACATCGTTTTGGCCATGGGCTATGGGCTTACACAGGATCCCTATTTCAACTATCTTCCCCTGAACGGAACCAAGGGTGAACTCCTTACGGTGAAAGCTCCCGAACTGAAGGAAAGCAGGGTCATCAAGTCCTCTGTCTTTATCATCCCCCTGGGAGAGGACCTCTACAGGGTGGGTGCCACGTACAAATGGCAGGACAAGACCAATCTGCCCACCCGGGATGCCCGTGAAGAACTGGAAACCAAACTCCGAACCTTCCTGAAATGCGATTACGAGGTCGTGGATCATGTAGCGGGGGTACGTCCTACGGTAGCAGACCGCAGGCCCCTGTTGGGAAGGCATCCCGAGCTAAAAGACCTGTACGTGCTGAACGGGTTCGGTTCCCGGGGGGTCATGATCGCCCCCTACGCCTCCAGGGCCCTGTACAATTTCATCGAGAAAGGTTCCGACCTCCCGCCTGAGATGGACGTCGCTCGATTCAGGAAGCGTTACGGGAAACATCAGTCTCCGTGAGGGCCTCCGGATCGTAATGCTTAAATAAATTGATCCAGATGTTCCGCGACAGGCGGATGATTACCGGGAGAAAGAAAACCAGGGTAGCGACGATGCTGATGAAGGCCTGGAGGAGGGTGGCCCCTAAAATGAGAAAGGAGATCACAAAGGCCGCCACGGCAAAGGCGATCCCCACGGCATAGCTCACGTACATGGCTCCGTAGAAAAAGGAGGGTTCCATCTTGTATTTGGTGTCACAGTGGGAACAGCGTTCATGCATTTTAAAAAGGGACTGCATATGGTATGGATTTGTATCCTCGTACATGCTCTCCATATGGCATTTCGGGCAACTTCCTGTTAAAATACTGTAGACTTTGTCTCCTTTTTTTAACATTTGCAAAACTTTCGGGCAAAGATACTTTTTTTGTTTTCCAATCTCTGTAAAGCGGGTTACAATCATGTTAAATGTGCACAATCTTTCTGTCTCCTTCTCAGGGGAATCCCTGTTTGACGAGATCTCCTTTAGATTGCACCCGGGAGACCGAATAGGGCTCATCGGCAGGAACGGAGCAGGGAAGTCGACCCTCCTGAAACTCCTGGCCGGAGACATGGTCCCGGATACGGGAACCATCGCCTCAGACAAGGACCTGAACACAGGTTTCCTGAGGCAGGACATCGATTTTGAAGAAGGGAACACGGTTTTGGAGGAGGCTTACAAGGCCTTTGGGACCCTTCAGGGGATCGAATCAGACCTTGGCCTTATCAACCAACAGCTGGCCGAGCGGACCGATTACGAAAGTGAGACCTATCACCAGCTGATGGTCGACCTCAATGACCTGACCCACAGATACGAGATCCTCGGGGGCTACAGCTATCAGGGGGAGACCGAAAAGATCCTGCAGGGGCTGGGTTTTAAAAGATCGGATTTTAACAAGAAGACAGATACCTTTTCCGGGGGATGGAGGATGCGGATCGAACTGGCCAAGCTGCTGCTGCAAAAGAATGACGTGCTGCTGCTGGACGAGCCCACCAACCACCTCGATATAGAATCCATCCTCTGGCTGGAACAGTTCCTGATCGCTTTCCCAGGGGCCGTGGTGATCGTATCCCACGATAAGATGTTCCTGGACAATGTCACCAACCGGACTATCGAGATCTCTCTGGGCAGGATCTATGACTACAACAAACCCTATTCCCAATTCCTCGTGCTGAGGGAGGAGATCAGGGAGCAGCAGCTCAACGCCCTCAAGAACCAGGAAAGGGAAATACAACAGGCAGAACGGCTCATTGAAAAATTCCGGGCCAAGGCCTCCAAAGCTTCCATGGCCCAGTCCCTGATCAAGAAACTCGACCGAATGGAGCGGATCGAAGTAGACCAGACCGACAATAGCGTGTTCAAATTGCGGTTTCCTGTTTCAGTGACCCCGGGCAAAGTAGTGGCTGAACTGGAGGATGTTTCCAAACACTACGGCTCCAAGGAGGTCCTGAACCATATCAACCTGTTGCTGGAACGAGACAGCAAAACCGCTTTCGTGGGCCAGAACGGGCAGGGAAAGACCACCCTGGCCAAGATTCTGGTGGGGGAGATCGATCACCAGGGGAAGGTGAAAATGGGCCACAATGTACAGATCGGCTATTTCGCCCAGAACCAGGCAGAATACCTCGATGGGAACAAGACCGTACTCGACACCATGATCGATGCCGCAAATGAAACTAACCGGAGCAAGGTGAGGGATATCCTGGGTTCCTTCCTCTTCAGCGGGGAGGAGGTGGAGAAATACGTAAAAGTACTCTCAGGGGGTGAGCGAAACCGCCTGGCCCTGGCCAAGATGCTGCTGCAACCCTTTAACGTGCTCGTCATGGACGAGCCCACCAACCACCTCGATATCGCCTCCAAGAACGTCCTGAAACAGGCACTGATCAATTTTCAGGGGACCCTGATCGTGGTCTCGCACGACAGGGACTTCCTGCAAGGCCTCACCAACAAGGTGTATGAGTTCAAGGATAAAAAGATCAGGGAGTACCTCGGGGATATCAACTTCTTCCTATCGGAACGAAAGGCTGACGATTTCAGGGAGATAGAAAAGAGATCCACAGCGGCCAGCGGAAAGGCAGATTCCGCTGCGGGAGACCGTTCCTACAGGAACCAGAAAAAGGAAAAGAGCCTGAAGAATCGTTTGAGCAAGGTAGAAAGCGAGATCGGAGACCTTGAGAAAGAGATCTCGGAGATCGATCACGACCTGTTGATGAATTACGATGAGACCATCTCAAGGCCGGGCTTTTTTGACGGGTACCATCAGAAAAAGAAGCGCCTTGAGGAACTCATGGAGCAGTGGGAAGAGATCACTCTGCAACTTGAAGAACAGGACGACTGATCGTCCTTCAACCCCCGCGATTCAGGCACACCACAAAATTCCCTGCTTTCACAACAAATACGGGCCGTTCATCGTATTAATTGGAGGTTAATCCTTACTTTCCGGTATATTTGTAGGGTAATTCTTAGTTCTTCTATCAGATTTATTGTAAGCTAAAAGGTGTTACTCAAAAGGTAATTCGATGAAAAAAACAATATTCTTATCCCTTTTTATGCTGGCTACCTGCTTCCTGGCTTCCGCTGAGGTTAACAGGAAGGAGAGAGCTGCTTTGGAAGACCTGTACGAAAGCACGAACGGGAATGAGTGGGTGCGGACATGGGACTTGAACGCGCCTGTAAATACCTGGTACGGAGTAAAGGTGGTAGATGACCACGTAGTGGAGATCAATCTCTTCAGGAACAACCTGAAAGGTGTTTTGCCCCAAAGTCTGGGGAATCTTACTCACCTCAGGATTCTCAACCTGGCCTTTAACGGTCTTACGGGAGAATTGCCCCAGGGTATCGCACAGATACAGAACCTTGAGGTCATCAAAATTGAGATGAACAGATTCAAAGGCGACCTCCCGGAGTCGCTTGGAAATTTAAAGAACCTCCGGGAACTCACGGCCTTCAACAATTTCTTTACGGGCAGCATTCCCGAAAGCATGGGAGAACTCACCCAGCTGAAGGTCCTCAACCTCTCCAGCAATAACCTAAAAGGGGCCATACCCGAATCTTTGGGAAAACTTACCAAACTCGAAAGCCTGGGACTTTTTGAGAATACGCTTGAAGGGTCTATCCCAAGGGAGTTCGGACAGCTCGTGGAGTTGAGGGAACTCATCCTGGCCAACAACCAGTTAGACGGGGAGATCCCTGCAGAATTCACTCAGCTGGCCAGCCTGGAGATCCTCCAGATACAGAACAACAAATTCAATTCCCTCAAAAACCTGGAGGGCATGAACACCAGGCAATTCCTGGTCTTCGACTACGATAAGAGCGACAGTAAACTGAATTTCAAAGAGCTCGACTTTAAAAAGACCCGTGTCGTGGAAACGATCTTTGAGGATCCGGATTCAGACGGGGATAATAAAAAGAATAACGATCCCGACCATAACTAGGAAGTTTTAAGTTGGTTAACTGTCAATTAAAGAGGTGTTTTGCACCTCTTTTTTTTGTTGAGGATCAGCGAAGAAGGCTTTAACACTTTAGGTTTTATTTAACTCAGGTCGATGCAACATTTCTCTAGTTTTGTGGCCTAACCGTAAACAAATCACCCTTTCCGGATGAGAAAAATTATACTCTATTCCTTTGGCGTTATAATTCTGGTCCTGGCTGTCCTTGTGGCCTATCTCCTGGTGACAGCCGAGGAGGAAAAGAGACCTGTGGCTCGCAAGGAAGTGAAAACCGTGTTTGTCGATACCGTGGTCAACAGGACCATCCCTATCATCATCCCCGCCAACGGAAGTCTGACGGCGAAGGAGCGGGTTGAGATCTTCTCCGAAGTACAGGGGATATTCCGCAATAGCAGCCATCCCTTCAAACCGGGACAGGCTTACCGTAATGGGGAGGTGTTGTTGCGCATTGATGCCGATGAATACGCCGCTTCCGTACAGAGTGCCAAAAGCAACCTCTATAACCTGATCACAACGGCCATGCCGGACCTCCGGCTGGATTACCCTGAGGACTACCCCAAATGGCAGGCGTATCTCTCCGGATTCGACCTGGAGCAAAGCACTCCCGACCTGCCTGAGATCACCTCTGAAAAGGAGCGCTATTTTATCAGCGGTCGGAATATAGTGACCACCTATTACAATGTAAAAAACCTGGAAAGAAGGCTTTCCAAGTACATCATCCGGGCCCCATTCAGCGGAGTGATCACACAAGCCCTGGTCACCAAAGGAAGCCTCATCCGCCCGGGACAGAAGCTGGGGGAGTTTATCAATCCCGAGGTGTATGAATTGCAAGTGGCTGTAAATAAGTCGTACAGCGACTTTTTGAAGGTAGGGGAGGAAGTGAACCTGAAAAATCTGGAAGGCACCCAGCAGTTCAAAGGGAAAGTAGCCAGGATCAACGCTTCAGTGAACCAGGAATCCCAGACGGTTTCCGTATTCATAGACGTAAAGGACGACCGGGTAAAGGAAGGCATGTACCTGGAAGCCCAGATAGCGGGAAAGAGCGAGGAAAACGCCTTCGAGATCTCGAGGAAACTGCTTAACGACCAGAAGGAACTCTTTGTGGTCAGGGACAGTATCCTGGACGTGATTGAGGTAACCCCTGTCTTCTTTTCGGACAAAACGGCCGTCCTCAAAGGCATAGAGGACGGAACGGTCATCCTGTCGAGGCCTGTACCCGGCGCATATGCGGGTATGGTGGTGAAGACCTACAGGGACACCACCGGTCTGGCATCAGCATCACAAATCAATCCGATCCCTTAAGATGCGAAAGATCATAGGATATTTTATCAGGTTCGATGTCGCGGTAAACGTGATCATCCTCGCCTTTGTGGTCTTTGGTATCGTGGGAGCCCTGCGGATGAAATCGTCCTTCTTTCCGCTGATAGACTCCCAGATCATCACCATCAGCATAAATTACCCGGGTGCCGCACCCCAGGAAATAGAGGAAGGGGTTGTCCTGAAGATAGAAGATAACCTGAAAGGCCTGGTGGGCATTGAAAGGGTAACCTCCACTTCCCGGGAGAACGGGGGCAGCATCACCGTAGAGATCGATTCAGACGAAGATATAGACGTGATCCTGACCGAAGTAAAGAATGCGGTGGATCGCGTACCTAATTTCCCCGGGGGGATGGAACCCCTGGTGGTCGCAAAGCAGGAATCGATCCGACCCACCATCAGCTTTGCCGTCAATGGAAAGGGGATCTCCCTGGCCAACCTTAAGCAGATCGCCCGGAAGATCGAATACGACCTGAGGGCCATGGACGGTATTTCCCAGATCGAGATCACGGGTTATCCCGAGGAGGAGATCGAGATCGCAGTAAGGGAAAGTGACCTTCTTGCTTATAACCTTACCTTCCTCGAGGTGGCCCAGGCCGTAGGACAGAGCAACATCCTCACCACTGGAGGCGAAATAAAAACCGAACAGGAAGACTACCTGATCCGGGCAAAGAACCGTTCC
>JBFKPJ010000004.1:0-40483 GCA_041628355.1 Muriicola sp. | reverse complement strand
GAGATCTGATCAGAAAGCATAGCGTTGGGGGCCTCCCCTTCGTATCTCTTCACTGGCATAGCTCTCGAATTTCTTGAAGTTCTCGCGGAACGCATTCGAAAGTTTAAAAGCTGTCTTGTAATAGGCTTCATCGTTGTTCCATGTAGCCCTTGGGCTCAGGACACTGGTGGGAACTCCGGGGCAAGACCTTGGCTGCGCTACCCCGAATACAGAATGAATATGGTAGGTGTCATAGGAATAAAGACCCAATTTCCCGCTTAGTGCCGCATGGATCATGGCCCGGGTATACTTGAGCTTCATGCGGGTCCCTACTCCATAAGGCCCTCCGGTCCAGCCCGTGTTGACCAGCCAGACATTGACCCCTGATTCCTGCATTTTCCTGCTGAGCATCTCGGCGTATTTCGTAGGGTGCAGTGGCATGAAGGGGGCTCCGAAACAGGCAGAAAAGGATGGGATAGGTTCCACAACGCCAGCCTCCGTACCTGCTACTTTGGCAGTGTATCCCGAAATAAAGTGGTAGGCAGCCTGACTGGGAGTGAGTTTGCTTATAGGAGGAAGTACCCCGAAAGCATCTGCCGTCAGAAAGAAAATGTTTTTAGGATTCTTCCCGATGGAAGGCTGCTGGATATTATCGATATGATAAAGGGGATAGCTCACCCGGGTGTTCTGGGTGATAGAGGTATCTGCGAAGTCCACATGACCTTGCTCATCCATAATGACATTCTCTAGGATCGCCCCTTTTTTGATTGCGCGGTAGATCTCCGGTTCGCTTTCCTCAGACAGGTTGATCACCTTGGCATAACATCCTCCCTCGAAATTAAAGATAGTGTCCTCCTTGGTCCAGCCGTGTTCGTCGTCCCCTATAAGCCTGCGATTGGGATCTGTAGAGAGGGTGGTCTTGCCCGTCCCGGAAAGGCCAAAGAAAATGGCGGTGTCCCCATCCTCACCCACATTAGCCGAACAATGCATGGGCAGCGTACTGTGGAACACGGGAAGGAGGAAATTCAGGGCCGAAAAGATCCCTTTTTTGATCTCCCCTGTATACCCGGTCCCACCTATCAGGGCGATCCTGCGGGTAAAGTTAAGGATCGCGAAGTTGTGCTGTCTGGTCCCTGCCGTAGCAGCATCCGCCATGAATCCAGGCGCGTTGACCACCAACCAATCTGCAGAAAATGTTTCCAGTTCGGATTCCGACGGGCGTATGAACATATTGTAAGCGAAAAGATTGGACCAGGGATACTCATTGATCACCCGGATCCCCAGTTGGTAATCCTTGTCCGCACAGGCAAAGCAGTCGCGCACGTATACCTCCTTACCTGAGAGGTAATCAGTGACCTGGTCATACAAGGCGTCGAACTGATCCGGATCAAAAGGCTTATTGATCGGGCCCCACCAGACCTTGTCTTCCGTAATGGCATCCTTTACGATGAAACGGTCCTGGGGAGACCTTCCTGTGAATTCCCCCGTATCTACAGCCAGCGAGCCGGAGGAAGCTTCACGGCCCATACCCTTTTCCAGGGTCTCCTGATGGAGCTGGTTGGGGTCCCACTGGTAATGAACGGTTTTGCTGTTGATCCCATAGGGTGTTAACGAAATCGTTTTCGTAAATGGTTTGTATGATGCCATGTAAAGTATTTTTTGTGGCACAAAATTAGAAAATATTTGTGCTTTGCCACAGGATTTACGGTATAGTTTAGTCCAAATACTTAAAAATGCGATATCCCAGTATCAGCCATCCCAGGATGAGAAAAAAGCCCCCCAGGGGGGTCAGCAGGGCGATCCCTTTGAATGGTATGGAGGTAAGGTCGTCCGTAGCCAAAAGGTAGATCGAAAAGGAGAACAGTACGATCCCCAGAGTAAGTGAATAATACGCCCATTTTTTGCCATTTTCTGACATGAGGTCAGTAGACCCCAGCCATAGCAAAAGGAGGGCATGGTACATCTGGTACCTCACCCCTGTCTCGTAGCTATCCAGGGAGGATTCGCTGAGAAGCCCCTCCAGTCCATGCGCCCCGAAAGCGCCCAGGACAACCGACAGAAGGCCGAAGATCACCGCGGTCATCAAAATTCTCCTGTTCATAAATTAACCCCTATAAATTCTTAAACTTATTAGTAATTGATACCTTAGTACCATTGTTTATCAAAGGTAATCAATACGCATGAGCCGGAACATATTGATATTCGGAGCAGGAAAATCGACTTCCTACCTCCTAGACTATTTTATTGAAAAATCAGGGCCTGAAGATCTTCAGCTCACCATTGCGGACCTCCATATAGACCGGATCCCTTCCAACATAGGAAATCACCCTTCTGTAAACCTCCACAAACTGGATATCACGGATGACAGAGCCAGAAAAGAGGCGGTCTCCGGGGCAGACATCGTTGTGTCCATGCTGCCGGCGAGCTTGCATCACCTGGTAGCCAGGGATTGCCTCGAACTGAAAAAGAACCTGGTCACTGCCTCTTATGTCAGCAAGGAAATGGAAGCGATGAATGAGGACGTAAAAAAAAGCGGCCTCATCTTTATGAACGAGATCGGCCTGGATCCCGGAATAGACCATATGAGTGCCATGCAGATCATCAACGACATTCGGGCCAAAGGAGGTAGCATGCTCCTGTTTGAGTCCTTTACAGGTGGACTCGTAGCCCCTGAAAGCGATACGAATCAATGGAACTACAAATTTACCTGGAACCCCCGGAACGTGGTCCTGGCCGGACAAGGGGGAGCAGCCAAATTCATACAGGAAGGCACCTATAAATACATCCCCTACCACAAGCTGTTCAGGCGGACGGAATTTATGGAGATCCCCGGTTATGGCACCTTTGAAGCCTATGCGAACAGGGATTCCCTCAACTACCGGGAAGCCTACGGTTTGCAGAATGCGCTTACCCTTTACAGGGGAACCATGAGGCGGGTCGGTTTTTCAAAGGCCTGGAATATGTTCGTGCAGCTGGGAATGACGGACGACAGTTACACGGTGGAGAATTCAGAAAAGATGTCCTACAGAGAGTTCACCAACCTCTTCCTCCCGTACTCCCCAACAGATTCCGTGGAGCTCAAATTAAGGCACTACCTGAAGATAGACCAGGACGATATCATGTGGAGCAAGCTGGTGGAACTAGACATCTTCAATCCCGAAAAGATCATCGGATTGAAGCATGCCACCCCGGCCCAAATGCTGCAGCGGATCCTGGAGGATCAGTGGACGCTGGCCGAGGAAGATAAGGACATGATCGTGATGTACCACAAGTTCGGCTATCAGATCGAAGGAAAGAAAAAACAGATCGATGCCAATATGGTGGTACTGGGAGAGAACAGGACGCATACGGCCATGGCTAAAACGGTGGGTTTACCAGTAGCTATGGCTACCCTGCTTATTCTCAACAAAAAGATCACCACTCCTGGAGTGCAGATCCCCATCCGGCAGGAAGTTTACGAACCCATCCTGGAAGAGCTCCGGTCCTATGGGGTCGAGTTCAATGAATACGAGGTCCCATACCTCGGGTATAATCCAGATTCTGTGGCAGGTTAACTATTGTAATCAGAAATGGTATATTTACCTCGGTTTCAAAACTAAAATATGCCTTCTTCAAACGATAAAGTGAAAATAGACGGGATCGACAAAAAGATCCTCAGGTATTTGATGGAAGATGCGAGGAAACCCATCCTGGAAATAGCCAGGAATATAGGGATCTCCGGAGCCGCCATCCACCAGAGGCTGAGAAAACTGGAGAAATCCGGGCTTATTGCGGGATCCAAGTTTGTGATCAACCCAAAGATCCTGGGGTATACCACCATGGCGTACATTGGCATATTTCTGGATAAAGCAATGAGCAATCCTGCGGCGGTCAAGGCGCTGGAAAAGATACCAGAGGTGCTGGAATGTCACTATACCACAGGAAACTGGTCGATCCTGATCAAGGTCCTGTGCAAGGATAACGAACACCTCATGCATGTGCTCAACAAGCACATTCAGCAGATCGAAGGGGTGTCTAGGACAGAGACCTTCATCTCCCTCAACCAGCAAATCGACCGTCAGATCACTATATAAAAAACCCGGAGATTGTCCCCGGGTCTTCTTAAAAATCTTTTCTCTTAATCCCTGCTTCCAAAGACCTGGAATCCCCAGTACACGAGCGTTGCGAGTGCACCGATGGCAGCTACCAGGTAAGTTCTGGCAGCCCATTTTAGTGCATCTTCAGAACCCTTGTATTCCTCAGGGGTGACTATATTTCTCCTTTTCAGCCAGGCCAGGGCACGATTACTCGCATCGTACTCCACAGGGAGGGTGATAAAGCTGAAAAGGGTGGCCATGCCCATCATGACAAGCCCTGCCACAGCTACGTAAAATCCAAGCCCGGATCCCGAAGCCGCTCCCAATATGATACCGCCCAGGACAACCCAGGTAGATAATCCGGAGGTCACACTTACCACAGGCACCAGTTTGGATCGCATGGTCAGCCACTCATAGGCCTGGGCGTGCTGTACGGCATGCCCGCATTCGTGGGCAGCCACTGCAGCCGCAGCAGCGTTTCTCTGGCTGTAGACCCCCTCACTGAGGTTTACTGTCTTGTTTACGGGATTGTAGTGGTCCGTCAGCATCCCTGATGTAGAGATCACTTTGACATCCCTGATGCCGTGGTCTGCCAGCATTTTTTCGGCTATCTCAGCCCCGCTCATCCCATTTCTAAGGTGCACCTTGGAATAGTGCTTGAACTTGCTTTTGAGTTTACTGCTCACCAGCCAGCTTACGAGGGCAATGGCTCCCAACAGTATATAATAGATCATCATAGGTTTCTGATTTTTAAATTAAATGTACAAATTACCTAACAAAAACCCCGCCAATTCCAGCGGGGCTTAAATTACTGACAAAATGTACCTCCCTAGGCCATAACAGAATCCCAATGAAAGGCCTGGGCGATCTCCTTATAGGCTATTTCTCCTTCGATGATATTCAGTCCCTTGTGCAATGCCAGGTCTTCCTCGCAGGCCTTGTACCAACCCTTGTTGGCCAATGCCAGCACATACGGAAGGGTAACATTGGTCAGGGCCACGGTTGAGGTATAGGGAACGGCCCCCGGCATATTGGCCACAGAATAATGTACCACGTCATCAATGATATAGATTGGGTCTTCATGTGTTGTGGGCCTGGTCGTCTCCACGCACCCCCCCTGGTCTACGGCCACATCCACGATAACCGTACCGGGACGCATGGCCTTCAGCATGTCGCGTGTGATCAGGTTAGGTGCTTTTGCCCCCTTAAGTAGCACACCCCCTACAATAAGATCATGTGTTTGGATGTGTTTTCGGATATTGAATTCGTTTGAATATTCGGTTACTACATGGCTGGGCATGACATCATTTATATACCGCAGCCTCTTCATGTTGATATCGAGGATCGTCACATGTGCTCCCAGGCCTGCTGCCATTTTTGCAGCCTGGGTTCCCACCACGCCGGCCCCGAGTACCAGCACCTTCCCGGGAGCCACCCCCGGCACGCCCCCCAACAACACGCCCCGGCCCTTTTTGGGTTTTTCCAGGTATTTGGCGCCTTGCTGTATGGCCATCCTGCCTGCGACCTCAGACATGGGCGTCAGCAGGGGTAGGGTACCGTCGCTGTCCTCCACCGTCTCGTAGGCAATACAGATGGCCCCGCTCCTGAGCATGGCCCTGGTCAGGGCTTCACTGGACGCAAAGTGAAAATAGGTAAAGATCACCTGTCCGTGTCTTACCAGGCCGTACTCCTGCTCTATGGGCTCCTTGACCTTAACGATCATGTCGCTCAGTTCATAGACCTCATCTATGGATTGTGAGATAGTGGCTCCGGCTTCTTCGTAATCCGCATCAAAAAATCCACTTCCTTCGCCGGCAGTGGATTGTACATAAACCTTGTGGTGGTTCTTTACCAGTTCGAAAACCCCCGCGGGGGTCATCCCCACCCGGCTTTCGTTGTTCTTGATCTCCTTAGGTACCCCGATAGTCATCATGTATATGGTTTTGTTTGTTCGTTACCCAAAATTGAACTTATTAATCATGCCGAAGAAAAAAAATCGATGAAATGCAGGGGTAAAGGTAAAATATGGCTAGTTTTTCAAACTATACCCCCTAATTTAAAGGGGGTATAGTTTGAATTTTTTAATATTTTTATGTCTATCAGGTTATTTAAGGGGGGGGTAATATCAAATGACAATATTTACGATCTTCCCGGGGACAACGATCACCTTCCGGGGCGGTTTACCCCCCAGCTGTGCAGCGGTCTTCTCATCTTCAAGTACTCTGGTCTCAATCTCTTCCTTGCTCAGGTCGAGAGGAAGAGTAAGCGTAAACCGCATTTTCCCATTAAACGATATGGGGTACTCCTTCTGATCTTCCACCAGGAAGCGTTCATCGAATTCGGGGAATTTTGCATGGCTCACAGAGGTGCCATGCCCTGCCTTTGACCATAATTCCTCCGCAACATGCGGGGCATAGGGCGATAACAGTATGACCAGAGGTTCCAGGATCTGCCGGGAATGACACTTCTGGGACG
This sequence comes from Muriicola sp., assembly GCA_041628355.1. Taxonomy (GTDB): domain Bacteria; phylum Bacteroidota; class Bacteroidia; order Flavobacteriales; family Flavobacteriaceae; genus Muriicola. The sequence continues at coordinate 33,953 of JBFKPJ010000004.1, read as the reverse complement.
ACAATTCGTTGACACAGATCATAAATGTGGACACTGAGGTGTTGAATGAAAAGGCCTCGATGTCTTCTGTCACCTTCTTAATGGTCTTGTGCAGGGTTTTAAGTGCTTCCGGTCCCGGTTCTTCCTCAGAGAGATAAAAAGACCCTTTATCCCCGGAATGATACAATCTCCAGAGCTTCTTCAGAAATGCGTATACGCCTGTGATCCCAGCGGTATTCCAAGGCTTGGATTGCTCCAGTGGCCCCAGGAACATCTCGTAGAGCCGAAGGGCATCAGCCCCGTATTCCTCACAAATGGCATCCGGGTTGACCACGTTGTATTTGGATTTGGACATCTTTTCCACTTCCCTTCCCACATGGAAGACCCCATGGTCCAGAACGAACTCCGCCTCCCTGAATTCTGGCCGCCATTTCTTGAACCCTTCTATGTCGAGTTCATCAGATGCATTGACCAGGGATACATCGGCGTGGATGGGATCCACCTTTTTCCCTTCCGCAAGTCCTTTGGACAGGAATCGGCTGGTGCCTTCCTCCCGGTAAACAAAGGCGCTGGTTCCCAGGATCATTCCCTGGTTGATCAGTTTTTTGGCGTATTCATCCGTAACCACCCAGCCTTTGTCGAACATGAATTTCTGCCAGAACCTAGAGTACAGCAAATGCCCGGTAGCATGTTCTATGCCTCCTATATATAGATCCACATCCTGCCAGTAAGAGATCGCCTCCTTTGAAAAGATCGCACCGTCGTTATGAGGGTCCATGTAGCGATTGAAATACTGGGAACTGCCAGCCCAGCCCGGCATCGTATTGAGTTCGAGGGGAAAGATTTCCTTGTGGTCGATAAGGTCGTTAGACACCACGGACAGGGTCCTGGTATCCCAGGCCCACTCTGTCGCATTGCCCAAAGGGGGTTCACCGGTTTCCGTGGGTAAGTATTTTTCCACTTCGGGCAAGGTCAGCGGGAGGTGTTCTTCGGGGATCATCTTCGGGATCCCGTTGATGTAGTACACCGGGAATGGTTCTCCCCAGTACCGTTGCCTGCTGAAGACCGCATCGCGTAACCGGTAATTCACCTTTCCTTTTCCAATCCCTTTCTCCTCCAGGGCATGGATGATGGCCGCAGTAGCTTCTTTATAGGAAAGGCCGTTGAGGAAGCTGGAATTGGCAATAACCGTGTTCTCCTTGTCGGCAAATGCCTCTTCCGAAATATCCACCCCTTCAAAGATGTTGGGGATGGGGATATTGAAATGCCTGGCGAAATCATAGTCGCGCTGGTCCCCGCACGGTACAGACATCACAGCACCCGTACCATAACCCGCCAGCACGTAATCCCCGATCCAGACAGGGACCTCTTCATCCGTAAAAGGGTGCCTTACATAAGAACCCGTGAACACCCCGCTAATGGTCTTTACGTCGGCCATCCTGTCCCGTTCCGAACGTTTGGCCGAGGCTTCCACATAGCGATTGACCTCATCTTTTTGTTCCTTCGTGGTGATCTTCTCCACAAGGGGATGCTCCGGGGCCAGTGTCATAAAACTCACCCCAAATAGGGTGTCGGGCCTGGTGGTAAAGACCTCTATAGGGTACTCAGAAGAGATCTCATCAGAAGGTATGGTGTAGAATGTGAGTGCTGCCCCTACGGAACGACCTATCCAGTTGGTCTGTGCGTCCTTCAGGGGTTGTGGCCAGTCAATAGCTTGAAGTCCGTCGAGCAGACGCTGGGCATAGGCCGTGATCCTCATACTCCACTGGGTCATCTTTTTACGGACCACAGGATGCCCTCCCCTTTCCGAGACCCCATTGACGATCTCGTCATTCGCCAGGACAGTCCCCAAAGCAGGACACCAGTTCACCTCCGTGTCGGCCAGATAGGTCAGCCTGTATTTCAACAAAAATCGCTCCTGCTCCTCTTCACTCATGGCGTTCCATGCCCCTGCTGTGATCACCGGGGTATCATCGTCACAAGCGGCCTGTAAGTTTTTGTTTCCCTCCTTACTCAGGCGGTCGACCAATACGGAGATTTCCTCAGCCTTATCTGCTTCCTGGTCGTACCAGGAATTGAATAATTGTATGAAGATCCACTGGGTCCATTTATAGTAGGCCGGATCCGAGGTACGCACTTCCCGGCTCCAGTCGAAAGAAAATCCGAGCTGATCCAGTTGCTCCCTGTATCTCTTGATGTTGGTCTCCGTGGTAATGGCCGGATGCTGGCCTGTTTGTATGGCGTATTGCTCCGCGGGCAGGCCAAAGGAATCATATCCCATCGGATGCAGGACATTGAACCCTTTAAGTCTCTTATAGCGTGCGTAGATATCACTGGCGATATACCCCAGTGGGTGTCCTACATGCAATCCGGCACCCGATGGGTAGGGGAACATGTCCAGGACGTAGAATTTCTCCTTATCCGAATGGTTCTCTGCTTTAAAGGTCTGGTTCTTGGCCCAGTATTCCTGCCACTTGTCCTCAATCCTCCTGAAATCGTAATTCATCCTTTGATGGTTCTCTTGCTATTGCGGCAAAAATAGGGGTAATAGGCGAAAGGGAAAAGAAGAACCCTGCAACAATAATACGATTCCCGGAGTCGTTTCTTCTTTGGAAACCAATTTTTTACACTCGCGTTGTCAAAAAGATATCTCATCCTTGCCTGGATCATGGTTCTATGCGGTATTCCCGCAACCTTGAATGCGCAGCTTGGGTTCTGTCAGGGCAACTCAGGTTCTCCCATCTTTTCAGAGGATTTTGGGACGGGCACCACGAACGGTCCTGCCCTGCCCCCGGGGACTACCACCTATACCTATGTCAACGGGGCACCGGATGACGGAAGCTACACCATTACCAGCAGCACTGCCGGTTACTTCGACTGGTTCACTATTCAGGACCATACCCCGGATGACGTCAGCGGCAAGGCTTTTATAGTCAATGCCAGTGTTACTCCGGGAGAATTCTACCGGAGGTCGATAACAGGGCTTTGTGAGAATACTTCTTATGAATTTTCATCCTGGCTGTTGAACTTGCATCCGCGTATGGGGGTGGGATGTCCCAACGACGGTATCCCCATCAACGTGAAATTTGAGATCTGGGACAGTACAGACACCAATTTACTGGCTTCAGGGGATACGGGTGACATCATGGACAAGATCGAGCCCGAATGGGAACAGTATGCCCTGCTTTTCACTTCCCTCCCGGGTCAGACCTCGGTCATCCTCAAGATGATCAACAACAGCGGGGGAGGCTGCGGGAATGACCTGGCCATAGACGACATCGTGTTCAGATCCTGCGGTGACCTCGTTACACTCACGGATACCCAGACGAGGACCTCCATAGTGCAATGTGAGGACGATGGTCCCGTACCAAGCCTTATCCTTACGGCCACTCCGGATTTCAGCATCTTCACCAGCCATTTCTACCAATGGCAGGAAAGTACGGATGCATCTGCCTGGACAGATATTCCCGGGGAGACCACAGACACCTATACGACTCCCGTGCTCACTTCTGATCGTTATTACAGGGTGGTGGTTTCTGAGGACCTGGTAAATATCTCCAACAACCTGTGCAATTTGAATTCAGAGGTCTTTGAGATCGTCTTTGTGCCAACGCCCAATCCCCCTTCCAGTATAGGGGACCTAAGCATCTGTGAAAACATAGAAAGCGGACTGCTGACCGTACGGGTACCGCCGGGAATTCGGGTCGACTGGTACGATGCCCTCACAGGGGGAACCTTACTGGAGGCCAATACGATCACCTACGCAACCGCAACCCCGGGGACCTATTATGCCGAGGCAGTATCTACCCGGGCCTATTGTCCTTCCCTGAGCCGTACCGCCGTCACCCTGGAATTCTTTCCCCTGCCGGAGGTCACTGATGAGGATCTCAGCTTCTGTGAAAGAGAGGAGATCACCCTGGACGCCGGTGTTTCCGGGGTCACTTACCTGTGGAGTACTGGTGAGACCACTTCGTCGATCACGGTATCTTCTCCCGGGACTTATACAGTAGAGGTAAGGGATCCCAGAGGCTGTACCAATCTCAAGACGATCCGGTTGACCCAAGTGGACACTCCCGTGATCGATACGGTATTCTCCGAGGATGATGATATCTCCGTAACTATTTCCGGCGAAGGTAATTTCGAGTATTCCCTCGACGGCGTGAACTTTCAGGAAGAACCCTTATTTGAAGATATTCCCGGGGGCCTGTACACGGTTTCCGTACGCAGCAGCGAGGAATGTCCGCCCTTACGGGAATCCTTTTTCCACCTCGCGGTACCCAGGTTTTTTACCCCAAATGGAGACGGGGTCAACGACATCTTTGAAATCCGGGGCATCGAATCCATATCGGAGTACGAGATCAGCCTCTTCGACCGTTACGGCAAATTGATCTTACAAACAAAGGGGCAGCCCCTGAGATGGGATGGCAGTTACAACAACAAACTCCTGCCTTCAGGGGATTACTGGTACACTGTCCGGATCGATGACAATACCAAACAGGGTCATTTTTCTCTTGTCAGGTAAATTCCCGCCTGAAAATTATAATTCTTTACCCATACGGAGAAGGTTGTCCATACTTTAGTATTTTTACACCATTATTGCAGCGTATGAGCACTTCCTTTGAGCGATACCAGAAGAGAAAACTGATCTCCTCCTATTTCTCGGTGGTCCTGAGTATCAGCCTGGTCCTCTTCCTTCTGGGTGTTTTGGGTCTCCTGGTCCTGAATACCAAAAAACTGGCCGATCATTTCAAGGAACAGATCACCCTGTCCGTCTTCCTGAAAGACAACGCCAAGCAGGTTGAAATAGACCAGCTACAGAAAAGCCTGGCTCTCGCCCCTTATACGAAGAAGGCTGCCTATGTCTCCAAGGAGGAAGCCGCTGAGCAGCACAGTGAGGAGATCGGCGAGAATTTCATCGATTTCCTGGGATACAACCCGTTGAAAAATTCCATTGATGTACAGCTCAATGCAGAGTTTGTCACGCCGGAGGAGATCGCACAGATCGCTGAGGAGATCTCTGCTAAAGGGTATGTGGAGGAGGTGAGCTATGACAGACCCCTGATCACCCTCTTGACAGAAAACGTGAAGCGCATCTCTTTCTGGATCCTCGTGGTTTGCGGGGTCTTTACCTTCATCGCCGTGCTGCTGATCAACAGCTCCATCCGCCTCTCTATTTATTCAAAACGATTTATCATAAAGACGATGCAAATGGTGGGGGCCACCAAGACCTTTATCCGCAGGCCCTTTATATGGACGAACGTGAAACTGGGTATGCTGGGCGCCTTGTTGGCCCTGATTCTCCTCGGGGGGCTCCTGTACTACATGGATGTGAATTTCCCGGAACTGGATCTGCTAAAGGACACCTTGTTCCTCGGAGGCCTGTTCCTTGGGGTATTCATTTTGGGGGTGATCATCTCTTTATTGAGTACTTTTTTTGCCACACAGCGGTTTCTGAACCTCAGGACAGACGATTTATATTATTAACTTTGCGACCATGGGCAAGATAAAAAAGACATCAGACGATACCCCTCGCAAGGAATTCATCTTCCAGAAAAGGAATTACCTCTTCATGTTCCTCGGAATCGGGTGTATGGCCCTTGGTTTTATCCTGATGAGCGGGGGAGGGAGTGATGACCCCCTGGTGTTCAGCACGGACATCTACAGCTTCAGGAGGATCAGGCTCGCCCCAACCCTGGTGCTGATCGGCCTGGGCCTGGAGGTGTATGCCATCCTGTTAAATCCCCATAAAAAAGGATAATTGGAACTGATCGACGCTATCATCCTGGGAATCGTACAGGGGTTGACGGAATTCCTGCCTGTCTCTTCCAGCGGGCACCTGGAACTCGGGAAAGCGATCCTGGGAGAAAACCCTCTGCCCCAGGACAGCCTGTTGTTCACCGTCGTCCTCCACTTCGCCACAGCCCTGAGTACTTTAGTGGTTTTCCGAAAGGATGTACTGGACATCCTGAAGGGGCTGTTCAGCTTCAGGTATAACGATGAGACCCGATTTTCATTAAAAATTGTCATCTCCATGATCCCGGCGGCCTTTATCGGACTCTTCTTTGAGAAGGAACTGGAAAGCCTTTTTGGGGGGAACGTGGTCCTTGTGGGCTTTATGCTTATCATCACAGCCCTCCTCCTCTACCTGGCAGACCGGGCCAGGGAAACGGAAAAGAATGTGAATTTCTTCAATGCCTTTATCATAGGGATATCACAGGCTATCGCCATCCTCCCCGGTATTTCCAGAAGCGGTGCTACGATCTCCACCTCCGTCCTCCTGGGGATCGACAAGGACAGGGCCACGCGGTTTTCCTTTTTGATGGTGGTACCCCTTATCCTTGGGAAAATGGCCATGGACCTGTTCAATGGGGAGATCGATTTTCAAAGTGAACAAATTGTTCCCATCAGTGCGGGATTCATTGCGGCCTTCCTGGCAGGGCTCGTTGCCTGTACGTGGATGATACAACTGGTGAGGAAAAGTAAATTACGCTACTTTTCGGTCTATTGTTTTCTGGTAGGCATACTCTCAATCGCACTTGGATTCTGGAATTGATATCCTCAAAAATGGAATCGTTTACAAAGGAAGATTTTCTCAACGGACAGGTGTTGCTGTTCGATAAACCCCTGGGCTGGTCCTCCTTCCAGGTGGTGAACTCCGCCAGGTGGGCCATACGGAAGCGGTATGGCCTGAAAAAGATCAAGGTCGGACATGCGGGAACTCTGGACCCCCTGGCTACCGGCCTTCTGGTGTTATGTACCGGGAAATTCACAAAAAAGATCCCCGAAATTCAGGGGGAGCATAAGGAATATACAGGAACGATCACCCTGGGTGCCACTACTCCTTCCTACGACCTGGAGACCGAGGTAGACCAGACATTTGAAACAGGGCATATCACAGAGGAGAAGATCCACCGGGCTTCTCAGGATTTAACCGGAAAAATATACCAGAAACCACCGGTTTTCTCAGCCATTAAGAAAGAGGGCAAAAGACTATATGAATACGCCCGAAAAGGCAAGGAGGTGGAAATAGAGGCAAGGGAGATAGAAATTCTTGCGTTTGAGATCACGGGTATAGAAATGCCGGAGGTCCATTTCAGGGTGGTCTGCAGCAAGGGAACCTATATCAGGTCCCTGGCCCATGATTTTGGGCAAAAACTCCTCTCCGGCGGGCACCTTTCTGCCCTCAGAAGAACCAAAATAGGGTCTTTTTCCGTACATAATGCTATAACGCCAGAGGCATTCAAGGCTCTTATTTTTCCAGAGTAGTCAGTACTTTGTAGTAATTTGAGGCGTTATGAGATAGGATCATGGCCAATATTCTCAAATATTTCGACTGGATAAAAGACCTGAACAGAAACCAGCTTTCGTTCATCATCACCTTTTTTTCCCTGTCCATCATGGTCTTACTGCTCTTCAATCTACACCTCAGTGCAGAAGAACAGGATGAGTACGTTATTGAAATGAGCCTGGCCGACGAGGAATTGCAGGAATTGCTGGAAGAGGAAGAAAGATTGGCAGAAGAAATGGACAACCTGAACCTGGAGAAGACCAACCGGGCCATGAACGAGACCGCCAAACCGAGTTTTGGCGCCCCGGAACCCCTGAAGACCTTGCAGGAATTGCTTGAGGAACAGCAGCTTAATACAGATCAGAATGCAGAGGACCTCTTAGAGGACGATGAGGCCTACAGGGCCTCTCTGAAGGAGTTGGCCAAGATCAGGGAAGAACGCAAACAACAGCTGGGTGAGAAGGAGGCAGAGAAAAAGGAATACACGGATAACCTGATCAATAAGAGAACACGCATTACCTATTCCCTGGTAGACCGCACCTCATATGATCTGCCGCCTCCTATCTACACCTGCCTTGAAGGAGGGAAGGTGGTCATCAATATCAAGGTAGACCAGCTGGGGTACGTGACGGAGGTCGACTTCAATCAAACCAGTTCCAGCACCACCAATGGCTGTCTGGTGGAAAATGCCCTGGAATACGCAATGAAAGCCAGGTTCAGCCCCGGATCCAAAGCGACCCAGTTAGGCACGATCACTTACCTGTTTCAGAGCAAGTAAGTCTAAAAGATCTTCCAGAATATTCGCCCCCTTGTCAGCGTTGAACCACATTTGCAGGTCTTCTTTGAAATCGGCCGTAAGCGTCCCGTGTTCAGCCTTAAAGCGAGCGGCGATCTCAGCAGCCTTTGTGGGTAATGGCCCCCAGGTGCCGAGCACAGCGAAGGTCTCGGCATCCAAAGCGATGAGTTTGGGTATGGATTGCTTCCCGTCCGTGAGGAAAAGGTCCATGACCTCGGGAAACTCACTCCTTAGGATGATCCTGAGAACGATCTGATCACTGATCTCCGCCATCCTGTTCATTACCGGCAGGCTAGGTGCCGCATCCCCGCACCAGCTCTCGGTGATCACCAGCCAACAGACCTTCTTGTCGTAGTCTCGTATCGCTTCCTGTTGCTCCCCAGGGATCCTCAGCGTCTTGTCCCAGCGGCGCATTCTCCGGTCATTGAGGACTGTGTAATTTTTATAAGCTTCCGTTTGCTCAGGCCCTGTGGTCCCGTGGTTTTTGGCCAAATCGGAAACCAGGTCCCTGAACTCCGGGTAGGTCATACCAGAATGAACGGCCTTTTTCAAAAGGTCCCGTATATCATCAGTCGAATTGCCTGTCTCCATATCATCCATTAGTTATTGCTTTCTTCATGTGATCTCATTTGAGTAGCAGAAAGCACTGAATCCTTACATTCACACATCTGTTAAACCCGCTCAGATACCTTCAGGATTGATCGCAAGGCTCTGGAAGAGTTTGGCTTTGGCCTTAAAGAACTTATTCTGCAGTTCGTTCTGTTTCAGCCTGGCATCAATGAGTCGGCTCTCCCGGCTATTGATCAAGAAGAGGGAACTTTCCCCAAAGCTGAATTTTCGTTCTTCCCCTTCCAACAGGGTCCTGTAATTATCCACGATTTCATAGACCAGCCGGTTCTGCTCCTCAAAGGAATCGAGTTCATTATAGATGGCGATCACCTTGTTGGCTATGGTAATGGAGGCATTCGCATACTCGAATTCCGCGTCCCGCAACTTGAATTTGGCCAGTTTGAGTTCCCCCCTTTCCTTCCTGAGGAACAGGGGCAGACTGATATTCAGCCCTCCCTTATAGTTCTGGTCCTCAAAGGAATTTAGGAATTCAGGGGTCTCTGTTAAGAAATTGTATTCCAGGTCGATCCGTGGAAGCAGCTGATTGGTCTTCAGACGTTTGTCAATCGTGAGTTGGTCTATCTTGAGTCCGAGGGAAACGATTTTGGGATGATTCTCCAAAGTAAAGCTGTCCAAAGGAAGCCCCATGATCTCCAAGGCCAGGTCTATCTCACCCTGAAGGGAGGTATCCGGGATCACACCTTCCCTCAGTTCCACGGGTACATCATTAGCCATCCAGAGGAAATTGGACAATTCCAGAGCCTTGTTCCTCAGGTTCACTTCAGCCTGGGTAAGGCTTAGCGCCCTGTTCTGATAGGCGATCTTGGCCTCAACGGTATCTATGGCGGCCAGGTCCCCCGCCATGGCACGCTCCCTGATGCCTTCAAAGCGAATACGGGCATTCTCCAAAAATCGGCGAAAGATCTCCCTGTCATTGTAAGCCTGCAGCCAGTCGAAATAGGCTACAGAGGCATTGAAGAGGATGTCGTTGATCAGCAGGTCCCTGTCTGCCCGGGTTTGCTCCCTGAAGAACTTTGCCTTCCGAAGGGTGGCCATCCGGTCATTCGCGAGAAAACCCCTTCCCAGTGAAAAGGAGACCCCGGCGCTGTAAAGGCCGTCATCGGGAAAGGTCTCGTCGGGATTCAGGAAGTCGCCTTCCGTTTGTTCGAAATTCCCTTTGAATTCGATCCCATACCAGGTGGGGATCTTAAATGTGGCATTGAGACGATCGTAATATTCCGTCCCCTTGAACTGCTTCCTGTTGTAGTCTACTTCTACCTTAGGGTCGAACCCCCCTCTGGCCTTCATGAGGTTGGCCTCCCCTATGGCGATCACCAGCTCTGCTTGTTTGGCCACAGGATGATATTTCTTCACATACCCCAGATACTCCCTGAAATTAAGTACAGGGGCATCTGCCTCCTGACCCGAAAGGGAAAAGGAGAAAAGGAGCAGGAGTAATGAAAGAGACCGTTTCATCCCTATTTCTTATCGCTTTGAGCCATCCCGCTCTCGGGCTGGTAGTAATTGGGTGGAAAGCCATTGAGCTGCCTCCAGAGTTCAAACCAGATAGGCACATCTTCCAGCAAGGCCAGGGTATTGGCTCCGGAACCTACCCGTATATCCTTGGGCCACGGATGGTCATCAGGATCGGGTGCAAGTAGTATTCGGTACTTTCCGTTACTGCTGATAAAGGTTTCTATAGCGACCACCTTACCCCCGTAGGTACCATAGGAAGCATTCGGCCAACCGCTGAAAATAATGGCAGGCCAGCCGTCAAACTGTATCCTGACCTTTTCCCCTATATGGATCAAAGGGAGGTCAATAGGAGCTACATAGGTTTCCACAGCAAGGGAGTACTCTGAAGGCATGATGCCCACCAGCTTGTCTCCTTCCTTAAAGGTTTCCCCTATCCCACCCTGAAGGGCCTTGGTGATATAACCACTCTGCGGAGCACGGATGTAGTACATCTCGCTTCGGATCTCATAATTGGTGTATTCATTCTCGAGTTTGGTCACCTGTGCCTCGGAATCGAACTGGTTCGATTGAGCCGTGAACATATCACTTTGAGCCTTTGAGATCTTATCCGTGTACTCCGCCTGCAGCCTGTTGATCTCCACAGTAGCATTGATGATCTCGTTCTTGGAGGCAAGCAGGGTGTTCTCCTGGGAGATCAGTTTGGCCTGCGTCTCCTGAAGTTTCAGCCGTTTTTCCTCCACGTCGGTGATGGCCTTCAACCCCTCCCTCTCGAGCTGCACGACCCGGTCATACTGCCTTTGTGCAATGGTAATATTGGTTTTGGCCGCTTCCAGGTCAATACTGTCGCTCTGCACCTTCAACCTGGCCTGCAACAGTTTGTTCCTCGCCTGCTCGAGTTTCAGGGTACGCTCCTGTTTCAGGGCGCTGATCTGGGAATTCAGGGCCTTTACCTTTTCCTGGTACGATGTCACCGCCAGGGACTTTGCCCGGATCTGGTCTCCTGTCCTGGAGATCAGGTTGGGATCAAAATACTCATTCTTGATCTCGGAGATATAGAGGATCGTATCCCCTTTGTTCACAAAATCCCCTTCCTGTACAAACCATTTCTCGATCCTCCCGGGAATGGGCGACTGTATGGTCTGGGGGCGGTGTTGCGGATTCAGGGTAGTGAGGTAACCCACTCCGGAGATGGTCTGTGTCCATGGGAGGAAAAGCACGATCAGGCCTATGAGGGAAAAGATAAGCAGGAATCGGTTAAAATGCTTGTGGTCCCTCTCATGGAATACTTTGGATGACCTGAAGGGCATCAGGTCTACTTTCCTGTTGAGCTTATTTGGAGAAATGTTCAGCATATCCTTAGCTTTCGTTTATGATTCGACCTGCCTTCATGGTAATGATCCTGGAACATTTCTTGGTCCATCTCGGATTCTGACTGACCACGACAAGGGCCCACGGATTTGATTGATCCGTAAGGAAATCGATGATCTTTTCGGCCTCAGCCGGATTAAAATGATCCAGGGGGTCCTTCAGGATCAAAAGCCTTGGTTTGCGGACGATACTCCTGGCCAGGACGATCTTTTTTCCAACCACATAGGGGATCTGCTGTCCTTCCGGATACAGGGTCGTACGAAGGCCCCGGGGCTGGTCCTTGACAAAGTCTGTCAGTCCGGTTTTCTCGAGCGCCCAGTACACTTCCTCATCGGTAATGGACGTATCCCCAAAGGTGATGTTCTCCAGGATGGTCCCCTCGAAGGGTGACTCCTCTGTCAGGGATTGCCCGATATGTGACCGGTAATAATTCAGGGAGATCTGTTTCAGGGATACGTTGTTGACGTAGATCATTCCCCTGTCGGGCTCGATGATCCCGGCGATCAACCTGAGCAGGGTGGATTTACCGGAGCTGCTTTCCCCTTTGATCTGTATGGTACACCCCGGGGTGATCACCAGTGACACATCTTTGATGATCTGTATTGTCGTTCCGGGAATGTTGTATTCCACGTTCTTGAGCTCTATATTGAAGGGATCGTTCTCTTTAAAGGGACGCTCGCCTTCTATGGCCTCCAGGTCCTTGTCTACAACCTGACCCAATTTTTCAAGAGAGGTTAGCAGGTCATAAAAGGTCTCCAAACCAAGGATGAGTTTTTCCACGCTGTTGATCACCAACAGGATGATGATTTCCGCAGCTACGAACTGGCCGATGTTCATCTCCTGGTTCAGCACCAGTATCCCCCCTATGAGGAGAAGGCCGATGGTAACCAGGACCTTGAACCCGATCATCTGGATAAATTGTATCACCAGGATCCGGAAATGGCTCTCCCTGGCTTCCAGGTATTTCTCCACTAGCATGTCGTTCTTATCCATGGCCAGACTGGTTTTTCCGGAAAGCTTGAAGCTTAGGATCGACCTGGCCACTTCCTGGAGCCAGTGGGCCACCTTGTATTTGTTCTCCGATTCCTCCAGACTGGTTTCCAGTCCCTTCTGAGCCGTGAACTTAAAGACCAGGTAGATCAGGAAAAGAAGAAGGAATCCATAAATGATAAAGAACGGGTGGTAAAAAGAAAGCAGCATCAGACCAAAAATGATCTGCAACAGGGCTGCGGGAAAATCCACCAGGATCTTGGCAAGGCTTTTCTGAACTGTCAGGGTGTCGAAGAACCGGTTGGCCAACTCCGGGGGGTAAAAATTCCTGAGTTCGCTGAGCTTGATCTTTGGGAATCTATAGGCAAATTCAAAGGATGCCCGTGTAAAGATCTTCTGCTGGACATTCTCGATGATCCTGATCTGCATAAGCTGCAAGATGCCCACAAAGGCAACTCCCAGGGTAACCAGGACGACGAGAACAATCCAGGAGGTACTGATCTGTGCTCCCTGTATGAGGTTGATGATCGCCTGTATCCCAAGGGGCAGGGACAAATTCACCAACCCTGCAAATATGGCGTAATACGCGATCTGTAAAACATCCCGCTTATCCAATTTCAAAAGTCCCAGCAGTCGCTGCCAGGCTGTGAGTACCGTTTTAGCCATTGTTTACTTGTTGATGGAATTAAAAACAAGGTCGATGAAGTAGTTTGTAGGCGGCACCTTTTCACTGCAGTCCGTCAGTGACGGAAAATGCTGAACGAGGAAATACTGGTGCCGGGAACCCTCGAGCACCGTGCTGGCCAGGCTTGAGGGGTAAGGATATTCCGGGGATGCTTCCTCGATCATTTCGCTGATGCGCATGACAAGCCGTTTATAGATCTCAAAATACCCCTCTTTGTTTTCGGTATCCACTTCCTTGGTCAGGTAGGATTTAGAATATTCATTGACGATGATGTCATTGAGTAATACCTCATTGATATGGGAGAAGGAAGCGTCGAGCACAACCGGTTTGCTGATCACCTCGATCGCCTTTTGAAGTTTGTCCATAGGATCCGCGATACTGTTCGTTGCAAGCACGAACTGATACTCAAGCCATCCCCAATACCAGGAAGTGAGATATAACAACAATTTGTGCTTGTTCTCAAAATACCGGTAGATCGAGCTTTCGTTAGAACCGATGCTGTCTCCCAGTTTCTTGAAGGTAAAGGAATCGAATCCCAGCTCGTGTATCATCAGGATGCTGTGCTCAACGATCCGCTTACCCAGATCGGAGGACTCCGGATCCTTTAGATAGGTCTTATTGTTCACCTCGATTTTGATAGTCTGCAACAAATGTTTCATCAGGGAAATATTTTTACGCACACAAAAATAATAGTATTACTTTCATACTATAACAGTTTAACTATTTTTTAACAATAGTAACACTTGATATATTGGCCTAAATCCCTATTTTTGATCTGAACGACAAAACTAATAACCATGTTAAGAATTCTCCTAGCCATCTGCTTCCTTGGGGGAAGCATGGCACTACAGGCCCAGCAAAAGCAACAGGTCACCATTGAAAAAGGAACTGTCCTGACCATTGCTGAACCCGTATCCGATCAATATCGATACGTGCTTTTCCCACGCAAGAATTTTATCATTAAAAGGGGTGGGATCGCAGATATGAAATCCGTATTCGGCAAAGAGGTTGAGGTTGTGGACTATGCCTACACCTCCGACGGTGATACACGGGTGACCCTGAAACGTACCGATGGAAAAAAATTCTTCAGGAATTATAAAACTGTAGACGCCTATCTGGAAGACGCGCTTACTTCCGGTGAGCTTATAAAATAAGTGTTTGTTCTCTGATACCGGTCTTGTCAATCCAACATAAAGGAAGCTGGCAGGCCGGTTCTTTTATGTCTGATCCCCATCTCTAATATCCTTCATACCACTGGAACTTATCCCGGATGATGACATCCTTCTCGGCCTGTACATACTCTAGATAGGCCTCCGCTATTGGTGAGAATTTTTTTGATTTCAGCCAGATCATATTCCACGTAGTACTTATGGGCAACCCTTTTACCGGCAGGATCTGAAGGGAGCCTATGTTGAGTTCGTTCTTCAGTCCGATTATGGGCATGATGGAGTACCCCAACCCCGCAATAACCGCCTGTTTTACTGCTTCATTGGATGTCAGCTGCATCATCTTCCCGGTCCGGATGCCATTTGCCTGCAAAAAGTCGACCATCGCCTTTCGGGTAGCCGATCCTTTTTCCCTGAAAATAAAGGGCAGTTTGGCGAAATCCGATTTTTTGATCGGTTTCCCCTTCTCGAAAGGAGCCTTACTTCCAACCAGGTAGAGCTTGTTCTTCATCAAGGTAACCATATCTATATCAAATTGATCCGGCAAAACCGAGACCAGGGCAAAATCTACCGCATTCTCTTCCAGGCTACGGATCACCCCAGCCTTATTGATCACATCCATCTGAAGGTCCACTCCTTCGTGTTCCCTCATAAAGCCCGAAAGGAAATAAGGCATCACGTATTTCGCAGTAGATACGATAGAGATCCTCAGGGTCCCGACCAGCTGACCTTTATGTGCCCTGGATCGGTACCGGATGGTCTGGACCTCGTTGAGAATACGTTCACTGACCTGGGCGATCTCCTGTCCGAATTCTGTTATATACAACTGTCTTCCGATCACCTCGGTAAGGGGAATATCGAACTGTTCCTGAAGTTTTTTTAACTGAATGGACACGGCCGGCTGAGTAAGGTGAAGGACCTCTGAGGCTTTGGTAATACTCTTGGTCTCTGCGATGGTCTTAAAGATCCTGAGTTGCTGCAGGGTGTAATTCATAAACGATGCTTATGTTTTCCATTGTAAATATAAATAAAAATATATGGTTCAAACATGCGACATTTGCGCCCGAAATAAGATTTCCGACATAAACATGTATAAAATAATTTCAATGCTCTCAACAAAAACTCTGATCACCCTCGCACTCGGGTCTGCTTTTTTCCTGGGATTCATGGCCTTGTCCATGCATTACCAACTCATGTTCAAAGAGCTTCTCGCGCTCGGCTTTATCCTTGGGTGTATCGCCTTTATTAAAATCGTAACCATCAGAAAGTAATTCATTTAAAATTAATCCACATATATAATGCAAACACTAAGGACAGAAGTCAAAAAAGAGCAGACCACGATCAAACTCGTGGAAGGAAACTACACTCCGGCAGAGGCCGCTGACATTCTCTTCTCCCTGATCGGCGATAAGATCAAATTCCACAATATGCAGATGCTGAGCCTTCAGGAGCGTTTTGGAATTGATTCCGTTCATTCCGAGCAAAGGATCAAGGAATTAAAGGAAGCCAAAATGCAGGTGAAAGATCTGATCATTCAGGCCAGAGATGCAGGGTTGACACTCCAGATTGAAGGCAACCTCAAAATCAACTTCCTGCCCAAAGAGCAATAATCGGCATTGGGTACTTTTCCTAAGTAGCCTGGTATTCTTATGGATCTACATCTTTTGGTCGATAACCTGACCAATCCTGCACTGCTGTTCTTCTTTTTCGGGATCCTGGCAGTTCAACTCAAAAGCGACCTGGAGATCCCTCCTAGTTCCTCCCGGTTTATATCTCTTTACCTTTTATTCTCCATAGGGTTTAAAGGCGGACTGGAACTTTCCCACAGTGAACTCGATATGGAGATCCTCTGGTCCCTCCTGTTCGGTGTCTTGTTGGCCGTCACTGTCCCTTTGTACGCCTTTGCCCTTTTGCGGAAGAAATTCGGAGTAGCGAATGCCGGTGCCATTGCCGCCGCCTATGGCTCAGTGAGTGCTGTGACCTTCGTTACTGCCGTGTCCTTTCTCGAGATCGAACAGATCCCTTTCGGTGGACATATGGTGGCCGTTATGGCCCTGATGGAAGCTCCGTCGATCATCGTGGGAGTATTGCTTATGTCCCTTTTGAGGAACGGGGAAGAAAAGGAGGTGAGTCTCAAGAGTGTTCTTCACCATTCCCTGACCAATGGCAGCGTGTTGTTGATCCTTGGAAGCCTTTTGATCGGCTTCCTCGCCAACGAACAACAGGCCGAGGGGATCACCCCCTTCACCACGGATATCTTTAAGGGATTTCTCGCCGTCTTCCTCCTGGATATGGGAATTACGAGCGGCAAAAAACTCGCTTCCTTCCTCGACAATGGATGGACGGCCCTGTTCTTTGCCCTTTTGGTCCCTTTGTTCAACGGATGTTCCGTAGCCTTGCTGAGCTCATTTGTCACTGACAGCGTGGGAAACCAGTTCCTCTTTGCCATCCTGGCAGCCAGCGCCTCCTACATCGCCGTGCCTGCGGCAATGAGACTTGCAGCCCCCAAGGCAAATCCCAGCCTTTACGTCCCCATGGCATTGGCCATTACCTTCCCTTTTAACATCACGGTAGGCATGCCGATCTACCTCTATATCGTTCAGACTTTCTAAAATTTCATCTTATCTTTAGAGAAAGGATTCTCGGGATGGACAAACTTCGATGCGGGTGGTGTAAGAGCAGTGAACGCTATATCCGTTATCACGATGAGGAGTGGGGTGTACCCGTGAAGGATGACGATACCCTCTTCGAATTTCTCATCCTGGAAACCTTCCAGGCAGGGTTGAGCTGGCTTACGGTACTGAACAAAAGGGAGAATTTCCGCAAGGCCTTTGACAACTTCGACTTTCGTAAAATAGCGAACTACGATCAGGATAAATTAGACTCCCTCCTCAATGATCCGGGGATCATCAGGAATAAATTGAAGGTGAAAGCTACCGTGAACAATGCAAGGGCATTTATTAGGATCCGGGAGGAGTTCGGGACTTTTAGCGACTACATCTGGGGCTTCGTAGACCACAGTCCCATAAAAAATTCCTATGAGCACCTCTCTGAACTACCGGCCAGTACCGAATTGTCTGACCGTCTCAGCGCCGACCTTAAAAAAAGAGGTTTTAAGTTTGTGGGGAGTACGGTGGTCTATGCCCATATGCAGGCAACGGGAATGGTCAATGATCACCTGACCACTTGCTTTAGATATGATGAAATATAGCCTCTTCCTTGTTTGTATCTGCTTTGTGTTCTCCTTTCCCCTCTTAGGGCAGGCGACGTACGAACGGGAGTTCAGGATCAAAAAATCGGAATTCCCCCAAACTGCCCGTGCCCTTGTCGAAGAAGATGTTATGGGAGCACGCAGGATCCGGTACTACAAGGAGATCGACAGTGTGATCGTCCGTTTCATAGTTCAATTCAAAAAGGAAAGGCTTCTCTACAAATTGGTATTCGGTTCGTCGGGAGATATGGAGGATATCAAACTGCTGGTTAAGGAAGTGGATGTGCCCGAAGAGGTCTTTGAGTCCATGTCAAAACACATCGGAAAGGATTTCAGAAGGTATAAGATCCGAATATTGTACCAGCAATATCCCGTGACCGGCAAGCGGGAAATAAAGACGGTAATGAGAGATGCCTTTCAGAACCTCCTTTTGCCGTACATCCAATATGAGCTGCTCGTATCCTGCAGGACAGATCCGGGGCGCGAGGAGTATATTTACCTCTTTGATGCGGATGGGTCTTTTATCTCCCGAAGAAAGTCCCTTCCCCCTAATTATGACCATGTCCTGTATTAAATACCAGCTGGTTTCTCGGATAAAATCCCACCCCTTTCTTCCTTTCTGAGAATTCGCAGGTACTCCGCCCTCGGGATCAGTTCTGCTCCAAGGCTTTCCAGGTGGGTGGTGTGCAACTGGCAGTCGATCAGGCTGTAATCCTTCTCTTTAAGTTCCCTTGCAAGCTGGATAAGGGCACACTTTGAAGCGTCTCTAGCTTTGCTGAACATGCTCTCCCCGCAGAACACATGTCCCAGATCCAGACCGTACAGGCCTCCAACTAAGTCCCGGTCCTTCCAGACCTCATAGGAATGGGCAATGCCCTGGTGATGCAACCGGACATACGCCTCTTTCATCTCATTCGTGATCCAGGTTCCGTGCTGACCGGGCCTGGGAGCCTTCGAACAGGCATCGATGACCTCTTCAAAGGCCTTGTCCCGGGTAACTTCGTACACCGCCCTGTTCAAGGTATTCCGCATGCTCTTGCTCACTTTTATCCTGGAAGGAAATAAGACCATCCTGGGATCCGGACTCCACCACAGGATGAGGGAATCCTCGCTGAACCAGGGAAAGATCCCACTGTGATAGGCGAGCAGCAGCCTTTCCGGCGAAAGGTCTCCCCCTACGGCCAGAAGGCCTTCGGAATTGGCCATTTCTACCGGAGGGAAGATCAACCGGTCATCGAGAAAGGTGATGGGCCTGTTCTTGTTCTTCACGGACTAGGCGGAATTCTGTTCCGGAGATGTTACCTTTTTTCTTCAGAAGGGCAGATCGTCGTGATCTTCCTCGTTGAGTTCATTGGCCGGCTCAAAGGCATCCATTGGGGGCACGGGAGGCATCTCCTGACTTTCGTTCTCTGCGTGCAGCTTCTCAATACGCCAGCCCTGAATAGAATTGAAGTATTTGGTTTCGCCCTGGGGGTTTACCCATTCTCTTCCCCTCAGGTTAATGCTGACTTTGACCGCATCTCCTTCCCTGAAGGAATCCAGCAGGTCTGTCTTATCCTGTACGAATTCGATCATCAAATGCTGGGGATATTGTTCCTCCGTTGTGACGACCAATTCCCTTTTCCTGAAACCGTTAGACCCGTAGGTCTTGGTTTCATCAATCATTTTGATCTTGCCTTGTATTTCCATAATCACTGTTTTAACATGAGTACCTTCCAGGCGGAAGATACATCGTTCTTCATTAAAAATTCCTTTGCTTTCTTGTGCACCATTTCCCAGTTGCCCTGAAGGTTTTTGAGATCCGGATGTTCCCGGAGGAACGCCTCTACTGAAGCCTCTCCAGGAAGGCTTTCCACGTTTCCGAGCATCCCCAGGTCGTTGCCTGTCAGCACCGGACTGTTCCTTACTTCGTCCGGGAGGCTGTCTACCCCTATCCCCTTTGTGCTCAGGGGTTTTGGCACCTCGAACATGCCGGCCCTCGCACGGGAATACCAGTTGCCTCCCATTCTCGCCACCTGGTCAATTTTGTATTGATCGATCCCACCGTCAGGATCCAGTATCTCTTTCTTTATGTGGATCCGGACCACCTCGGAAAATATGAGGTTCCCGGCCCCTCCTTCCTTTCCGAGGGGTTCAACCTTGGTTACCCGGCATTCGAACTGCACGGGAGATTCCCCTACCCGAAAAGGTTTCACGATTTCCGAAGCCACCATGGTGAGGCCAGCCTTCACAAACTCGTTCTCCCCCTCCGCATACTCCGTACTGGCCAGTGACATCTGCTGCACCATGCCATAATCCACCACATTGATGACCACTTCACGGGTCATAAGTACATTTTCCAGGGTGTGCTTTGTAGTGTTGTCCCTTACCCTCCGTGCCGGTGAGAAGATCAGGACCGGGGGGTTGGCACTGAAAACATTGAAGAAACTGAAGGGCGACAGGTTAGGCCTTCCTTTTATGTCCACAGTACTGGCAAATGCAATGGGTCTCGGACCCACAGCTCCCAGCAAATAGCCGTGAAGCCGGGCGACAGGCACCTCATCAGGATGTATGGTTACGGTCTCGGACATCAGAAACAAAGGTACACAAATTGTGTCCAATATAGGAATCCTCCCGAGGCTTCAAATGCAACAAAAGAGCCTAAATTAAGTTATCTTTAGGACACGTATTATAAGGATGATCATTAATCCCAAAAACAAATTCAACAATCTTATCTTGCTGATAGCATCCTTTGTTATCGTAAGTCTGATCCTCTGGAATACGAATAGTTTCTTCAGGAAATTCAAGGAAGAGGAAAGATACAAGATGGAGATCTGGGCGACGGCCCAGTCTGAACTTCTTCAATCCTCAGAGGACAGGGACCTTGGAAACCTGCACGTCAAGATCTTCCAGAACAATACCTCTACTCCCATGATCCTCGTAAACAGGGATGGATCCGTCAAGACCAACAATATGCCTGGTGAGATTGCTGAAGATTCCCTCAGGATCCAAAAGAAAATAGCGAAGTTCAGCAGTGAGAACACCCCTATTGCCATCACGTATGACGGGGAGACACTGGCCACCCTCTATTACGGGAATTCAGAAGTACTCAATAAACTCAAATACTATCCTATTGCCCTGTTGCTGATCATCCTCCTCTTTGGCACTGTCATCTTCTTTTTCTTCAAAACGAACAAGGCCTCTGAGCAGAACAAACTCTGGGCCGGGATGGCCAAGGAGACTGCTCACCAGATCAGCACGCCTTTAACCTCGTTGCTGGGATGGAATGAATTGCTCAAAAAAGAAGACCTCAACAATGCTATAACAGAGGAGATCGAAAAGGATATTGACCGGCTGCAGACCATTACCGAACGCTTCAGCAATATTGGATCCCTTCCCAAACTGGAGAGGCTGGACATCGTGGAGGAAACAAGAAAGGCCTATGAATACCTGCAATTGCGCAGTTCACGCCTGATACAGTTCACCTTCCATTCGAGGGTCGAATCCTTACCCATCATGCTCAACGCCGCCCTTTACAACTGGACGATTGAAAACCTGGTAAAGAACGGGATCGATGCCATGAAGGGAAGGGGTTCCATCTCCATAGAGATCATCCCCGAGGGGAAATACGTTAACATCCTGGTCTCGGATACGGGACAGGGAATCCCAAAAAGTAACTTTCAGACCATTTTTGAGCCCGGGGTCACCTCTAAGAAAAGGGGATGGGGGCTGGGACTATCCCTTGTAAAGAGGATCGTTGAAGAGTATCACAAGGGAAGAATTAAAGTCCTGACCTCCAGCAAACAGGGCACTATCATGCAAATCTCTTTACTGATAAACCCATAGCTATGGCCAAGGAACAATTAAAAATGATCAAAGAGGCCGATCTGACGAACAACTGCCCGGAATGCTTCAACCAGGAACTCAAACTGAGGTTCTACCAGAAGCACCTGATCAGCAGGCTCTTCAATAGGACCACTTCCGAGGTGAGCCACGAGATCAAATGCCTTACCTGTGGATCTGTTATTTACCCGGTATCCTGGACAGAGGACCTCGAGCGGAGTTTCGAATATTTTCAAAAACTTACCGTCCCTGAATCCAGTAAGGTAAGGCTGACAAAACTATCCGTCTGGCTCCTGGTGCTGCTGGCCGTCCTGGGATGCGGGTTTGCTTACCTGTATCTTTCGGGTTTCCTTACAGATTGGCTCTGATACGGGCCGCCACCTCTTCAAATTCCCCGGGTGTCGGTGAAACTTTATGCTGAAAAGTGGCATTGGCCATGGTGTGAAGGGGGATCAGGTGAACATGTACATGGGGCACTTCCAGGCCAATGACTGTCATCCCTACCCGTTTGCAGGGAACGGCCGCTTCTATGGCCAGTCCTACTTTCCTGGCGAAGGCCATCAGACCCAGGTAGGTCTTTTCATCCAGGTCCAGCAACTTGTCTACCTCTTTCTTCGGAACGCACAAGGTATGGCCTACGGCATTGGGATTGATATCGAGGAAGGCGAAGAAGTCCTCATCCTCTGCGATCTTGTAAGAGGGGATCTCTCCGTTGATGATCCTTGTAAAAATACTGGGCATATTGCGGGCATTAAAAAATCCTGTCATAGGCATGACAGGATTAAAGATAACGAATATTCTTCCTCAGTTTCTGCTGATCTCGAGTATTTCGAGTTTTAAATTGCCATTGGGGACCTTGATCTCTGCTGTTTCCCCCACCTTTTTGCCCAGCAGTCCTTTTCCTATGGGTGAGGTTACGGAGATCTTCCCCGCCTTCAGATCGGCCTCGCTTTCTGCCACCAGGGTATAGGTCATCTCCATCCCATTTTGTTTGTTGCGAAGCTTAACAGTAGACAATACGAGGACCTTTGAGGTATCCAGCTGGGATTCATCGATGAGCCTGGCATTGGCCAGGGTTTCTTCCAATTTGGCTATCTTGAGTTCGAGATGGCCCTGCGCTTCCTTGGCTGCATCGTATTCTGCATTCTCAGACAGGTCTCCCTTATCCCTGGCATCGGCGATGGCCTGTGAAGCACGGGGGCGTTCAACATCCCTTAAATGATTGAGTTCTTCCTTTAATTTCTTTAATCCTTCTGCTGTATAATAAGATACATTGCTCATATCGTCCTCTTTTAATAAATAGAAAATCCCCTGCATCTAACGCCCCCGTCGGGAACGTATTTTCGAGAGGATTAAGTTCAAAGATAAAGAAATTTTGATGATTTTTGCAGGGATACCCCCACCCAGAACCTGTATGAGAAAGTTACGATTCCTGATCATTATTATACTCCTGCTCTCCTGTAGCAACGACCAGGGGCAACGGAATCCCTACCTGCAAGAGATCGGTTTTCGCTTTGAGGTCAACCTCAACCTCCCCCTGTACAGCCCCCTGACCAATCCGGGAAATGCGGTCTATATCGGGGCACAGGGGGTTGGGATCCGGGGGGTATTCGTCATGAACACGGGCTTTGCATTCCGGGCTTTTGAGGCCAGTTGCCCCAACCATTCCCCTAGTCCCTGTTCCACCACCCAGCTCGATGGCCAGATTGCGGTCTGTGCCTGCGAGGGCTTTGAGTACAGCCTGTTTACAGGGCAGCAATTCTCTGTGCCTCAGGACGGCAACCGTTACTTCAACATGCTCGAATACAGGGCCAGCCAGAGCGGCAATGTAGTCATCATCAGCAATTAAATGAGCTGAGACCCTGTGGTCAGGAACCCTCCGGCCTAGAATTCAAGCTGTACGCCAACCAGAAAATTGATACCCGCCTGGGGATAATACCCCGCACCTTCGACGGTCGTAATGGTACCCGGGTTGCTGAACGTATCGTCAAACGTAAAGAAATACCCGTTGGAGACATATTTGGCGTCGAAAATATTGTTGACCAGGGCCGAAAGTACTATGCGGTTCAAAAGGGATGCCGGCCGGATCTCGTAGGACACGTTGAGGTCTGTCTGTGTATAGGCCTCCAGTACCGATGATTGGGCATCTATATTGCCCATATACTGCTTTCCGACATACTTGGTCAACAGCGCCAGGGTAAAATCAGCGGAAGGCTCATAAGCGATCCTGTTACCGGCGATGATCCCGGGGGAATAGGAAATATCAGTATTTCCCAGACGTTCCAATACTCCGTCCCTTTGAAAGACATAATCTATGTTCTTGTTAGTGGACAGGGCCAGGTTGGGCTGCCACACAAAGGAATTCCCCAGCCTGATGGCTGCATCGATCTCGAGGCCTAAGCGGTAGCTGTCTCCTACATTGGCCCTCAGGGGTGCCCCCACGTCATTCAGCTCCCCGGTAAGGACGAGCTGGTCCTTGTACCTCATGTAAAAGAGGTTTGTGCTGACCTGCACATCAGGGGTGATGTAGCGCCATCCCAACTCCAGGTCGTTCAGGCGTTCAGGTTTGGGATTGCCATTCTCATAATCGTTCCTGTTGGGTTCCCTGTTGGCGACGGCCCATGAGAAATAAAAATTGTTGTTCCTGTCCAGGTCGTAGATCACCCCTGCCTTGGGGTTAAAGAAATTGAAGGTGTCGTCTACCAGGCCGGTCTCATTCCCATTAGCCTGGTAATTCACGGAACGCACCTGCAGGTCGCCGTAGAAACTCCAGCGGTCACTCCATTGATAGTTGGCTTTGGCATAGAGGTTCAGATCGGTTTTACTGGAAGTATCTTCGTAGTAGCGGTCCCTGATATCCGCGCCGGGGGCGATCCTGGCCCAGATCACCTCTCCGAAATGATCCCCTTCGTACCAGTTGTAACCTCCTCCGAGGATGATCTTTACCTTTTCAAAATCCCGGTTGAGCGAAAATACTGTCCCGTAGAAGTCATTGTCCAGCCATCGCCTTCTCACCAGGTCGGTTTGGGTGACCTCTTCTCCATTTACGGTGACGGGGTCAAATCCGTAGGTTTCGAAATCGTCGTCTTCCCTGAACTGTTCAAAATATCCCCTTCCCCGGGTATAGTGCAGGGCGATGTTCGAATTCCAGCCACGGCCCAGGTCCTGGTTCCAGTGCAGCTGGAAATGGTCCTGTTTGTAGTTGTCGACCTCGTTCTCATAAAATCGGACATCCCCATTCTCATCCGTGTATTGTCCGGCAGGATTGTACCTCCGGTCGGTTGCAAGGGTCTCGGCATCGATGCCGAAGTAGGCCTGGTAGGTGATCTCATGCCCTCCAAACAGCAGGGCCTTGACCAGTGTGTTTTTGTCCCTGAAAGCCGCCTGAAGGAAATAGGAATCCAGTGCTGAGGATGCCCTGTCTATGTAACCGTCTGAGATGATCCTCGACAGGCGTCCCGAGAATTCAAAGGCGTCGTCCAGTAGCCCTGTCGAAAACTTCACATTGTTCCTCATGGTGTTGAAGCTCCCGTAGGAAGAGGAAAATTGGGCGTAACCTTCTTCAGACACGGCGTCTGTCAGCAGGTTCAGGCTGGCGCCAAAGGCCCCGGCCCCGTTGGTGGATGTCCCCACTCCCCGCTGAAGTTGAAGGTCCTCGGTAGAAGAGGCAAAGTCGGGCAGATTTACCCAGAACGTACCAGGAGATTCTGAATCGTTATAGGGGACCCCGTTGATCGTCACGTTGACCCTCGTGGCATCGCTCCCCCTTACCCGTATTCCCGTGTATCCCACACCCGCACCTGCATCC
This sequence comes from Muriicola sp., assembly GCA_041628355.1. GTDB lineage: Bacteria > Bacteroidota > Bacteroidia > Flavobacteriales > Flavobacteriaceae > Muriicola. Next base: position 8,755 of record JBFKPJ010000004.1, on the reverse strand, counting down.
GAGGTGGTCACCACGGACGGGAGGAAGTTGAGAAGGATAGGGATATCCTGCCCCAGGTTCCTGGGGGCCAGCTCTTCTTTGGTCAAATTTGAAAAGGTGACCGGGGATTCCCTGGTCGCCCTCACAGACGAGACCAGTACCTCATCCAGAACGATCTCCCGGGCTTCGGTGCTGTCCTTTTCCTGTTCCTGTCCCCAGGCCCAAGCAGCAAAACATAAAAACATCGAAAACAATACTCCTTTTTTCATTCCAAAATGCTTTTTTAGAATAAAAGGGGTGGTTATTCTGTTAAACCGTGTTTGCTGGATACCCATTTGGAAAGAATCGAACATGGGTCTGAATCTTTCTCAAATCCGGCCTTCCAGATTGCCCGGAAAGCCTGTTCCCTTGGCGGCATTACCCGCCCAGGTTCATCGGGTTTACTCTCAGCCTGCCAGTCGATTCACAGGGAAAGGACCTCAGGCACCCCTTTGAGACATGGCAAAGATAAGGAGTTGTGATGTAATCCGGATATGCCAGAGGAAAACTATTTTACCCCTCCTGCCTGATGCGCCGGTTTGAGCAGGTCGTTGACCGTCTTTACGGGATTGAAGGTGCTGATGGGCACTTCCACGAAGACCGTGTTCCAATAAGCCATTCCCCCGTTCCACAAGCCAGGGAGTTCCAGGGCTTTGAGGGGTTTTCCCTCCTCTGTCTTGTTGGTGATGAACCCTTGCTTCTCATTCACAAATTTGTGCAGGTCGTATTTCTCCCCCTTATGGTCCTTTACCCCGCAAACGATATCCACGGGGTTGAAGTGGGTCGACTCCTGGAAGATGGATGCCTGGTGATCCCGGTCCAGATCAACCTGGGCTGATTCCACGATCTGCAGACTGATGTTGCCATTCCTGTCTTTGACCCAGAAAGGCCCTCCCCCCGGCTCACCTTCGTTCTTCACCATCCCGCATACCCTGATGGGCCTGTGCAATTTATCCTTCAGGATCTCGATCTGCTGGCCAATGGTAAAGCTGGCATAATGATCTGAGATACGAACGTTGAGGTCGCTCTCCAGGAAATTCCTGATCTCCTCCATATCCCCCCCGCTCAAAGAATTTTCTTCCAAAAGTCCCGAGTAATGGAATACCCTTTCCTGTAAGCCGAGCAGGATGCCGGCAAGTAGTTTTTTTGAATTGGCCGTTTCACCGGATCGATCCCGGGTCACCACATTGTCTATGTTCTTGATGAAGATGATATCCGCGTCCTGCTCATTCAGGTTGCGGAGCAGGGCCCCGTGACCCCCGGGCCTGAAGAGCACACTTCCGTCCTCGTTCCTAAAAGGTTCGTTATCCGGCGTAACCGCAATGGTGTCTGTAGCCTGACTTTGATAGGAATACCCGACCTCAAAACTCGTACCGGTCTCCTTAGAGACGCGCTTCCCGATCTTTTTCCACTCCTGGTCGAAAAGGGACTGATGCTGTTCTGAGATCGTAAAATGGAGCCTGGCCTTGTCCCCCACACAGGCGTACTCTACCCCTTCGAACAGGTGTTCCTCAAAAGGGGTGGCCAGATCCTCCCCATATTTGTGAAATGGAAGGAGGCCTTTGGGGTAAAAGCCATAGTTAAGTCCGTCCTCGCCCAGGAGTTCACTGACGAAACCGTATTTGTCCTGGTCGGCAGACAGGTCCTTTACCCCCATTCTGTTGAGGGTCGATTCGTAAAAGGGAAATTCATGTGCCCTTTCAAAGAATTTGAGAAGACTTCTTTCGTCCTTGTTTCTGACATAGGCATCGAAGGACTCTTCTTCCGGAGAAAAATCTTCCAGAAAACCAAAAAGGGTCTTGAACATGCGGGAAGCCGCCCCGGAGGCCGGAACAAATTTCAACAGGGTGAGGGAGTCTTTGGCTTTTTCGAAAGCCTGAATGAACTTTTTTTCCTCTTTGGGCGGTATCTTCAGGATGCCCTCCCCAATAAGGGCCGGGGCGTGCAGGGTAATATTGGGAACCCCCTCCATAAAGGTCCGTATCTGATCCTCGACGGTTTTTTTACTGATCCCCTTTTCTTCGATCTGCCTGATATCTCTTTGGGTAAATTCAATCATGTACGAGTAGTTTATCGATCTCTTCTATGGCTGTTTTCAGCCTGGTCCTTGGATCTCCTTTTAAAATAACAAAATTCCGGTGATACTTCTCCAGGGTCTCCCTGAAATACCTGAACATCCTTTCCCTTTCGTCAGGCTTGTCCCTCAGGTCGTCTTTTACCCAGGGGGTATCGATATAGGTCAGCAAGTAAAGGTCATAGGTGTTCTCCAGGGCGTATCTCTTTAAGATCGGATCGGAATACCCCAGGTAGTAGGCCTCGGAATAGACCATGGTCTCCAGCAGGTCCGTATCGCAGATCAAAAGCTTTTCCACCTCTTTGGTCGCCTCATTCTCCAGCCTGATCTGGCCTTCGGCTATGGGAAGAAGATCATCAGGTTCACAGGTCTTCTGTTCCCTGTCCCATTTATCCTGCAGGTATTCCCGGGCGTACTCGGGTACCCAGAGGGTGTTGTAATGATCGGCCAGATCTTGTGAAAGAGTGGTCTTACCTGTAGACTCCGGTCCGAATAGCACTACTTTGGTGATGTCCGAAGGGAGTTGTCTAAATCTTTCTTCCATGCCAGATATCCTTGTATCGCAAGGATCGTAAAGATAAGGTATTGAAGGGAAAGCATCCCCCATCCCCTGTAAGCATAAAGGGGTACTGTGATAACATCCGCCAGGATCCACAGGGTCCAGTTCTCCAGCTTTTTATTGGCCATATACCACATGGCGGTAAAAAATACGCCGGAGGTAAAAATATCGATGTAGTTAGCCCCTTCCAGCAGCGTTCCGAAGGCCCTGTAAACCCCGTAGGTGACCCCCATGGTCATCAGGAACATGCCAGTACCAATGACCTTTTCACGAGTATTCGTCCTGGAAATATGGACCACTGTTTCATTTCCTTTCTTCCTGGCCCAGTTCCACCAACCGTAAATACTCATGACCGAATAGTAAAAATTCATCATCATGTCCCCAAAAAGTTCGTCTACATAGAAAAGGTATACGGTAATTACGGTTGCCACCAGACCCGTTGGATAGACGAGGATATTCTCACGTTTGGCATAGACCACACTGGCGATACCAAAAAAGAAGGCCACCGCTTCAAGGGCTACCAGATAGGCCTCCCTCCCCCGGTAAGGGTCCAGGAAAAAATCAGAAATGGGGTTCATAGTCGCTGCGGTCGGATTTCACGATCTTCATAAAGAGAAGCCCGTGTTCAAGGGACTCAAAGACCTCCTTCAATTCGCTTTGTACAAGTTCCATGACCCGGTCATAGGGACCGTACACCTGGGTACTCAGGGGATTTTCGATTACCGTCAATCCGGATGCCCTGAGGGCTTTGATAAAAGCGATCACGGGATGTTCAAAGTCGTCCTGCAGAGGACTCAGTGTTAGTTCAACAGAGATATTCATTTTTATTCAGTTTTATCAGGCATCAAAAAGGTCTGAGGATTATTAGGGTCACATTGAAGGGCGAAGGCGCAGGTAAAACCTTCAAACTCCATAAAGCTGATCTCAAAAAGGGAAGTTTCCCCGTTCAGGTGGATATTGCCTGAGGTCATACCCTGTCCCATCTCAAAATCCCGTATGTCGATATTCTGGAGAAAACTGAGGCCGAGGGTGGAGTTGATCTTGTAGAGCGATTCCTTCCCGCACCAGACCACGGTAAGCTTCCTCATCAACAGCAAGGGATCCTCAAGAGAGCCGTATTCCGAGATTGGGGTGAATTTATGAGCGATCTTCAGGATCTTTTCCCGTTGCTTCTCGATGTCGATCCCAACGGGGATGTGCTCGCTTATCACTATGGCCGTAAACTGAAAACTGTGTGTGATGGATATAAAGCGGCCGTCCCTTAGATGTGGCTTTCCGAGCTCGTCATAGTAAAGGTCCCTGTCTTCGTATCCCTCGAGCGCCATCAGGTGCCTGATACTCAAAAAACCCCTCCGGTGCAATTCGGACTTCATCCCTTCGTACCGCTCCTGGCAATGCGGAGTAAGCGATATCCCCTCTGCCAGTTTTTCCTCGGCTTCCGTGATCTTCCAGATACGTATCCGGACCCCGGGATCCTTTGTTATTGTTTTGTAAAGAGGCATGGGATATTTTAAGTTATCACTATCTTTGAAGTCCAAAAAAATTGCGGTTTCCCGCACGCTAACGAAAGTAAAAATAAAATAAGAGATGAGCACCAAAACCATACCCTATGTGCCCTACAAAGTGAAGGACATGTCACTGGCCGCATGGGGAAGAAAGGAAATTGAGCTGGCAGAGGCCGAAATGCCCGGACTGATGTCACTGAGGGAAGAATATGGAAAAGAAAAGCCCCTGAAAGGAGCGCGGATCGCAGGTTGCCTGCATATGACCATTCAGACCGCTGTCCTGATAGAGACCCTGGTTGCACTGGGCGCAGAGGTAACGTGGAGTTCATGTAACATCTTCTCCACCCAGGACCATGCAGCTGCAGCCATAGCCGCGGCCGGGATACCGGTCTATGCCTGGAAAGGGATGAATGAGAAGGAGTTCGACTGGTGCATAGAGCAGACCCTTTTCTTCGGGGAGGACAGGAAACCCCTGAACATGATCCTGGACGATGGTGGAGACCTCACCAATATGGTGCTGGACCGCTACCCTGAGCTCGCATCAGGCATCAAGGGATTGTCCGAGGAGACCACCACGGGCGTACACCGACTTTATGAACGCATGAAGAAAGGGACCTTGCCCATGCCGGCCATCAACGTGAATGACAGCGTGACCAAATCCAAGTTCGACAACAAATACGGTTGCAAGGAAAGTGCGGTTGACGCAGTCCGAAGGGCTACCGATACCATGCTGGCAGGAAAAAGAGTAGTGGTTGCCGGGTACGGCGATGTGGGAAAAGGGACAGCCGCCTCCTTCAGGGGAGCCGGCTCCATTGTCACGGTGACAGAGATCGATCCTATCTGTGCTCTTCAGGCCTGTATGGACGGATTTGAAGTGAAGAAGCTGGAATCTGTCATAAAAACAGCAGACGTCATTGTCACGGCCACCGGGAATAAGGACATCATACGCGAAGAGCATTTCAGGGCCATGAGGGATAAAGCCATCGTATGCAATATCGGGCATTTCGACAATGAGATCGATATGGCCTGGCTGAACGCCAACTACGGCAACACCCGGGATGAAATAAAGCCGCAGGTAGATAAATATACCATAGATGGTAAGGACATCGTGGTCCTGGCCGAAGGGCGTTTAGTGAATCTGGGCTGTGCCACAGGTCACCCCAGCTTTGTGATGAGCAACTCCTTCACAAACCAGACGCTGGCACAGATCGAATTGTGGAAAAACAGTGACCAGTACGAGAATAAGGTATATATGCTGCCCAAGCACCTTGATGAGAAAGTGGCCAAGCTGCACCTTTCCCGCCTGGGAGCCGAGCTTACTGAACTCGACAAGGAACAGGCCGATTATATAGGGGTGCCTCAGGAAGGACCTTTCAAGCCGGATTACTACAGGTATTGATCCGGCACGATCCAAATAAAAAAAGCTCTTGGAAACCCAAGAGCTTTTTTGTTTTTTCAACTGCCTGTATTAGGCGTCAAAAGGCTCTATAGAGACATAGGATTTGCCTCCGGCCTTTTTCTCGAATTTTACGAGACCATCTACTTTGGCATGCAAAGTATGATCTTTGCCTGCGTATACATTTTCACCGGGGTTATGCTTTGTTCCGCGTTGTCTTACGATGATATTGCCGGCAATAGCAGCCTGCCCTCCAAAGATCTTGACCCCGAGTCGTTTCGATTCTGATTCTCTTCCGTTCTTGGAACTACCTACACCTTTTTTGTGTGCCATAATTCTAAATTTTATTCGGAGTATCCTCCTTATTTACTTAATGCAGCAATCAGTTCGGCCTTCTTCATGGAAGAATACCCTTCCAGTCCTTTTGCTTTTGCCATTTCCTTTAATTCAGCTACCGTGTTGCTGCTGAGGTCAGCCTTTGGTGCTTCCTTTTTTACAGGCGCCTTTTCTGCCTTGGCAGCTTTTGGAGCCTCTTTTTGAGCTTTTGGAGCTTCCTTCTTGGCAGGGGCCTCTTGTTTGGCTTCCGCTTTCTTAGCCCCTTTGGCAATAATACTTTCTATCTGGATCTCAGTGAGGAACTGACGGTGCCCGTTCTTTTTCTGGTACCCTTTTCGCCTTTTCTTCTTAAAGACGATCACTTTGTCACCTTTGAGGTGCTTCACGACCTTCGCCTCTACGGCTGCGCCGTCTATAGCCGGGGCGCCAACGGTTACGTCTTTTCCGTCCTCAAGAAGAAGTACGTTGTGGAAAGATACTTTCTTTCCTTCTTCTTCCTTTAAACGGTGTACGTAAACCTTCTGGTCTTTCGCAACCTTGAATTGCTGCCCTGCTATCTCTACAATTGCATACATAGCTTTAGATTATTGTTATTTCCCTTTCTTTGCTCTAAGAGCGATTTAGGAGGGTGCAAATATACTGCTAAATTGATAATTAGCAAGGGTTTTACCTATAAAAAAAGTCCTGTGTTCCTAGTTGTTAGTAGACTTGAATAACTGCATGAATGCAAGGGTTAGGACCAAAGTGGTCGCAAAGCCCATAATGGCCACTGTAAAAAAGACGATGGCCTCAAAACTCTCGAATCGGCTGAACCACTGCTCCGAGAGATGGGCGAGAAACTCAGGATCGATCTCGGTGGCATAAATAGCGAAAAAGAAAGTAAAGATGAGGGTGGCTACAAAACCTGTGACGATGCCCGCTTTAAAGCCCAGACCGTAGGAGAATTTTTCCTTTTCCTGTATCTTCAGGTATTTGATCGCCTCATAGATAGCGAACCCCGTGATCACACCGTTGAAAAGGCTGTAGAACACATTCGTATGCAGGCCAACCAGTGAGAGGATCAAAAAATATGCGATCAGGCTTCCGCTGGCTGCAATTCCAAAACGTATGGGTAAGGCTACTTTCTTCATAGTTATTTGGTTTTTTGGACTTTTTCAAAGTATGAAATTATCGTTAATATAGCTGTTAATTCTTGTTAAAGCTAGAGGAATTTTTATATTTACTATTCTTAGATGAAAAGGGTATTCAGCTATTTATTGACCGCCCTTCTATCCCTGTATACTTATTAAAGAACTAAAAGAAAACACATGAGAAAAAGAAAATTTCAGGCATCCTTTATGGCCCTTCTCATGACGGCTATGACCGTCGGGGCTCAGGAAGTGGCATTCGAGGAGTACGACCTGGACAACGGTCTCCACGTGATCCTCCATCAGGACAATACAGCTCCTGTAGTGACCACCTCGGTCATGTACCACGTAGGCGGGAAGGACAGGACCGAAGGCCGGACAGGATTCGCCCATTTATTTGAACACCTCCTCTTTGAGGGCACAAAAAATATCGAAAGGGGGAAGTGGTTCGAGATCGTCTCTTCCAATGGAGGAAGGAACAATGCCAATACCTCCCAGGACAGGACGTACTATTACGAGGTCTTCCCCAGTAACAATCTGGAACTGGGCCTTTGGATGGAATCTGAACGTATGCTGCACCCCATCATCAACCAGGATGGGATAGATACGCAGCAAGAGGTCGTCAAGGAAGAGAAGAGGCTTCGATATGACAATTCACCCTACGGGCAGCTATTGCCGGTCCTGGGCGAGAACCTCTTTAAGGTACACCCTTACAAGGATCCGAACATCGGCTATATGGAAGACCTGGACGCCGCCACCCTGGAGGATGTCATCGCCTACAACAAGAAATATTACGTGCCCAACAACGCCGTGCTGGTGGTAGCCGGGGATATCGACATCCCTTCCGCCAAAAAGATGATCTCTGATTATTTTGGGCCCATCCCAAGGGGAGAGGAGATCGTGCGTTCCTATCCCAAGGAAGAGCCCATCACTTCAGAGATCAGGACCAAGGCCTATGATCCTAACATCCAGATCCCTGCGATCATGGTGGCCTACAGGACCCCGGGATTTGCTGAAAGAGATGCTTATGTCCTGGACATGATCTCCACCTACCTCAGCGACGGGAAAAGCTCCAAGCTCTACAAAAAGATCGTGGACGACCAGAAACAGGCTTTGCAGGTGGGGGCATTCAATATCGGACAGGAGGATTACGGGATGTATCTGGTCTTTGCCCTGCCTGTTGGGGAGACCCCTCTGGAAGTGCTTGCCGCAGAGATGGAAGAAGAGGTCGCCAAGGTGAGGACTGACCTGATAAGTGAAAAGGATTTCCAGAAACTGCAGAACAAATTCGAGAACCGGTTCGTGAATTCCAACTCCAGCGTGGAAGGAATAGCCAATACCCTGGCCTCCTCCTACATGCTGTACGGCGACACCAACCTGATCAACAAGGAGATCGACATCTTCCGTTCCATCACCCGTGAGGAGATCAGGGCTGTGGCCGAAAAATACCTGAAGCCCATCCAGCGTGTCGTCATCGAATATTTACCCAAGGACAAAACTGAGAACTAGAAAAATGAAAAGACTATATTTTACATTATTACTCGCATTTCTTTCGGTATCCGCATTTGCCCAGATAGACCGGTCGAAGATGCCGGAACCCGGGCCAGCTCCCGAGATCAACCTGGAAGAGCCCCAGCGTTTTGAGCTCATGAACGGGCTGAAAGTACTGGTTGTTGAAAATCATAAATTACCCAGGGTATCCATACAGCTCACCCTGGACAACCCCCCTATCCTGGAGGG
>JBFKPJ010000003.1:0-43481 GCA_041628355.1 Muriicola sp. | reverse complement strand
GGTCAGGATCTCCCGCCTCCCTTTCTTTTTGGGGGGATAATTGGTGACCAGGTAGTTCACGATGATCTCCTCATTCTTTCCGAGGTCCCAGAGGTTCTGCGTTTCCTGCATCCATCGGATGGTGGCGATCCACCGTTCCTCATTCATTCTGTTTTGCATCACCAGCCTTGCCGAATGGCAGTTGGTGCAGTTGTTCACGACCGTCATCAGTCCTTCCCCCTCCTTGAGCCCGGTCCGTACATGTATCCCATTCTCTATCTTGTCAAAATCGTCTTCTGCTGGTACTGCCACGTACTCCTGTGGAGCTTCCTCCGCTTGAAAAAAAGACAGTGTCGGGTCTGAAATCAGGTAGATCACCCCAAGGGCGGTGATCACAAAAAGAACCATCAGGGTAGTCAACAACCTGTAAATACTCCGTACCTGTTCCTTAAACTTTTCCTTGTTCTCCATCCTTACGTGACCTTGACAGCAATTCTGTGACAAGCGTTATTCAGGTATCCTTTGGGATTCCATCCCGGCAGGAGCATAGGCTGACTATTACCTCGGGAATCCGTAGCCCGGGCCCATACTTCGTAATAGCCTTTCTTTGGAAACGAGATCTCAGCGTTAAAGTGCTGCCAGGCCAACCGGTTGACCGGCTTTTCCAGGTTGCAGTTGCGCCAGGTCGACCCAAAATCTATGGAGTATTCCATTTTGGACACCTCCAGTTCCCCGGCCCAGGCATGCCCCCTGATATTCAGCCTTCTTCCCTGTTCGATCATGGCACCCGATTGGGGGTAAGTGATCAGCGATTTTACGGGCATGGATTCAATGATACACATATCCTCGTCCTTTACTTTTTCACCGGGGGCTACCGGATTGCATGGCATACGGTAGGCATCACCGGTCATCTTGGAACCGTCGTGCACGCGATCCCTGATACTGATCCTTTGCACCCACTTGCCGGATACCGATGCAGGCCATCCGCCTGCGACCAGCCTGAGGGGGTATCCATGGGCGAGAGGTATGTCCTCTCCATTCATTTGAAAAGCAAGAAGTGTTTCATCCTGCAGGGCTTTTGCCATAGGGGCTCCCCTGGAGATGGGTTCCTTTTGGGGATCCCTGCTGAGATGGACATCTGCGGCATGATAGCCTATGTAAACTGCCTTTTCCGTAAATCCTGCATCCTCCAGGACATCACGCAGCCTGACCCCGGTCCACGCTGCACAGGAAACGGCCCCAACCGTCCACTGGTTTCCCTTAGCGGGCGGGTCGAATTCACTTCGCCCGTTGCCCCCGCATTCCAGGGTGAGCTGGTAGGTGTGCTTCGGAAACTTCGACTTCAACTCAGACAGGGTATAGGTTTTCGGTTTTTTTACCGCCTCCCCATCTATGGTCAGGGTCCATGAACGCGCATCGATGTTTTCAGGGATGAGTCCGTTGTTTCGGATAAACATGTATTTATTCGGAGTGACATTGTCGTCCAGCAGATGGGCTTTGGCCTCTATATTCCAGGGCTTGTCATTGAGGATCACCATTTCCCTGTCCTTGTTGAAAAGGGCAAATGGATCGGGATCCTGAATGGCCAGGAGGGAATATCCCTCCGGAATCATGTTTCCGAAAACGATTTCCGCACCTACGGCTGCCGTGAGCGTCCCGAGGGCTGTGTTCTTGATAAAAAGGCGTCTGTTCATAAGGTTCTGTGCAATTACGATACGGTCCTTAAAGTTAGAAATATTCCCTTTGGCTGTCCCTTTTTCCGCGTACATTCATCCATATGACATATCTTCAATCAAGACAACCGGGACCTCCGAACTCCTGTTCCGACGGTCAAAAAGTACTCAAGTTCATTAAGTTCTATTGTTACCTATGTTACATTGCAGCTTCCGCTTTTGAAGTACCTTGTATAAGATTTCAGAACTACAATCAAATCCATGAAAAAACACTATCAGATTCTCGTTATTGGAGGGGGAACAGGCGGCATCATGACGGCAGCCCAACTCAAGAAAAAAGATAAAAACCTGGATATTGGGCTGGTTGAACCGGCAGACACCCATTATTACCAACCTGCCTGGACCCTGGTAGGTGCGGGTACCTATGATTTCAAAAAGACCGCCAGGCCTATGGCGTCCCTGATCCCTAAAGGGGTGGACTGGGTGAGGGATTTCGCTACCGCCCTGAAGCCCGAAAAGAACGTGATCTCCACAAAGAAGTCAGGGGACATATCCTATGATTACCTCGTGCTCTCACCCGGGCTGGTCAACGATACTTCCCTGATCGAAGGGTTGACTGAAGCCATAGACAAAGGGGTGGTCTGCAGCAATTATACAGACCCTGAACACACCTGGGAAGTACTGCGGAACTTCAAGGGTGGAAATGCGGTTTTTACCCAGCCTGCCACTCCCATCAAATGTGGGGGAGCGCCCCAAAAGATCGCCTACCTGGCCGCGGACTACTTTAGAAAGAAAGGGATCCTTAAGGATAGCAATGTGATCTTCGCCACTCCCGGAACCGTCATTTTTGGTGTGCAACAGATCAAGGAAACCCTGCTGAAGGTCATCGACAGGTATGGGATGCATTTCAGGCCTTTTTATGCGCCTTTCAAAATAGATGCGGAGAAGAAGGTCATCTATTTCAAATACACGGCCAAGGAAGATAAACGTGTCCCCATCAGGGAAGGCAATAAGATAAGCGAGTCCATAGATGAAAAGGATGTCATCAGTATGCCATTCGATATGTTGCATCTCGCCCCACCCCAAACGGCTCCCCAATTTGTGAAGGATTCCGTCCTGGTCAACGATGCCGGGTGGGTGGAGGTGGATCACCACTCTCTGCAACACGTCAATTTTTCCAATGTCTTTGCCCTGGGGGATGTAACAGCCCTGCCCACCGCCAAAACAGGGGCTGCTATCAGGAAACAGGTGCCAGTAATAGTGGATAATCTCCTAGGCCTGATGAAGCAGGAAGGGCTAAAAAACCAATCCTATAACGGGTATTCTTCCTGTCCGCTGGTCACAGGGTACGGGAAAATGGTACTTGCCGAATTCGATTACCAGAACAAGTTTACCCCGGACCCCAAACTCAAACAGATGCTGATCTTTGACAGTTCGAAAGAACACTGGCGTCTGTGGATGTTGAAAAAATACATGCTGCCTTATTTGTACTGGAATAAAATGATGAAAGGCAAGAAGGTCTAATTGCGGTATGAATATACTGTGTGTGAGGGAAAGCAGGTGGTCTTAGGCTACCTGCTTTCTAAATTAGATAAGTAAGCTGTACCTTAGTGGGAAACAAACAGTCTGAATGATCCTGCACCACCTGGAAAAACAAGATTCGCTTTTGAACCGGTTTATCGCGGAGATCAGGGATAAACAGGTACAGGGAGACTCTATGCGTTTTCGAAGGAATATCGAACGCATAGGAGAGGTCCTGGGATACGAACTGAGCAGATCCCTCGAATACCATGAGCGGGATATTGAAACGCCCTTCGGAAACAAACGGATGCGGGTCCCGAAGGACAAGCTGGTCCTGTGTTCCGTGCTCAGGGCAGGGCTGCCCTTGCATCAGGGGCTCTTGAATTACTTCGATAGAGCTGAAAATGCCTTTATCTCTGCTTACAGACATCACCCCGGCGGAGGGGATTCCTTTGAGGTGGTGGTGAAATACTTCGCCGCCCCGGATCTCAGTGGGAAGACCCTGGTCCTTACCGATCCAATGCTCGCCACCGGAAAGACACTTGAAAATGTGTATTCGGCTCTGATGGACCACGGGATACCCGGGCAGATCCATATCGTATCTGTCATTGGCTCGGCACCGGGCATATCCCATATTGAGAAGGTCTTTCCGGAGAACACTCATTTGTGGATCGCAGCCATCGATGAGGAATTGACGAGCAAGGGATATATCATACCCGGACTGGGGGATGCGGGGGACCTGGCGTTTGGCATGAAACTCTGAGGTTCAGAGGGCGATCTGACCGGTTCTGGTCAGCTTTCACGCACTATGAGACTATAATAACTTTTGATAACTTTGTTTCCTCAAATGAAAGGGAATGGGCTAATTTTACCCGTTTAAATTAATTTATAATGGCAGAATCTACAGAACGTATAAAGACCCTGATACTGGGATCCGGACCGGCCGGCTACACGGCTGCGATCTATGCGGCCAGGGCAGACCTCAAACCTGTGATCTACACAGGGATGGAACCCGGGGGGCAGCTCACGACGACCACGGAGGTCGACAATTTTCCGGGATATCCAGAAGGGATAGATGGTCCCACCATGATGGTACAGTTGCAACAACAAGCAGAGCGCTTCGGGACCGAAGTGAGGATCGGAATGGCGACCGCCGTTGAATTCAGCGAACAGGTTGGCGGGATCCACAAGGTGACCATCGATGATTCCAAGGTCGTTGAGGCCGAGACCGTGATCATCGCTACAGGGGCCTCAGCAAAATACCTTAATATCCCCAGTGAACAACGACTCCGTGGAGGCGGAGTGTCTGCCTGTGCCGTATGTGATGGTTTTTTCTACAAAGGACAGGAAGTGGCCATTGTGGGTGGCGGAGACACGGCAGCCGAGGAAGCTTCCTATCTGGCAAATATTTGTAAAAAGGTGACCATGCTCATCCGGAAAGGTGAGATGCGGGCCTCAAAAGCCATGCAGCATCGCGTCAACAGCCTTCCCAATATTGACATCAGGTACTTTACAGAGGTCGATGAGATCCTGGGCGACCAGGTGGTGGAAGGCCTTCGGATGGTCAACAACCAGACGGGGGAGAAGGAGGAGATCCCGATTACAGGGTTCTTCGTTGCCATAGGGCACAAACCCAATACCGATATTTTCAAGGGTCAGCTGGAGATGGACAGAACCGGGTACCTCATCACCAAAGGCAAATCAACGAAGACCTCAAAACCGGGGGTGTTTGCCAGTGGGGATGTACAGGACAAGGAGTACAGGCAGGCAGTCACTGCGGCAGGTACAGGCTGTATGGCCGCCCTGGATGCCGAGCGGTACCTGGCCAGTGTGGAAACACCGGCAGAGATCAATTCGTAAAACCGGAGATCACATACAGAAAAACCCCGGAATCTCCGGGGTTTTTATCTTTTAAGATGTTATACAGGGGCTAATCTATTCGGATATAGTTTTCTGAAAATGTCGGATTTCCATCCAGGTCCAGTGAGATCTGGCTGTAGGTCTTGTCCTTTAAATCGAGCTGGAATCTGAACAATCTCATAGTGTCTAAGGCTTGCATCATTTGATAATCCCCATACTCAATGGTTTCCATGAGTTCATCTTCAGTGATAGTGTAGGAACCGTATCCGAAACGACCCTCTTTGTCTCCGGGTACCCAGCGAGACCACATGATTTTTCCGTTGTAGTAGATCTTGACCTGGCGGTACCCCTCATCCTTGGCAACGGTATCTACTTGATCACCATCCCAGTATGAAAAACTCTGAAGCTCCCATACTCCTTGCATGGAATGCATAGGATTGGGTTTGGAAGAGAGAATAGTTGCCGCAATGACAAAAATAAAGATGAGGCCAGCGATCTTAATGGATTTCTTCATAGGTAAGTGATTTAATGCTTCCAAAAGTTCAATTAAGATACAATTTTTTTAATAAAAATTTAACGATACCCAAATTATTTGGTTCTCCAAGCCCTTCCTGAAAACCTATCCTTTTCCGTCGAAGGAATTCAAGACTTGTACCAGCGTGTCCACATCCTCTTTGCGATGGGCAGAAGTAAGTACGATGCGGTTAGTGGCATAGGTATCCTCCGTCGGGTACCTGAAGTCGGTTACCAGGATGTCCCGCTCCTTCAGATGGCCGGTCAGTTCGGGATCTGAATAGCCGAATACGGGGTAGTCGGGCATGGAATTGAGCAGGCCTTTAATCTCTATGGCAGACCTGAAGTAATCAATATTCGCTCTGAGCATATTCCGCCTGCTCTCGTAGAGGTATCCGGCCTTCAGGAATTGAGCCAGGTAGAAAGGTGCGGCCGGACTCGCCCCCCCGAAAAAATCGGAGGCCTTCATCCGCTCTATCCTGGCGCTTTTTCCCGCGACCAGCCCTGCCTGAATCGCAAGTGCCTTTCCCATAGAAGCACAAAGTACTACTTCCCTGCAGGGGAGAGTTTTAAGTGTGCGGTATACTCCGGCCCCTTTTTCCCCGACCACACCTATCCCGTGTGAATCATCCACCACCAGGATACAAGATTCCAGGGGCAGGGTCTTCAGGATCTCGAAGTTCGGGTAATTGCAACCGGAAAAATCGATAGAATCGATAAAGACAACCGGTGTTTCCGGATTTTTCCTGTCCAGGTGTTCCCTCAGGGCGATGCCCAGGGTGGTATAGGTAGTATAGGGCCTTGCGCCACTGGTATACAGGGCAGAATGACTATTGGGAGCATAGAACAGGCAGTGCTCTTTGTTATTAAAATGGTGGGCGAGCATCTGCCCGGCGAGATATCCGGAGGAGAGGGTCAGGGCAGCTTCCGAGCCTATCCATTCCGCGATATGGTCTTCTGCCTCTTCATAGACAGCAAATTGCACGTTGGCACGGCGGGAAGCCCCATAATTGGAGCCATATTGATTCACAGCCTCGATCGCCAACTCCCTGAATTCCGGATCCTGTTGCATGCCCAGATAGGAAGTGCCTCCAAAATACAAATAGTTTTTTCCCTGGTAGGCCAGGGTCCTTCCGGGATATGTGGAAACGAGGACTTTCATGACAGGAGTTGGATTCCGCTTCCCCCGAGTTCGGGAAAGGTGATGCTGGCATCTTCATGGATCTGTATCCCATGGGCGATGTCGTTCGTGATAAGCAGGGGGCCGTCCATATCCACGTAATCCAACTGCGGCAAGAGCTGGCCAATGGCCGATATTCCCACCGTAGATTCTGTCATGCACCCCACCATGATCTTCAGTCCCAGTTCCCGCCCGGTCCTGATCATCCTCAGAGCAGGGGTTAGTCCCCCGCATTTCGTCAATTTGATATTGATCCCGTTAAAATGCAGCGCGCACCATTCCACATCCGATTCCACCAGGCAGCTTTCATCAGCGATCACAGGGAGTACGCAGTTGTGAGCCACCTTTTCCATCCCTTCCCAATCGTCTGCCTTCAGCGGCTGTTCTATAAATTCCACCCCCAGCTCCTTCAGGGAAGGGGCCAGGGCAATGGTCTGGGAGGCGGTCCAGGCACAGTTGGCGTCGATCCTGAACACCGAGGTGCTGTGCTTTCGCAATTCCCGGACGATGTCAAGGTCTTCCTCAGTGCCCAGCTTGATCTTGTAGATGGGCCAGGGCTTTTCCTTCATTTTGGCAACCATGTTCTCGATACTGTCTATCCCAATGGTGTAGTTAGTCAGGGGATAGTGTTCAATGGAGGTTCCCCAGAGCTGGTATAGCGGTTTTCTTTGCAGTTTCCCGTAAAGGTCGTGTGCCGCCAGGTCGAGGGCGCAGAGTGCAAAGGAAGAGAGATTCTGCCCACTGAGCCACCTGTGGAAATCTTCAGGCCGGTTGAAGGGGTAGTTCTCGATCTCATCCCTGACATCCGTGATCTCTCCAACCAGGCTCTTCAAGGTATGGCCGTAGTAGGGGTTGGATGTGGTCTCCCCGTATCCGGTTTCCCCGGCCATGCTCAGGTGTACGATCAGGGTTTCCTGGGTGCTGTGGGATTCCCTGGAGATCGTAAAAGGATGTTTCAGGTTGAGGGTATGTGTGCTGAGCCGGAGTACCATATCAATTTTATATCTAAGATACACAAAGCGAGAAAAGAGAAATAAAAAACCCCGGATGAAAATCCGGGGTCTTCGCCATCTATGGAATGAGCCTAGTCCTTGTGGACCCTGCCCGAATAGGATTTGTTTTTCTCTACGGTCGGATTTCCGGTATAGGAGATATCAGCCCCGCTGCTGGCGTCGGCGATCAGGGATTGGGAGACGTTCACATCGATATCCGCCCCGCTGCTGGCGTCCGCATAACACACCCTTACAGAGAATTCCCTGGCCTTGATCGCGGAACCGCTGCTCGCATCGGCTCTGAGCATCTCCGCTTCGCCTTCGAGGCGAATATCTGCTCCGCTGCTGGAGTCGGCTTCCACCTCCTCAGCTACCAGGGAGGCCCTGATGTCTGCCCCGCTGCTGGCATCCAGAGCGATCCTGTTTGCCCTGATGACATTCCTGGTGACCAGGTCTGCACCGCTGGAGGCATACAGGCCGGTAACCTCAGGTAATGTGACATAAACCCTTTTGGTAGCCCTGCCGATATTTTCGATGGCGTGGATCTTCAACTTTCCATTCCTGATATCGGTGCCGATGAGGTCCAGCACATTTTCATCTGCCTCTACCTCTATGGAGAAATCATTACCCTGGGTGACGAAGACATCGATGCCCTCCTGGGCAGAGACCTCGCTGAAATCCTCAGTGACCGTCCGGTTCTCAGTGGCTACGACCCCGTTCCCCATTTTCCCTTGGCCGAAATTCACATCGAATACACAGGAGGAGAAGAAAAGGGCCATTAAAACGGCAATTGCAATTCTGGCTAGTGTTGTCATGATCTTGTTTTTTGGTCCGGAACAAATTTCCCGGGGGTTATTAATTAAGGTCGGGTCAAAAGTATCTCACACCTTTTATTCCCGCCAGTTTCGTTGACTCAGTTGTCAATTGAGGAGGATGAAATGTATCTTATCCATCGTCCTCATCCGCTTTGATCTCCACTCCGTTCTCATCGATCTTCAGCTTAAAGGATTCCCTCCCGTCCTTGACGTCTATATCGATCCCGTCCTCATTGATGATGATGCGGCCTTCCTCGTCATCCCAGCGGAGTGTGGAATTGATTTCCTCCGGGCAGTTGAGGCACTGCAGTTCCCCGTTTTCACCCATTACCCAGTAGTATTCCACCAGGTCGCCCCGGTAGATGTCCTTGTCATAGCGGGTTAACCTGCCTATGTACCTTCGCATCCCCCGCTCGAAACCGATCACGGTACCTGCGGGCACCGACAGGGTGACATTCACTTCCTGATCCCTTACCTTGTTCTCTATAGCGGTGGTAAGGAAGTTGTCGAGGGAGAGGGTGCTCCCCTCGAGCGCATAGGTGTAACGGATGTTGGAGGCGCGTTCCCTGGCATCGGCCATGGAGTTCCCGTCTGCCTGACGGCGGATCTTCAGGTAGGCCAGGGAATCCTGGGACCTGGTGATGTCGAACCGGAAATCGTCTGAAAAGAGGAGTTTTTCTCCCTCTTCATCATAGGTCAGGGTCATACCGTTGAAGCCTATGTTCTCCTGGTTGTCAAAGAGCTCACTGCTCCGGGGTCTGATCATCAGGGTGTCCGGTTCCGCAGGCAGGTAAAGGGCCTCCGTTTCCGTACTACTTCCGGAATAGGCGTGTGCTGCAGCCTCTTTGATACCGAGGATCACCAGCCCGATGATAGAGATCAGCCAGAGCCCGAGGAGGGAGAACTTGACGACGTTCCCGATAGATTTCAGGTTGTTGATCAGGATCTTCAACCCCAGGTAGAGCAGGAAGAAGAAGGGGATACCCACCGCAAAGAAGGTGAGGAGGGATACCACCCAGACGGGGGTTTCCGTGGCCCCGAATATACTGTAGAGGTCCATGCCCGGTATGTGAATGATGTCCAGGGTTCCTACGGTGAAGAGTCCTACGAACAAACCGATCAGGGTTGCCGCTCCGATGATGATGAGCAAGATCCCTATGAACTTGCCAATGACCTTGAAAAAGAACATGATCACGTTACCCAGGGCATCGAAAAAAGTACGGCCGCTGCTCTTTACCTTATTGCCCATCTTTTCGTAATCGACCCCTTTTACCCGTTCCGCAACTTCTTCGTATCCTTCTTTAATTTTTTTTTCGATGTTGCTGATGTTCACGGGCTCTCCCCTCATGTCCAGTTTCTGGGAGGTGGTGACCGCCTCAGGTACCAAGATCCACAGGAGGATATAGGCGATAAAGCCGAATCCGGTGGCCAGGGCAAAGAAGATAAAAATCAGACGGATCCAGAGGCTGTCAATGCCGAGGTAGTGTTCCAACCCGGCACAAACACCGCCTATGTATTTATTTTCCACATCCCGGTAGAGCTTTTTGGGACGTGCAGATTCCCTGGACTCGGCTCTGGGAGTGTCTTCGAAGATGTCCTCGTCTACGCGGTAGTCTTCGGGCTGACCCATAACCTGTATCACGGCGTCCACTTCTTTCATGGTGATCACCTGTCGCTCATTCTCCAGCCTTTCCTGAAAAAGTTCTGCGATACGAGCCTCGATATCGGCAATGATCTCATCGCTGCCCGCAGTGCCCGAAAAGGAGCGCTTGATTGCCTCCAGGTAGCGTTTAAGCTTGTTGAAAGCCTCCTCATCTATATGGAAAAGGACGTTCGCTAGATTTATATTGACTGTCTTGTTCATTTTTTTACTTTTTTAGAGTTGGTTACCAAATTCACGGCGTTTCTGAGTTCGTCCCAGGTGGAATCGAGTTCTTTCAGGAACATCTTACCGGTCTCTGTGAGCCCGTAATATTTTCTGGGTGGTCCCGAAGTGGATTCCTCCCACCGGTAATTCAGTAGTCCTGCATTCTTTAGCCTGGTCAGCAGGGGATAGATGGTCCCTTCCACTACCAGCATTTTTGCGTCCTTCAGGGTGTCGAGGATCTCAGAGGTATACTTGTCTTCTTCCTGCAGAATGGACAGGATGCAGTATTCCAGGACTCCCTTGCGCATTTGCGCTTTTGTGTTTTCTATGTTCATAATTTGTTTCTTCTGTTACATGCTGACCGGTGATGAGTCGGTTTTTGATTCAGCAAAGGGTTAACTGTTCGTTTTCAGGGTTTCATGGGATTTTGATTGATGAATAAACTCAGATCTCATATTTCTTTTATTCCAGTGTATAGCTTCCGGCCGGCCGGTGATCGTAACTCAACTCTCTTTTGATCTTCCACTGCCCTTCCTCCAGTACCCACAGGTGGATGAACCTGGCAATGTCGCCTCTCTGGTACTGTCGGTCTTTATTGAGAAATTCAAAACGGTGCTGTCCTTCCTGAATCGCCCCATAGAGTTCTCCGTTCTCGCGCAGGGGGAACACCTTCAGGGAATTTTCGAGCAGGATCCTTCTGGAGGGAGGTATCCATTGTTCATCCTTCCCAAGGCATTGTTCGTACACAGGTTTTAGAAAGGTGTCCCTTCCAGTTGTCGGCCCGCCTTTATCATGGTAGAACTCGAAGTCTTTGGAGAACAGGGAGGCCATGGTGTCAGGATCACAGGTATCAAAAGCAGCTCGAAACAGCACACTGTCCTTTTCCCTCAGGGTCTCGAAAAGTTCAGCGCTCGAGGGAACCTGGCCCCAGGAGGCTGCCAGGCTGCCGACAGACAGTACAAACAGCGATATGTTTCTCAGGACGTTCATTATTTGATAAAATTGATGGTGATGGGGTACTTGAATACCTGTCCCTCATTGGTCCTCAGGGTAGCCAGGATGGTATAGACCACATTGATCACGAAGAGGGCCGCCGGGATCAGGCCGGCCAGTCCGATAGGCCAAAGCCTGTGAAAGGGAAAATCATCCCAGTCAAAGAAAAAGTTGACCCCGTCAAAAGGTTCGCGATACCCCCACTCGAAGATCCCGTGGTGAAAGAGGTCGGGGATCAGGCCAAAGAAAAATGGAATGGAGATGGCGCCGAAGATCACCGAATACAGCAGGAGGCTTATCTGGAAATTCAGGGCCTGTTTCCCGTTGTAATCCACAAAAGCATAATCCTTCCTGTTGGCCAGCCAGAGCACCAGGGGCAGGAGGAGGTTCCCAAAAGGAATAAAGAACCTGCTGAAGGTGGAGGCGTGGATGACCGCGGACAGGGTTCTCTCGTGTTTAGACAATGATTCTGTCATGGCATATTAGTTTCTAATGCAAATATATATCTAAAAGAAGGTATTATGCAAAACATAGTACTGTAAATTAACATAATATTAACAGTTTCGGATTCGGTTATTTTGGGTATTTTTAACCTCCAAAGACCTTTATTTATGGCAAGTGCCGGCAAATTCAATTCGTTCCTGTTCTTTAAACTTCCCTCTGCCTGGTGGACAGGAGTGAGGCTCCGGGAGATGGACCAGGAGCGGGCGGTGGTCACCGTGACCCACAGGTGGATCAATCAGAACCCTTTCAAATCCATGTTCTGGGCCGTGCAGGGCATGGCTGCGGAATTGAGTACAGGAGCCCTTGTCATGGATAAGATCCGCAAAAGCGGGAAAAGGGTCTCCATGCTCGTGGCCAACAACAAGGCTACGTTCACCAAGAAAGCTACCGGGAAGATCACATTTACCTGCTCAGACGGACTACGGCTGGCCCGGACCCTCGAAAAGGCGATTGAGACCGGGGAGGGTCAGACCTGCTGGATGTCCGCCACCGGGGTCAATGAAGACGGGGTGGTCGTCTCTGTCTTCGATTTTGAATGGACACTGAAAGTAAAACCCTGAACCCCCCAAATGCCCTTGAATTCAACGCAAACAGGTAAAGAGAATATCCTATTTCGGGAAGAACAGCGTTTTACACAATGGTTTATCTGGACTTTTTTGTTGGGCCTGGCGGGCATTCCCCTGTACGGGATCGTTCAGCAGATCTTCCTGGATAAGCCTTTCGGCGATTATCCCATGTCTGATGCAGGTCTGATTATTTTTCTGGCTGGAACCTTATTATTCTGCTATTTTTTCCGGTCCATAAGGCTGAGGACGACCATCGCCCGTGACTATCTCCATATCCATTTCCCACCTCTTGCCAATAAAAAGGTCTTTTGGGGAGATATTTCCGAAGTGGAAATTGTTCGATACAGTCCGTGGATAGGCTACGGAATGCGATTCTCAGCTACCTATGGAACTGTCTATAACATCAAAGGCGATAAAGGCCTGCTGCTGACGCTGAAGGAGGGTAAAAAGGTCATGATAGGCACCCAGAGACCCCGGGAAATTGAAGAAGTGGTCCGGAAAGCGATGAGGTCAGTGTAACATCTGGCATGTTAAGAGCACTAACAATTAGAAAATCAAATGAAAGTATCATGAACGCACATGAAATAGACTACCATATCTATGGTGAAGAAATGCAATATGTGGAGATCGAACTGGATCCACAGGAAGCCGTTGTGGCCGAGGCCGGCAGTTTTATGATGATGGATACCGACCTGCAGATGGATACCATCTTCGGGGACGGCTCCAATCAGAACAAGGGGGTGCTGGGAAGCCTGCTCTCCGCGGGGAAACGGATCCTCACCGGGGAGGGATTGTTTATGACCTCCTTCCTCAATGTGGCCAGCACCAAGAGAAGGCTGAGTTTCGCTTCACCCTACCCGGGTAAGATCGTCCCCATCGACCTGTCTGAGAAACAGGGGAAGTTCATCTGCCAGAAGGATGCCTTCCTGTGTGCTGCCAAAGGAGTCTCAGTGGGGATTGAGTTTTCCAAACGACTCGGTAGGGGTCTTTTTGGGGGAGAAGGGTTTATCATGCAAAAGCTCGAAGGGGATGGTATGGCTTTCGTCCATGCCGGCGGTACCCTGGCGAAAAGAGTCCTGGGCCCCGGGGAGGTCATCAAAGTGGATACCGGCTGTATCGTGGGCTTTACCAAGGACGTGGACTACGATGTGGAATTTGTCGGGGGCATCAAGAATACGCTCTTCGGGGGAGAAGGCCTTTTTTTTGCGACACTCAGGGGCCCGGGAACCGTCTATATACAGTCGCTTCCCTTCAGTCGCCTCGCCAAAAGGGTATGGGCCGCCGCTCCCAAAGGAGGTGGAAAGGACAGAGGGGAAGGAAGTATCCTGGGAGGACTGGGAGATATCCTGGACGGGGACAATCGATTCTGATCCCTTATCTTTCGGCCTAATTTGGACAGCTCTATGGATTTTAAAGGTCTGCTCGACTTCCTCACAGAACTGGATCGGAATAATTCCAAAGAATGGATGGACAGGAACAGAAGGACCTACCACCATTTTCGGGATACCTTCATCCAGTGGCTGGATCACCTCGATATAAGGCTTGCCCGGACAGACCCCGACTACTATCCGACACCCGGGCGTACAGGGATCAACAGGATCAACAACAACCTCATGTTCCACCCCGAAAAGCCCGTCTACAAGGACCATTTTGGGGCCGGACTGGACAAGGCGCCCGATACGGGGGATTTCTACATACAGATAGGGGTCAGGGAATCCCTCCTGGCAGGAGGATTGTGGCGGCCGGGACCCCGCAAACTGAAAAGTGTCCGCGAGGCCATCGACTATGACGGCGACACACTGGAGGGCATTCTCAATAGACCCTCTTTCAGATCGGCCTTTGGTGAATTGTATGAGGATGAGAAGCTGAGGACCGCCCCAAAGGGATTCAGTAAGGATCATCCCCACATCCACCTGTTAAGGCATAAGACCTTTGCGGTGGTCCACGAGCTGAATGAAGAGGTGATCCTTTCCCCCGGATTTGAGGATCACATCGTGGAAATTTACACGGAGATGTTACCTTTCAGGAGGTACCTGAACAAGGCGATCTCTGTTTGATGGTACGTATCTCAACGGAAAACAAAAGATGAAAAAAGGGGCGATCAGGAATATCAGCAGGGAGGTACTCTCAGACCAGTTCTACACCCTCAACCGGTTCACCTATGAATACGAAAAGGAGGATGGGAGTTGGGAGACCCAGAGAAGGGAAGCCTATGACAGGGGGAATGGAGTGGCCATACTCCTTTACAATCCCGCCGAGCAAACGGTGGTCCTGACCAGGCAGTTCCGCATGCCAACTTACGTAAACGGGAACGATGACGGTATGATGGTGGAGGTCTGTGCGGGCATGCTGGATGAAACGGACCCGGAAGCCTGTATCCGCCGGGAGGTGGAGGAGGAGACAGGATATCGGGTCGATCGTGTGGAAAAGGTATTTGAGGCCTTTATGTCGCCCGGAGCCGTCACCGAGATCCTGCACTTTTTTATCGCCCCCTATGACCAGTCCATGAAGGCAGGCCCGGGAGGAGGAGCCGAGGGAGAGACCGAGAACATAGAAGTGCTTGAACTTCCGTTCGAGCAAGCACTGGCGATGATATCCCGGGGAGAGATCCGCGATGCCAAGACCATCATGCTCCTGCAGTATGCCCGAATACATGGCCTGCTATGAGATGGGCGGTCAATACGCATCCCTGATCCGTTCCAGGATGTTCTGCATACGTGACTTGATCTCGGAAGTGGGCTCCATAAAGTGGTTGTTCATAAAACTGAAGATGAGCAATCTTCCCGAGGCAGAGACCAGGTACCCACTCAGGCAATAGGTATTTCCCAGCGTACCGCTTTTCGCATACACATAGGGGTCCGGATCTCCGGGATACCACTCTTTTAGGGTCCCGTTCCTTCCCCCGGATGGGAAGATCCCGAATACCCACTCCTTCCCTTTTTCCCTGAGCAATTTTTCCAGGACGTACACCATGGATGAAGGGGTGAACAGGTTATAGCGCGACAGGCCGGACCCGTCTACCCACCTGGGCTTGTGCCGCAAATCGGCCAGGTAAGTGTCCAGGACAAAGTCGCGCACCAGGGAACTGGAGAGGGAATCTGATAGGGCCACCGAGGAGACCACCAGCAGTTGTTCCGCGATGAAATTGTCACTTTCCTGCATCAGACGCCTGTACAAGCTATCGGCCGGAATGTTTCCCATCAGGACCTTAGGTTCCTTATCCGGAAAGGAATCCCCGAGAGCTACCTCCTTTCCCGTGATATTTTTGAGCAGGCTTACCGCGAGAGCGTCGGAGGTGATAAACGGGACCTCCAGGGTATCCTTCCTCCATGGATCCAGGTAAAAGAAATTTCGGCCTTCATCCCTTCTTGTATTGTGTTTGAGGACAAGTACGCTGTCCCTGAACACAGCAGGTTCCACTGTCAGTTCGCTCTGCCTGGATAGGTTCACCAAGTTCCCGTACAGGGGAAGAGAGGAGCGTTCAGGGGAAAAGGATGAGTCGAAGTCCTCCCAGGCCCAGCCGGGACCATATCGACCTTCCCGGAAATGTCCTGGCACATAGACCAGGTGATCGGAACCGGAAAGAAAATCAGCCAGGCTGCTGTCCCTGAAGAATGGATGAAAAGGGGATGGGTTCCCTGTTCCCCTGAAATACAGGGTATCTCCTGATCTCACATAGCGGAGTACAGGGACGGAATCCCCCAGGATCTTCAGGGAGGCGTACAGGGTGAAGATCTTGGTGTTGCTCGCCGGGGTAAAGTACTTGTTCCCCTCTATCATGACAAGCGTATCAGCAGATACAGGATCGTACACCATGAGTCCGGCGAAATGTTCCCCGAATCGGTTCTGGTTGAAATTCCGGATGACTTTTTTCTCGAATCCCCGTTCATTCAGGGAAGCACAACCCGATAGCGCAATGACCGCCAAAAGGATCAAAATAGCCCTCAAAGGGCCGCCTGTCAGTTCCATTAAACGATATAATTTGTAGTTCATCGATTATTTAGTGAAAATAACTACTAATTAAATGGGCTTATACAATAACACCTTCTATTTTTTGTTAATTTCGATTAGACAATCTAACTATAAATACGCAACATATGGCTAAGACTATGTTGGAGTATTACAAGATGGTGCTCCAAAAAGTGAGTTTCGATGCCATGTTATTCAGCAAGGAACTCAAGAAAGCAATTTCGAAGCTTTTGCCTTATGAAATTGAAGAACTCAAACACTGGTTGCTGAACTTTGTAACAGACAAGCCAGAACTTCAGGAAAGTTTAATTTACATAAAAGCATAATCAGGCTGCCGAGAGGCGGCCTTTTTTTTTCTGTACTACTTCCGGTTCAATTCTGTGAGACGGGACTGATGATCTTCACATCCTGGAACCGGATCGCGCCCCTGACCACCGAGGCGATCACATCCCTGAGGGCGTTGGTGATATGCAGTTTGAGTTCCTTTTTGTGATAGATCAGGCTGATCTCCCGTGCCGGCGGGGGTTCCTCGAAGTATTTGAGATTTGATTTTTTTCGTTCATCCAGTTCCACAGCATTCAGGTAGGGCAGGAGGGTCATGCCCAGGCCTTCGTTCGCCAGGTTCACCAGGGTCTCAAAGCTTCCGCTTTGGAGGTGGAAATGGTCCTCGAAATTCTGAGAGGCCTTACAGAGGTTCACGACCCCTTCCCGGAAGCAGTGCCCATCCTCCAGGAGCAGGATGTCGCGGATATCCAGGGCTTCGGGACTCAGCTTCTCCTCCTTTCTCAACCGGTGACTCGGGGGAACATAGCCCACAAAAGGCTCGTAGTACAGGGGTCTTTCGGTAATGAATTCAATATCCAGGGGGGTAGCGGCGATCCCTGCGTCCAGATGTCCGTCCTGCAGGTTGCGGATCAGGCTGTCCGTATTTTGTTCACGGATCACCAGGTTCACCTTGGGGTATTTGTTGATAAAGGTCTTGAGAAACATAGGCAGGAGGGTAGGCATGACCGTGGGGATGATCCCCAGGGTGTATTCCCCTCCGATATACCCCTTTTCCTGGTCCACAATATCCTTGATGCGCTTGGCCTCATTGACTATGTTCTTGGCCTGGGCCACGATCTTCTTGCCTGCATCGGTGATGGAGATGGGCTTTTTGCTGCGGTCAAAGATCTTCACATCCAGTTCATCCTCCAGTTTTTGCACCTGCATACTGAGGGTAGGTTGGGTGACAAAACTCTTTTCTGCAGCCACCGTAAAATTCTGGTATTCGGCAACCGCCAGAACATACTGTAATTGGGTAATCGTCATGTGATCATATTAGGCAATAAATTTATAAAAACTATCGATAAAACTTATATTAAAAAGGGGTTGTAATTCGATTATTTGATGATGAAATATGGGATTATGAAATTGGACAGCATCGGCCTGGATACCAGGCTATCTAAAGTTTTAGGTGAGGAGCTCAATATTCGGTTCGCTTCTGCTTTGGCCAATGAGGAAGGTACCAATCCCATGATGAGCGATTTTATCACCTAACAGGAGAAGGCCGTTTTGATGATGAAGGCCTGGCTTGCAGGGGAGATTTAGAAAACCCACAGGCTTAGGGATATCCCATTTTTCCGGGGAAAGGTCCGCGGTAAACATATATCTCTAAGGGGAATCCTCCTTGGCAAAGGTAACGGCCACATCACGGTCGTCCACGATCAGGCAAAGGAGCCCCGCGATCACCATACTGACGCCTCCTATGATCAGGGCGTAGATGGAGATGTTGCCAAAAAAGGTCTTCAGCATAAAACCCAGGATCCCGGCGGCGACTATCTGCGGGATGACGATGAAAAAATTGAACACTCCCATATAATACCCCATTTTATTTGCTGGCAGGATACTGGATAACATTGCATAGGGCATGGACAGGATACTGGCCCAGGCAATGCCTACCCCGATCATGGAGATTAACAGCAGATTTGGGTCTGAGATGAAATAGATGGAGATGAGTCCGCCTCCACCGCAGAACAGGGCCAGAAGGTGGGTGATCCTGCGGCTGACTTTTTTTGCCACTACCGGAAGCAGGAAGGCCACCAGGGCTGCAATGCCGTTGTAGATCGCAAAACAGATCCCCACCCAGTCGGCCCCCTCATTGTACAGGGCTGAAGTCGTATCCGACGTATCGTAAATATGACTGGTCACGGCCGAGGTCGTATAGATCCACATGGCGAACAGGGCAAACCACGAAAAGAACTGCACAAAGGCCAGTTGCACCATGGTCCTGGGCATCTCAAATATCCCCATAAAAGATTCGGCCAGCCCGCCAAAGATCCCTTTGCTCGCATTTTCTTCCTTTAACTTTTCCAGGTCGTCCGGGGGATATTCCTCTGTTTTGAACACGGTCCACATCACAGCCGAGAAATAGGCGATGCCTCCCAGGTAAAAGGACCATTTGACGGAATCGGGGATTCCGCCATCCGGAGCGATATTGCTGATCCCAAACCAATTGGTAAAAATCCAGGGAAGGGCAGAAGCGATAATGGCCCCCAGCCCGATAAAGAAACTCTGCATGGCAAAGCCACTCGTCCGCTGTTCGTCGGGAAGCATATCCCCTACAAAGGCACGGAAGGGTTCCATACTGATATTGATGGAGGCATCCATCAGCCAGAGCATGACCACGGCCATCCACAGGGCCGTGGAATTGGGCATAAGGAAGAGCGCGATCGTGGCCAGGATCGCCCCAATGGCAAAGAAAGGCCTCCGTCGACCCCATTTTTTATGCCAGGTACGGTCACTGTAATACCCTATGATCGGTTGTACGAGCAGTCCGGTGACCGGGGCGGCCAGCCAGAGGATGGGCAATTCGTCCTTGGATGCCCCCAGGGTTTCGAAGATGCGGCTCACATTGGCATTCTGCAGGGCAAAGCCGAATTGTATGCCCAGGAAGCCGAAACTCATGTTCCAGATCTGCCAGAAGGAGAGGCGGGGTTTTACGGAGCTGATGGAGATATTTTGCATAGAGGGGTAAAGTGAGAATGGTTGTCTCCGCTAAAAGTAGGCTTTTTACACAAACAAATAAAGACATCGCTTAAGCGGTTGGCTATGAGGGACCTGTGAATAATTCACAGGTTTTTCCGGAGAAAATAATTTTCTGATTCCCGACGAAAAACCTCTTTTTTTAACATTTCCGTTCCTTTCGTCGAATTCTGGGGCATGTTGATGCATTTTGCCGAAAAAAGTTGGCGGATAATCGAGGTTTGTTCAACTTAGGATCACCAAATCTTGAGTAACAATAACCTATGTACTAAAAATTACTCCTTCTTAATTTTAGTTTTTATTCTTGGCTAAAGGTGTCCCCACCTTGTGAAAGGAGCTTTGATTTAGTGCAGATAATACTTGTGCCATGGTCTGCAAAAATCTATCTATTTTCAAGGATTCTGTTAGTGTTGTCCATTTTAGGTTTTGGGCATTGATTATGTTGAGTCTTTCATTTACGGGACACCTTTTTAGCCAGGAAGAAACTCCGTACGTTTCCTACAATGTACCCTTTCAAAACCTCTTGAAATTCAATCGTTTTCTGATCAACCCTACCTTTTCCACGGTACGGGAGGACAAATCATATATCAACTTTTTCCACCGCAGCCAGTCGGCCTACTTCCAGGACAATTACCAGAATTATTTTCTGAGTTACAGCGGAAGGATCAATGACCGGACCGGACTCGGGATCAGCGTATACAATCAGCAGGAGGGGCTGGTGTCCAATATCGGGTTGCTCACCAATTACGCATACGGGGTGCGCCTGGCCCCGAAGAGCGTGCTGACCTTCGGCTTCAACATACCGTATTACCGCAGCAGTTTTGACGAGAACAGGGCGATCACCAACGAGCAAGATCCGGCCCTGGCCGCCCTCAGTGAAAATTCCATCGTCGCCTTTCAACCCGGGATCAATGTGTCTTTCGGGAGTTTTGATGTTGGGGTCTTCGCGGAGGACCTTTTCGATTTTAACCTGAAGACAGGAGAACCCCTTACCAGTTTTGCCGAGAAGTCCTTTTCCGGTCACCTTCAGTATACCCGGAATTTCCCCTATGCAGACGGGGTCTTCGAGGAAGGCAGGCTTATGCCCATCGCGAGGATCAGGAAAATAGGCAATGAAGAACTGGTGTTCGGAGGAGGTATCATCCTCGACCTGCCACGCCTGGGATGGCTGCAGGCAGGTTATGACAGCTATTACGGGGGATCTGCAGGAGCGGGATTCAACATCAACAAAAGGCTTTCCCTGGGGTATAATTTCGAAAAAGGGTTCTCCCAGGACATACAGAACTTCGGAGTGACGCACGAGATCTCCGTGGCTTATAATTTTATCCCTACCCTGACAGAAGATATGGTGCAACAGGATGCTGAGGATGTCCAGGATTCTGATTACCTGGATGTAAAAAGAAGGATCAAAAAGAACAAGAATCCACTATATCTGGAGATCGACAAACTCAGGAAACTGAACCGGGCCAATTACGCCGTTATCAATGAATTGATCTACAAGGTGGATTCCCTGGAAAATCATATCAACTCGGAGATGGAACGCAGGTTCGAACTGGCGGTACGCAATACCAGGCGGGAGCTGGAGGAGATCAGGAACTCATTGGGTTATGAAAAGCCTGCCATGCTCGCCGAGGTGACTGAAAAAGAGTCGGTCCGACTCAGTGAGCAGATCAAGATACAGATGGAAAAAAACATAGATTCTTTAACGAGACTTAGCCAGATGTCCCTGGCCCCTGATCGAGAAGCACGAGACACCATTGTATTGGGGGACCTCATTGGCATACCCGAGGGTCACTATGTCATTGCCAATGTCTTTGAGACCAGGGAATATCTGGAGAAGTTCCTCGCAGAACTCAAGAGTAAAGGGATCAAGGCGGGGTATTTCAAAAACCCAATAAACGGACTGAATTACGTATACCTGGCCCGATACGAGAACGAGGAGGCTGACCTGGAATCCGTAAAATCCGATTTCCGAGCCAAGTACGGCAATGAACTTTGGATCATGAGCGTACAGAAAGCGTCGAACTCCAGAATGGCCACCCTGAATTTTGACGACTAGTCATAGGGAAGTACAACACGGAGCCTTCCATGCGGTACAAATGTCCTGAGCGGGATCAGCTCCTTTGCTGATCCCTTTTTCCTGCGATCTCCATGATCCAGTAGATCAACTGTCCCAGCCCGTTTGCGAATATGAACAGGAGGATCCAGACCAGCAACAGGTTGTTTTGTTTCAGGTTGGGATTGTATGCTGCATGGACGATGTAGAAGATCAGGCTGCCAAAAGAGATCAGAACGGCGAAAAGGACGAAGACCAGAATGAATCCCATATTTCCGAGGATCCAGCCTTCGGGGAAGTTCTCCCCACCGTGTTCCATTTCTCCCATCCTGCTGACCAGCATGAAAATAAAAATAAAATACCCGATCAGGCCAAGAACGAAGGTTGCAATAGGCCCTATGGCAAAGAAGGTCTGCCAGAATTTGTTGCGTAGCATAGGTTGTCAATTAGAGGTTGTCCTTAAAATTACCCTTTTTTAACAAGTTGTACAACGTAGAAAGACCCGGGTTTTTCCGGGTCTTTCAGCTAGGTTGGTCAGTTAAGGTATGTGATCTCCCTCAATTGGAAGGTGAGTACGCCATGTCGGGGCGCATCATCCCTGAATATTCTTCATACCTGAGGAGGTTGCTAAAAAGATCCCACATGACCTTTCTTCCATCCTCTCCCATCAATTCCTGGTTCGCCTTGGCATTCTGGGCATAGTCTACGGCATCCTTGGCCGCTACGGCGACCATATAAAATTCGCCCCGGGTCCCGAACCCACTGCGGTATACCCGATAATAGACCTTGGATCCCTTGGAAGAGAACATATTCTTGACCGCTTTCATTTTCTCTTTGACCACTGCCCGGTTGCCCGGTGTTACAAAAAGATAGTGGAACATTCTGTAATCCTGTCCTGACGGAGTTTGGCTGATCCCTCCTGGCTGGTAAGACAGGTCGGCATCCAGCGTGATGACGTAGTCTTGCTCCACATCATAGCATTTGTCCATTCTGGCGAAGAGGGCGCCCATAGCCTCTTGCCCCATTTTCTCAGCCAGGGTAACGAATACGTTCTTGTCGAGATCCGCCATATTGGCGATCGGACTCACATATAAGTACCTGTTGTCTGATGTATTGGTGGCGATCCAACCGGAACCCTGGATGTTATGTGTCTTCATGTGGCCGATCAGTTCCTTGCACACAGCTTCATATTCCCCGACCATCCCGGGTTTTACGACATCTTCGTGAATCCAGTAGGATTGATTTCCGGAACCCTGCGCAAATAATGCAAAGGGTAGCAGGGCTAACATTGCCCACGTTAAAAAGGTGCTGAGTTTTGTTTTCATATTCGTCAGTTTTAAAGGTTATGTTCTATTCCGTGTTATTCCAAATTAGGAGGGATCAGGCTGTATCCCAGTTGCTGCAATAAATACAACTCATTGTAATAGGTGTCCTCCCGCTTTATTCTGTTTTCGTCATCCAGAATAAAGAGGGAGACCCCGCTAACGATTGCTTTTTTTCCGGTGGGGACGTATTCGCCGAACTCTCCTGTATTAGTGCCATCAAAGGTCCAGACTGTCACGACCTGCTCCCCGGATTGAATCCAGTGGTCCACCGTCACTTTGAGATCTGGAAAGGCCCGCTGGTAATTCAGGATGTACGCTTTCAGTTCCACTGTACCTTTCACGACCGGGATCCCATTGAGGCTCCTCACATACCCGTCGGCCAGGACTTCCCCAAGGGCAGACAAATTCCTGGAATTCCACCCCATGTCCACGTACCTCTTTACCTGTTGTTGCCTTTGTGAAAGACGCGAAACGTCTGAATTCTCAGGTGACCCACAGGCAAGAGGCAGGATCAGGAACAGGATCAACTGAAAGGTAACGCGTCTCATGGCTCTCATATTTCCAATTCTTCCTCAGTGCGGTTACTGTAACTAAATAAAGTGATTCTTCAGGACTGCAGGTCCGGCCACAGGACGAACGAGGTCAAAAAATGTCCGAACCCCCTTATTTTTTTATCCCAAGGCCTCATGTGATATTTTTTGTACCTTAGGGAGCCTCATTTCCCTAACGGAATGTTATGAAATGAAATGAGAACTATATCCTTCACCCTGGTGATCAGCTGCCTCCTCTTTGCGAGTGCTCACAAAGCTATGTCCCAAATTATCGACTTTCGTGAAGAAAATTCCTACAAACAGGTCTTTAAGCAGACGGATAATTTCGGGCCTTCCTATCTCGATACCCTGGAAGTAGCCTATATGCAGGCCCCATCTGATTCACTCAGGCTCACCATCCTGAACGACCTGTCTTATTACTGGCATACCCGCGATCTGGAAAAGGCGTACCAATTCACCCAAAAAGGATTGAAAGAAGCCCGGGCCAGGGATCTGCCCCCTTGGATCGGGAGGTTCCAGGTTACCCAGGGTGCCATCCTGCTCCGAGATGAAAAACTCGACAGTGCCAGGATCGTCCTGGGAATGGCTATCAAATGGGTAAATAAAGAAGAGTTGCCTATGCTCTATACCCAATTGGGTTATGTAGCGGAACGGGAGGGGGATATCGCCAAAGCAGCTGAATATACTATGAGGGCCCTTAAGCTCGGGGAGCAACTCAAGGACATCCATGCCCAGGCACAAGCGTACAGTGACCTGAGTAACCTCTTCTGGAAACAGAAAAAGTTTGAGAAGGGGCTGGAACAGGGGCTACTGGCCTTGAGTTTGTTTGAAAGTACCGGCCTTAACGACCTGGATTACGATTTTACGCTATACCTTGTTGGTAATAATTACCTCGCCCTGGGAAATACGGAAGAGGCCTTAAAATATTACAACCATGCCATTGCTATCGGGGAACGTTACGGGTTTTACAATAACCTGAGCGACATCTACATTTCCCTGGCTGAGCTCTACGGACAGACCAACCAGCTTGGCGAAGGAGAGGCTGCAGCACAAAACGCAATCCGGTACAGCGAACAGCTCAACAACAATTTTATGCTGATGCGTTCGTGGCTTTCCCTGGGCAAATTGCAGAGGCTACAGGGGAAATACCCATCGGCTATCTCCAGCCTTGAGAAAAGCATTGAGATCGCCTCGGAGGATTTTGGGGATGGTTTCTTTTTGAGCGATGCCTACCAGAATCTCGGGAAGGCCTATGCCGGGGATCACAATTACCGGGATGCCTATTCGGCCTTTGAAAAATATGACCAACTTCAGAAAGAGGTCTTTACGGCAGAGGCAGCCGAACGCATGTCGCAGATACAAACGGAGTTTGAGGTAACTGAAAAGGATAACACTATTCAGGTTCAGTGGTTACAGATCAGGAAACAACGCACCATTCAGACCCTAGGGATCATCGTGATCATCCTTCTGTTCCTGTACCTCGTACTGATCTTCAAATCGGCCCGGACCAATCGCAGAAACAATGCGAAATTGAAGATTCAGAATGAAGAGAAGGAGTTCTTGCTGAAAGAGATCCACCACAGGGTAAAGAACAACCTGGAGATCGTCTCAAGCCTGCTGGCCCTGCAATCGGACCAGATCAAAGACCCCAAAGTAAAGGGCGCCATGGTAAAGAGTCAGCAACGCGTGCACAGCATGAGCATGATCCACCAGAGACTTTATCAGGGAAAAAGCCTGTCGCATATTGAAATGAAGGACTATTTTGAAAACCTGGGCAGTTATGTGATACACGTATATGGGATGGAAGACCGGGTAACCCTTGAATGCAATATGCAGCCCATTCATGTAGATATAGACCACGCGATCCCCATAGGCCTTATCGTGAACGAACTGCTTTCCAACGCCCTTAAATACGCCTTCCCGGGGAACAGAAAAGGTCAGATTCAAGTCTCCCTTCATCAACATGGATCTGTGCTCCACCTGGTGGTTTCGGACGACGGCGTAGGGAAAGACAGTTCTGCGGAATACATGGGAACAGGTTTTGGCACACAGCTGATCGCACTCCTGACCACCCAGCTCGATGGGGAAATGCAACTGGTTGTGGACAGGGGCACATCCGTTTCATTTAATTTCCAATTACCAAAAGCAGCCTGAAATGGAACAGAAAACAAGGGTACTTATCGTGGAGGATGACATGATCATCGCCTCCAACATTTCACTCCAGCTGACTAAGACAGGTTATGAGGTCACGGGGATAGAGACAAGAGGTGAGGAGGCAGTGATCCACGCCAGACTCAACAAACCCGATGTCGTTCTGATGGACATCAATCTGAAAGGGAAGCTCAACGGCATCCAAACCGTGAGAAAGATCCAAATGGAGTCAGACCTTCCCGTCATTTACATCACCGCCAACAATGATGAGGCCACTTTTGAAGAGGCCAGGAAGACGCAGCCCTTTGCCTTTGTCGATAAACCTATCACTATGAGGGACCTAGGAAGGACCCTGGCTCTGGTGACTGAACAATTGAAAAAGAAGCAGGAGGCAGTTGAAGATAAGGAGGAACAGGTGGCACTTCTCGAAGACCGTATTTTTATACGCCACCAGGGACAGTTGGTGAAATTACTGCTGCAGGACATCCTGTACGTGGAGGCAGACCGAAACTACTGCAACCTGATCACGGATAAAAAACAGTACGTGCTGGCGACCACACTGAAAGAAATGCAAATAAAACTTCCGGATGCCCTGT
Source organism: Muriicola sp. (assembly GCA_041628355.1). Taxonomy (GTDB): domain Bacteria; phylum Bacteroidota; class Bacteroidia; order Flavobacteriales; family Flavobacteriaceae; genus Muriicola. The sequence continues at coordinate 17,346 of JBFKPJ010000003.1, read as the reverse complement.
TTGTAAGGGTTCACCGTTCTTTTGTGGTCAATATCTCCAAACTGGATGTGCTGGGAGAAGGACACGTAGAGATCAAAAGGAAGGTAATACCCTTAAGCCGGTCTTACAGAGATGAGCTCCTCAGGCACTTGCAAACCATCTGATTTTGATTTTAGGATGTGTAACCCGAGCCGGAATTTCTTTTTTTCATGATGCCGGAGATCTCCCTGCTGCCCTGGTCTTTTTTGGCAGCCAATTCAGAGATGATCCGCGGGTGATCCCCTTCCCGGCCCTGGGATAGTTTGTAGGCGGCCTGGATCTCTTCGATCTCAATTCGGAAACCCACCACGCCCCGAACCTGCCTGAGCGTCCCCTCAGACATTCTATGAAGGGAAACAGGATCTTGTTCAGCTGCTTCGTAATGATCTACCAAACTGCTCAGCCAGGCCAACACCTCCTCCTCCCGCATGATCTGCAAGGTACCATACACGTGTACCGCGATATAATTCCAGGTGGGCACCTCCTCTTCCCTGTACCAGGAGGAGGAGACATAGGAGTGGGGGCCATTGAAGATACATAGCACACGAGGGTTGTTTTGAAAACCCTTCCATTGGGGGTTCGCCTTCGCGATATGTCCGACAAGGATATCCTTGCCATTATCGGCGGAAGTCAGTTCGAGAGGGGTATGGGTGGCCCAGGGTTTGCCATCCAGCTCATTCACCACGATCCCGAAAGGGTGGGAGGCAATGAATTCTCTGACCTCTGAAAGGTCCTCATTCTTATAATGTTGGGGGATATACATACGAATGGGCTAAGGGTCAAAAATAGATAAATTCTTCATGCGGGACTTTCTTCATGACGACTGATAACGCAAAATTGACAATTCAGTATTTCCGTTTTGAAATCCCGAGGGATTATATGGAATATTACGGTCTGATAGCACAGACCTCTTTCGGCAGGAAGAAGATGAGGATGGCAGGCTACCATTGAGAAACTACTTTTTGCTACCTTTAAAATTGAGCAGGTAATTGTGGATTTTAGAAAAGAAATATGAAAAGGTTAATTCAGATATTCAAGATCTCAGTACTGATCGCGGCTGTGATCCTGGTGATCAACATTCTTGTGAACCTGCGACATGATTGGAGCTTATCGGAGATCGCCAGAGTGGCCGGGATATCCTTTATTTACAGTTTTGTATTAACGGCAGTGAGTTCGTATTTCCATGACTATGCCGATTCCAAATACAGATGGGAAACCCAAATGCGCAAAAGACTGTGGTTTGGTGCTATAGGTTCCGTGATCGTTACGGTCCTCGCTTTTGCCATGGTACGCTGGTTCGTCGAGGTCGTTTTATACGGTAAGTCCCTGGATGATTTTATCGCAGGTGAAAGAGTATTCAATTACATTATGGCTCTGGCCATAGTGCTGATTGCCTCCCTGTTTTTTCACGCATTTTATTTCTACAAGGCTCTTCAGGACTCCAAGATCAGGGAACAGAAGATCATTGCCGGGACAGCTTCGGCCAAGTTCGACGCCCTGAAAAATCAGCTGGACCCTCATTTTCTATTCAACAGCCTCAACGTGCTGACCAGCCTGATCGAGGAGGACCCGCAGCAGGCACAGCGATTCACGACGGCACTGTCCAAAGTATATCGCTATGTACTGGAACAAAAGAACAAGGATCTTGTCCCCGTGGATGAGGAACTCGATTTTGCCAGGACCTACGTCAAGCTCCTGACCATGCGCTTCGAGGACGGCATTCAGTTCGAGATCCCGGAGCGAGTATCAAATCCGGAGGGGAAGATCGTTCCCCTTTCGCTTCAGCTCCTGCTGGAAAATGCGGTGAAACACAACGTGGTCACAACCTCAAAACCACTTGTGATCCGTGTATTTGAAAAGGACGGCAACCTGGTTGTACAAAACAACCTGCAGGAAAAATCCGTGGTAAAACGCAGCAGCGGGGTAGGGTTGCGCAATATACAGCAGCGCTATTCCATTTTGTCTGAGAGAAAAGTAACTATTCAGAAAACGGCATCTGAATTCAGCGTACAGTTGCCGATACTGACCAAACAAGTAGGTATTATGGAATCACAAAAGGCCTTTATAGAGGACAAGCGATACGAAAAAGCCAGGGAACGGGTCGAGGCCATCAAAGGATTTTACGGGAACTTGCTGGCCTATTGCCTCGTCATACCCTTTCTGGCATGGATCAATTTGAGGACCACAGAATTCTACTGGGTGCTTTTTCCGGCCTTTGGATGGGGAATAGGATTGGTAGCCCACGGCATGGAGGCTTTCGGGTATAACCCGCTCTGGGGCAAAAGGTGGGAGGAAAAGAAGATCAGGCAATTCATGGAGGATGAGGATTTTTAAGGGTGTCCTGCACCTAGCCGGATCTGCCATCTTTCAGGCGGCAAACGACAATTCAGGTAATTAAATCTACAGTTGGGAACACTTTATTTAGAAAATCAAACCGACCTGGGGATCTTTGTAAAACAACATCGAGTATTTTCATAAATCGTTGACCATGAAAGAGTTTAGCAAGGAAAACAAATATTTAAGGGCGAAAGCAAGGGTAGAATGTTTAAAGAAGTTTTACGGGAACGTCACATCCTACGTGCTGGTGGTCTCCTTTCTGGCCGCCATCAATTACTATCTGGACGAATGGCGCCACGCCTGGTTCCTGTGGGTTGCCTTTGGATGGGGAATAGGGATCCTGTTCCACGCCATCAGGACCTTCAATCTCAATCCTTTTTTTGGCAGGGCCTGGGAGGAGAGGAAGATCAAAGAACTCATGCGAGAAGAGGATGAGATAAAGAGATGGGAATAAGAAAAAACGACAGTATTATGGAATTTCAAGAACAGGAAACCGAAAAATTCAAAAGGGCCAAAAAACGGGTCGAGGAACTGAAAGGATTCTACATCCATCTCACAGTGTATCTCGTCATCAATTCCTTCATCGTATTGAATATCATGATAAGATCATGGAGTGGGGGCGATTCTTTCTGGCACTTCGGCACTTTCTTCACCCCGTTTTTCTGGGGGATCGGCCTGGCTTTCCACGCCGCCAAGGTATTCGGGTATAACCCTATCCTGGGAAAAAAATGGGAAGAAAGGCAGATAAGGAAGTATATTGAAAAGGATAAACGCGATGCAGCTAAATACAAATAACCATGGAAAATATCACTTGGGTCTCCTATAAAAGGGCTGAGAAAAAAGTAAAACGGATGAAAGGGTTCTATGTTCATTTAACCCTGTACCTCATTGTCAACAGCCTTTTCGTGATCTTGGCATATAGCGGACTCCGGGTTATCTCGGAATCCTTTTCCGAGACGGAACCTGAATTCGGCGTCTGGATCATCTGGAATATATTCGGCACGCCCCTTTTTTGGGGTTTTATCCTCCTGATCCATTGGATAAGGGTATTCGGGCCTGAATTGAGCTTTGTGAGGAAGTGGGAAGAAGGGCAAATGCGCAAGTTCCTCGAGGAGGAAAACAGCCGCCGATAACCAATCACACGGAATGTTTCCCAATGCGAATAACAAGACCAAACTGCGTTAGATGAATGTGATCATTATAGAAGATGAAAGACCCGCTGCCAGAAGGCTGGCCAGAATGCTGGAAGAGATTGGCATCAACCCGGGCCAAACCCTTCACTCGGTAGAGGAATCCCTCCAATGGTTCCAGGAAAACCCTCACCCGGATCTCATCTTTCTGGATATACAGCTTTCAGACGGCCTCTCTTTTGAGATCTTCGATCTGCTGGAGATCAAAAGTTCCATCATCTTTACTACAGCTTTTGATGAATACGCCCTCCAGGCCTTTAAGCTGAACAGCATCGATTACCTGCTCAAGCCTATTGATGAGGATGAACTGAAGAAGGCGATCGAGAAATTCAGGTCCCGCACCGCTGCCCTTACCCCGAAAATGGCCGTTGATTTTGAAGACATCAGGAAGATGCTGGTCAACCCCATCGAAAGGGAATACAAAAAGCGATTTACCGTCAGGGTAGGGCAGCACCTCAAGATCGTCCACGCAGAGGATGTGGAATGTTTCTACAGCGAGAACAAGGGCACCTATGCCGCGACCTCGGAGGGAAGATCCTACCTTATGGATACCATCCTCGAACAGTTGGAAACCGAACTGACCCCCAACCTTTTTTTCCGGGTCAGCAGGAAGTACATCATCAACATCAACCACATTGGAGATATCATTTCCTATACCAATTCGAGGCTTCAGATCAAGTTGAAAAAGAATTCTGAGCAGGAGATCATCGTGAGCAGGGAGCGAGTCCGGGATTTCAAGTTATGGTTGGAATAAATTAGTTCAATAAACTGACAGACAATAATATAATATCCGCTATAGATTTTTCTTATAGTCCTTTTTCTGGCTGTTTTCCCCCTTTTTTACAACCCGGTTCTCGTCAAAGGAAGAGGGCAGTAAGGTAGGGATGAGTTTGATGAAGATCGGAAGGAGAACAGCTCCGCCTGGAAGCATAAAGATCGCCAGGGAAGGGACGCTCTTGAATATATCCATGAGTTGTTCCTGCACTTTTTTCTTTTCAGATGGGCTTAAATCCTTAACGGTAGCTTTTGAAATGAGGAAGACCAATTCCTTGCTTTCGGCCAGTTCCTTCTGAAGGCGTTTGCTGTTCCTCAGGATGAGTTTATTCACCACCCGCGACATGCTGTCATAAAACTGCACGGCCAGGTTGGTATCCTTCAGGAAACTGATCTTATCAATATTCTTTTTAAAGAACACGGCAATTTCCTCCAGGGAGGTGGCGATCTGTTGTTGGTCGAATCCCATATCCTTGCCAATGCCGTAGATGTATTGGGATTCCTTGTAATCCACGGAATAGTCCTCCCAGACGGTGAGACTGGCCACATCCAGGAAATATTGATTTTCCCAGGGGGAACAGTTATTGATCAGGATCTCCCTGTAAGAGCCGTCAAATTTCTGTTCTTCGGCATCGATAAAGGTCAGGGAGGCCGCGAACAACTGGGACAATTTCTCATCCGCCCTGTTCTTTTCCTTGGCATTGAGGGCGTGGTAGGTGATATTTATGGCGAGGTATTCCAGTTTCTGTGCCTGTTTGACCACCTCTTTTTCTCCCCTGAGGTAGTAGCGGAAGGTCAGGACGTCGACGAAGAGGAGGGAATTGGTGATCACGCTGTTGAACGTCCTGGTGATCACGTTGTCATCCAGGTAGACACGGGAATCGATCAAGGTTTCCAGCTGTGCCGAGGTTTTCTTCCCGGTGAGGATCTTGTTCAGGAAGGAGCTCTGCCCTATGTTGAGTTCCTTGTAAAAGGCGAAGATGGTTTCGAGGAACTCCTCAAAATCGCTTTCATGTCTTTCGATGGAGAATGTAAAATACAGGGCGGTCAGCAGGTTGATCTTTGCCCGTTCATCCTCGGAAGGGGCGTGCTCAATGGCGATGATGGAAGGAATGTCCACATTGATCCCGTAGACAAACCCGTATGCCTTCAGACTGGCGTAGAGCGTGGAGAAGTCGGAATACACACCCGACTTGTTCTGAACTACCTCACCAAATTTATTGATCCATCCGGATCCCGAGGGATTCATGAGTTTATAATTTATGCCCAAAGTACATTAAAAAATAACTTATCTGAAACTCATCTTGCGCGTTTCCGGCTCACAGCAGGGGAGTAGGTTCATGGAAATGAAGCCATAATGGCCGTTTAAGGTCGGACCACCAAATTGCATTTCATCGAAAACCAACGCGCTGTTCCTCGATTTTCCACAAGATTATTAGGATATTCTAGACGAAATGTATAGTTTTATCGTTGAAGTTCATGGATTAATGCCCCAAATATTAACTCTGAGCGCACGTTAACTGATAAGTAACCGACCCAAATCACCTACGTTATGGAATATTTCCTTTTCATTAGCTGGTCCATAGCAATGCTCCTTGTCTTTATCAAAATCTATATCGCAAACCGCTCCCTCCAGAACCTGTTGCGAAAATAGTACTGCTGAGAATCCTTTGATTTCTCCGTCCTTTAGGAATTGACCCCTGGCTTCTGTTCCCGGGCAGGTATGAACGTATTCCGTTATCATCTTTGTGTGAGGCCTTCCTGCCTGTAGGTAGGGGGATAATAAAAAAAAAGCCGTCACGTTGACGGCTTTTGAACTTTTCGGGAGCTACTCTATTTGATGATGCCCGTACAGCTGACCCGGGCCCCGGCAGCCCCACTGGGCTGAGACACGAAATCGTCCACGCCCTGGTGTACGATCACGGCCTTGCCTGTGATATTCCTGGTCTGATCCCCGCAACTGAGACACCAGAGGTCAGTGGAGAATTCCACGGAGGCATTGCCATCGGCATCTGCTGTAAAGTTCCCTATATCACCCCGGTGGTAGCCTTCACTGGCGCCCCATTTTCCATGGGGCTCGGAGGTGGGATTCCAGTGGCCCCCGGTGGAGGTTCCGTCTGCCGCCGAGCAATCGGCCTTTTCATGGATATGGATCGCGTGCTCCCCGGGGGTTAACCCTGAAAAACTCGCTTTCATGACCACTTTCCCATCTTTTTCCGTGAATTCGACCTCTCCTGCCACCTTGCTGTCGCTCTTTGGCTCCATTTTAAAGGCGATCGTTTCGACCATTATCTCTTCCGTGACCACTTCCACAGCCTCCTCCATTTCTTCCACAGCTTCACCGGCCTCCTTCTTTGCTTCTTTGCAGCCCAATCCCAGGATCAGGAGCAGGCTTAGTGTCGACAATCTGAATATTTTCATTGTGTTTGTGTTTTGAGTTATCTTTTAAAGTTACATAAAAATTGAGGCGAAGTCAATGTACGTCACTGAACCTGCTCCTTTACTTTTTTCTCAGATCCGGATTAAAGAAAAGGCCCACCTGTAATCGATCGAAATTCACCCTGTCAAAGTGATTTTTCAGGTACCCCACCTGCAAACTGCTGTTCTCGGTGATATTGATTCCCAAGGCAATATACAAACGGTTTTGGTCAAAGGGCCTGTCCTGCAGGTTGATAAAGACCTCATCATAGGCATTGACAAAAAAGGTGTCTGTAAGGGGAAGGGTTACCTGAAGCCGGTACCTCGCTCTGTGCCTTGTATCGGTAAAATCCCCGAAGTCTATGAAGCGCTGTTCCAGGCGATAGCGGTGCTCAAACAGGAATTCCCACACCTTGTTTTTAAGGATGAACTGCTGAAAGATCCTGTTCTCCCTGAAATCAATGTCTTCACTGAACTCCTCAAAGGTGCTGTCAGTGAGGATATAGGCATATCCCAGGGTAGCGATGGCATCGGAGCTGATATGATAGTTCAATCCGGTCCGCAGCAGCATCTGGTTAAAGTTTCCCTGGGTCTCGTAATACCGGAATTGGGCTTCGGAATGGATGCTGAGCTTGTCCGAGACACGGTTCATGCCAAAGTACATATACCAGGCACCCCAGGTGTCTTCTCCCGTTTCCTGTGACATGGAAAGCCCTGAACACAAAAAGGTAATTGCAAGGATCAGTCTCTTCATTCCGATTGAGTTTGCATTTCCAGTGTCTCCCCGTCCTGAATGGGTTTTCCTTTATCCTGTTTCAGGTATACATCCAGGAACTCCAGGATCTTGCTGTAGGCTGCGATCTGATTTTCCTTTTTCACGAACCCGTGGCCCTCATCCTCAAAGAGGACATACTCCACCGGCACCCCATTCTTTCTGACCCCGGCCACGATCTCATCGGATTCTACCTGGAGTACCCTCGGATCCTTGGAGCCCTGGAGAACAATGAGGGGTTTTGTGACCTTGTCTGTATGAAAGAGGGGGGAGATGGCCCTCAAGCGCACCGAGTCCGCGCTGTTGGGATCGCCCAATTCCTTGTAAAGAGCATCTTTAAAGGACTCCCACCAGGGCGGGATGCTTCGCAGGGTGCGTATCCAGTTGGTCACCCCGAATAGATTTACCCCTACGGCAAATTCTTCGGGAGTATATGTGAGGGCTGCCATCGTCATGTAACCCCCATAAGAACCGCCTATGATCCCGATCTTTTCCGGGTCGATCCCTGGTTGAGAAGCCAGCCAGTTCTTGCCTTCCACGCAATCCCTGAGGTCTTTGTCGCCATGGTTGAGGTCGTCCATCTGGTAGAATGTCTTCCCGTAACCGCTGCTACCCCTGTTGTTCACTGCCAGGATCGCATAACCGTGGTTGACCAGATACTGGATGAGGGCACTGAAATTCTGCCGGCTTTGCCCTCCGGGTCCGCCGTGAACCCAGACCAGGGCGGGGACCTTGTTTTCGGCTGAAGCCTGGTGAGGTTTGTAGTAGATAGCAGGGATCTCCAGGCCGTCAAAGGAAGGGTAGCGTACTACCTCAGCTTTTACGAGATCCTGTGGCTGGATCTCCTCGTTCAGGACATTTGTCAGTTTTGTTTGTTCCCCGGATGCGATATCGTATACATACAGGTCTGATGGGCTGTTGGATCCCCCGGCGTAAAACCTCATCAGGCTGTCATCGTTGGAGAAGGACACGCTGGTGATGTCCATATCGCCAATGGCCGGCAGCGACATGGGTTGCCCGCTTGCCACTTCCTCTACTTCAATGCTGTTCTTGGCATCTTCGTTAATGTAGGACACCCTGTATTTGCCTGTTCTTGTATAATAGGTGCCATTGATGTCCCAGCCCCGCTCCATGACCTTTTCCTGAGTTCCGTCTGATAGGTTATATCGCATCACATAGGAAAACTCCGAACCCTCGTCTGTAGTGTAAAGAAGGGCACTGCTGTCCGGGGTAAAGTCCTGTGCCGAGTTGGCGCTCTGACTTGCATTGATCTTGACCTGGCTGCCTGTTTCCAGGTCGTGGAGGTAGAGGTCGCTGTCATTGGTGTTCAGGGCCTTGCCTAGGGTGATGTATTTCTCATTTCTCGAGATCACGCCAATATCATATCCCTCCTCATTCTGGTATATCATTTCCGGGGTGAAGGTCTCGAGGTCAACTTTGTACAGGTCGATAAACCGACTATCCCTTTTATTGGATCCGAAGAAAAAACCCTTCTCGTCATCGGCCCAGCCGTAAAACAGGGAGCGGGCTCCCTCATAAGGGGTAAGGTCCCGATAGCTGCCGTCCTCCTCCCGCAGGAAGATGTGATAGATCTCATCCCCATTGTTGTCCATACGGAAAAGCATGCGCTCATCTTCAGGAAAATAGGAAATGGCGAAAACCGAGGAACTGTCAGATTCGGTAACGGGCTGCATTTCACCTCCCTTTACCGGAATCGCATACATATTGTAGATCCCGGATCTGTTGCTGGTCACCAGCAATTTGCTGAGGTCCGGGGAGAAACTACCCCCCGTCACATTCTCGTTATCCATCATCTGTTCGATGGTATAGGTCTTGAGGTTTTTTGCAACCTCATTCTCTTTGGGATTTTCCCTGCAATTCCACAGGATTACAAGCAGGGTGAGGAACAGTGTTTTTTTCATGGTTTAAGAGGGTATGTCTTTTATCAAATAGTCAAGGGTTGATACCTGTTATTCGAGAGAGAAGCTCGAGGTGTCTTTAAACTGGCTTACATTCAGGGGCTCAATCGTCTCCCGGTATTTCTTCCAATCCCCGTCAAAGAAGGCATTGGTCTTCTCCAGGGCCGCTTTCAGATCCGATTCTGCAAAATCCATGAGTCGGGTTTCTGTCTCTGTGACCCCCGTTTTCCTGGAACGCACATACTGACTGGCGATCCCTATCCTGCGCATCACGGTCATTTCCGGGTTGCGGGTGATCCCCTGTCTCTTGTCCTCTTTCCCCAGGTAGATATCGATGAGTCCGTTTATTTTCTTGGCGATGTCCTTGGAGGCCTCTATCGCTTCTGCAAACTTTTCCTTGTCCAGCTCAGCCAGGTCCTTTTGGTACTTCCCTGCCACCTTCTTGCTTTCAGCCAATTGTTTCACGGCATCTGCCGCTTTTTGAGTGAAGGCCTCGAGCTTCTTGGCAGCGTTGTAGACCTGATCGATGTTTGCCTGGGATACCTCAAATCTCGGATCCGATGCCACGGTGATCGAAGTTTCATCCTGGTCTTCTCCCAAAATGACGACTACCCTGTACTTACCGGGTTTTACATCCACCCCTCCGGATTCCCTGCTTCGTTTACGCAAAGTTCGGGAAGGCCTGTCCGGGCCTTTTTCATCCATGTTCCAATAGATCCTGTGAAAACCTGACTTTTCCGGGGTTTTGTACTTCAGTGTCCGGATCAGGTCTTCTCCTTTGAAGATCTCAACCACTACGGAGTCCCTGGTCTTTTTCTTTGCTCCTTCATCGGGATCATCGGCAGACTCCTTCTCATCTTCCTCTGCATTCCCATTTTCTTTTTTCTCAGGGCTTTCTCCTTTACCGTCCCGGAGATAATAGGTGATCATGGCTCCGCCTTCCCTGTTCTCGGCATTGAAGATGGCGTCTGCCCCGAAACGGCTTCCGGTTGGCTGTTGGTAGGCGGCCTGGTAGGCCACGGGGGGATCAAATACGGCTACGGGCTTGCTGAGGACAGCGGGATCGGAGGCTACGGCCCTCAGGGGACGGATATCATCCAGTACCCATGCGGCACGTCCGAACGTGCCGATGACCAGATCCTGTTCCCGGGGGTGGATGGCGAGGTCCTTGGTGGAAACCGTCGGAAAGCCCTCTGTCCATTTCTGCCATGTTCCCGCACTGTCAAAGGAGATATAGAGTCCATCGTCTGTGCCCAGGAACATCAGGTTTGGATTTTCAGGATCCTCGATGATCGAAAGGGTATAGCTTTTTACATCATTCCCATCCACGATCCTTTCCCAGGTCTTGCCGTAATCCCGGGTACGGTAGGCGTATGGGGTATAGTTGAACCTTCGGTAATCATTCCCGATCAACAGGGCTTCCCCTTTATTTTTTGCAGAGGCACGGATCTGAGCGATCCAGCTTCCCTTGGGCAGGCCTTTCAGGTTCTGCGTCACCTCTGTCCAGTTAGCCCCGCCGTTCCGGGTGATATGTACCCTTCCGTCATCGGTACCCACCCAGAGCATATCTTTCTCCAGGGGGGAAGGCTCGATCACCAGGATAGTACAGTGGTTCTCGGCTCCCGTGGCGTCCATGGTGAGTCCGCCACTCTCACTTTGTTTGAGTTTCTCCGGATCATTGGTGGTGAGGTCAGGGGAGATCACTTTCCAGGTAAGGCCCTTGTCTGTGCTTTTATGGACAAACTGGCTTCCGAAATATACCGTACTGTTGTCGAAGGGATCCTGCCCGATACCGGCGTTCCAGTTGAACCTCAACTCTGTTTCCTTATCCGGTGGGGTAGGCCGTACTGAATAATTGTTTCCCGTAATGTGGTCGTACCGGCTTACAAAACCCTGCTGACTCATGGCGTACCCATATCTGGAATCATCCCGATCCGGTACCACGTCGAAGCCGTCCCCGAAGGCGATCTCCTGCCAGTAGCTGTTGCGGATCCCCTGGTCTTTCCATACGTAAGCGGGGCCCCTCCAGGAACCGTTGTCCTGCATCCCCCCATAGACGTTGTATGGGTATTCGTCGTCTGTGCTGATGTGGTAGAACTGGCCTACGGGAAGGTTGCCTATAAAGCGCCAGCTTTCCCCCCGGTCACGGGTGATGTTCAGGCCCCCGTCATTCCCATCGATCATAAAATTCCCATCCTCCGGGTGGATCCACCAGGCGTGGTGATCCGGGTGTACCCCATTGTTCACCCCATAGGCAGGCATCAGTTGTGAAAAGCTCTTGCCCCCGTCCTCGGATACATTCACATAGGTGAAAACGGAATATACCCGGTTCTCGTTCTGTGGATCCACATAGATCTCCGAATAGTAGAAAGGCCTGTTCCCGATATCGTCCCTGTCATTGATCTTTCTCCATTTGAATCCCCCGTCTTCGGACTTGTAGAGGGCGTTCTTCTTCGCTTCTACCAGGGCATAGACCACATTGGGCCTGCTGCGGGCCACTGCGATACCTATCCTGCCGAGTTCACCTTTGGGCATACCTTCCTCTTCCGTGATCCTTTTCCAGTTCTCACCCCCGTCGTGGGTCATGTACAGCCCGCTTCCGGGTCCACCCGATTTAAAGAACCAGGGATCCCTTTTGTGTTCCCACATGGCGGCGAAGATCTTATTGGGATTGGCAGGGTCCATGACCATATCCGCCACTCCCGTGCGGTTGTTGACAAAGAGGATCTTGTTCCAGGTCTTTCCCCCGTCCGTGGTCTTGAAGACGCCCCGTTCAGGATGTTCTCCCCAGGGTGAACCAATAGCACCTACATAGACCGTATTCGGATCTGTGGGGTCGATGATGATCCTGTGGATGTGGCGTGTCTTTTCCAGGCCCATTGAGGTCCAGTTCTTTCCCCCGTCCAGGGAGCGGTAGACACCGTAGCCCCCGTTCAGGCTGTTCCTCGGGTTTCCTTCTCCTGTACCTACCCAGATCACCGAAGGATTGCTCTGCTGAATGGCCACTGCCCCTATGGATGCAGTGACCTCCTTGTCGAATACGGGATCCCATTTGATCCCCCCGGAAGTCGACTTCCACAATCCCCCGGAAGCAGTACCTGCAAAGATGATGTCGGGATCGCTCTGGACCACATCAATGGCCGTGACCCGGCCACTCATCCCGCCGGGTCCTATGTTGCGGGGCTTGAGGTCCTGGACCAGGTCCATTTTGAAATCTTGAGCAAAAAGGGAAATGGATGCGAAGAGCATCAGGGGGAGTAAAAATCTTTTCATTAGGATTCGTATAGAGTTGATCGATAAATATACCAAAAAGGGTCCTAGAAAATCTTAAAGAGTTGTTAACGGAGCTATCCTCGTTCCTCCGTACATTTGAGGATACGAAATTTGCTCTCTGACAATGGAAAACTCATTTGAGATCAATGTGATCCTCTTGTCTGTCGGATTTATTGGTATTACCCTGATAATCCTCGGATCATTGCTGAGGAAATACCCTCCCAGAAAGGTCAATCACCTGTACGGCTACCGCACCAGGTCCTCTATGAAATCACAGGATCGCTGGGATCATGCCCAGGCATTCTCTGCACGGGAAATGATAAAACAGGGTGTGATTCTGGTATTTCTGGGTGCTATACTCATGTTATTCGAGGACCTGGGTCTAATTGCGAGTATCACGATCTTTATGATCCTGCTCTTAGGTAGTTTTCTGATCGTTATTGCCAGGACCGAAAGGAGTCTCAAAGACAGATTCAAATAAAAATGCCTTTACCCAAAAGCAAAGGCATATTGTTTTTCAGATTGTTAGGGATTAATTCTGCATGAGATGGTTCATGAGCCCTGTGAAATCCCCGTAGACCTGCTGGTAGATGATCTTGCCATCGGGATCGAAATCAAAGGATTCATACAGCCTGATAACTCCGGAGCGTGCCTCTGTGGAATCCGTGGCAGGAAGGGTTACCTGCCAGTTGGAATAATGGCGGACAGACCCGTCCATTTTCCTTGTTTCCGCGTTTACGCCGGGCAATAAGACGAGTGGATCGGTAAGCAACTTAAAATCAAAGGCCTCCCACATTTGCTTATCATACATTTTCATTTCTTCCAGATTCATGGAATCCTTTTCAACCCCGAACCCGGTGTCGAGCATTACGAAATCCGGGGAGTACATAGAGTAATCCAGGTTCTCGTTCTGCCAGCCTTCCAGGTTGGCCATTACGGTTTTGGAGTTGGACTCGAAAGCTTCTTTTGCTGCTTTTTCTTCCGGATTTTCAGCCTGGCAACTCAGGAGGAGCGCGGAGAACAGGGCAATGGTGATCAGGTGTTTCATTTTGCTGGTTATTAATTGGTTACATTTATAAAAGTAGGGAATAATTCCATCACTTCCACAAGTATTTCCGGGCCTGAACCGTTCGCCTATGGTTTTTTAACCGGTATTCCACCTTTCATGACAAAGGCGACCTCCCTCATGAGGCTGATGTCACTGGTGGGATCCCCTTTAACACCAATGATATCGGCCACCATGTCCTTTTTAATCCCGCCCAGTCCCTTGAGGTGGAACACCCCGGCATTTACGCTGGTGGCCGATCTGAGCGCATCCAGTGCAGACATGCCGTATGCCACCATTAATTCGAGTTCCCGGTAATTCTCCCCGTGTGCATATACCCCCACGTCTCCTCCGAAAGCGATGGTCACACCGGATTCAAGAGCGCTTCGGAAGGATTCCTTTTTCTTGCGTATCCGTTCCGTATCCGGATCACGGTCAGGATCCCATCCCCTGTAGCGCTCAATGGCATGTCCTGCTGCCAGGGTAGGGCACAGGGCTACCTTTTTCTCTCGCATCAGGTCGAATACCTCCCGGGTACCCCCATCCCCGTGCTCAATGGTCTCCACTCCGGCCATGACTGCCCTGCGCATGCCTTCCGGTGTGCTGGCATGGGCCACGACGTAGGATCCGGCGGAAGTGGCCGCCTCCACCATCACGGTCAGTTCTTCCGGGAGGAAGGTGGGCTGGGAGGGAGCACCTGACTTCCAGCGGTAATCGGCATACACCTTGATGAAATCCGCCCCGTTCCCCAACTGCCGTCTCACGGCTTTAATGGCCTCTTCTTTTCCACTGACCGCCTCTGCCCCAAGGGGAACCGAAACGCCATCGTGGAAACCCTTAGGCCCGTAGGCTCCTGTGGCGACGATGGCCGGTCCGGCTACGATCAACCTCGGTCCCTGGATGATCCCTTCTTCTATGGTCTTTTTCAGGGCGACATCGGCATATCCCGCACCCTCAGAACCCAGGTCGCGCATGGTCGTGATCCCCGCCAACAGGGACCGTTCCGCATGCACGCCACCCCGGATGGCCCGTTCTGCAGGAGACTCTACCAGGACCTGATCGTTCCAGGGAGTTTCGTTATAAGGATGCAGGAGAAGATGGGAATGGCCTTCGATGATCCCTGGCAACAGGGTATACCCGTCCATGTCTGTCAACTCAATGCCGGGTTTGGATTTCCACTGACCTGCCGGACCCGCATAGCTGATCCGATCGCCATCTACCTCCACTACCCAGTCGCTGTGCAGGGTTTCCCCGTCAAAGACCTGGTCCGGTTTTAAGAGTACCTGCCCCAGACCTGACTGAGCAACCAGGAAGAACAGGGTCAAAATCCCTGCTATATGGAATGTATTAGATCTGTGTTGGGTCTTCATCTAGCGTTCTTTTACACGGTTGGCGATCACATTGAGTTTTTTGTCCAGGGTCTTTTTATCGAGCCATGTTCCCCTGAACATGACTCCCTCCAATTTTCTCAGGGCTTCCAGGTCCTCGAGGGGATTTTCCCGGAGGAGGATCAGGTCGGCCTCGAGGCCCTCCGCTATCCTTCCAAAAGTATCTTCCATCCCAAAGAAACGTGCAGGATTCACGGTCCCGCTCTGCAGGATCTCCAGCCTGTTCATCCCGGCATCCTCCATCCCTTTGATCTCGTGATGGATGGAAAATCCGGGGACATTGAAAAGCTGGGGTGCATCGGAACCCAGCAGCATCCCGTAGCCCCCATCGCTCAGGGCTTTGATCAGTTTTTGCCGGATGGCATTGAACTGTTCCCATCCCTCTGCCGTGAACCCTGTAGAGGGGGCGGTCGATTGCTCCTTTCGGATCTTCCAGTTGGTGAGGGTGGTTACGGGCATATATTTCATCTCGGGATCCCTCAGCAGGACATCGGCGGATACCGGGGCGAACCAGCGCTCGAAGAGGCTTTGTGTAGGTACGATCCATACCTCGTTCTCCCTTGCAAGGGCTACGAGGGAAGGGATCAGGCTAGTGTCTGCCAGGGCGGCAAAATTATAGCCAAAGAATCCATTGGCTTCCGGCTTTATCCCTGCATTTTCAGGTACCAGGCCCTCGAGGAACCCGTCTACATGGTCAATGGAGGCATAGCCGCTGTTCAGCGCATGCCGGATCCCGACGTCCACGGGCACGTGACCGGCGAACGGTATCCCTGTTTCCCTGGCCGCAGCGACCAGTTCATCAAAGACCTCCCGTTTGATCCCCGGGTGTATTTTTAAGAAATCGTATCCCTCTTTTTGATATTGGGTAACCTTTGCCCGGGCTTCTCCGGGGGTTCTGACGGAACCCCCATTGAGGGACGGACTTGAAGTAAAGATCCTGGGTCCCAGGACCTCCCTTTTCTCCACCTGTTGTTTCAGTTCCAGATGGGAAGGGTGCCCCAACATTCCCCGTATGGTCGTGATCCCGTTTGAAAGGTAGAGGAGGAGGGTTTCCTCGACGCTTTCCCGGCTGGCAGGGGGTGAAGGGATGTGGGCGTGCATCTCTGACAGGCCGGGCATAAGGAACATACCCTTCCCGTCTATCACCGTGTTGTATTTCTGGTTATCGGGAGGTGAAGTGGAAATAGAAAAGATCACCCCGGAATCGATCTCCACATAGCAGTGTTCGAGGAGGCTGCCGTCTGAGGGGTCCACCAGGGTTACATCTGAGATGAGGAATTCTTTTCCGGGACTGGGCTCAGGTTCCCGGCATCCCAGGGCCAGAACAGCCAGGAGGAGGAAGATGTTGATTTTCATGTTCGTATTATTAAGTGCTGCCTTATCGGATATCCGCGGGAGCACAGTAAGGTAAAAAGAAATCCGGACAGGGGTTCAGATTCTCTTAAAAACCATTCAAATCAGTCTTCAATTTCCGTAGGAGTAATGTAGAAGCTCGGGTCTACAGACATATCCTCGACCCCTTCGATCTTTTCCGTTTTCCAGCTGCTTTTTGGGAAGAGCCAGTGGGGTTTGTCATCGACATAGATCCTCACGGGCATATCGAATCCGGGAACCACATTGGTATAGCGGTATGTGATCTCGCCCGGTGCGAGCCGGTACTCCAGGACAGGGACCATGGTCGTGCGGAGATACTGTTGAAAAAATTCTGTAAGGTCGATCCCGGTTCGCTCACTGATGTAGTCTTCAACCTGTTTAGTAGTGACGGTCTGGTGGTAGAATACCTCGTTCAGCCCCCTGAGGATGTTGCGCCATTTCTCGTCATCCTCCAGCAACTGGCGAAGGGTATGTAGCATATTGGCCCCTTTGTAGTACATATCGCTGGACCCTGCCTTGTTGACCCCATAGGGACCGATGACGGGCCTGTCATTGCGGATATTCCGCTTGGTCCCTACCACGTATTCAGCAGAGGCCTGTTTCCCGAAGTGATAATCCAGGTAGAGGTTCTCTGAATAGGCCGTAAATCCCTCGTGTATCCACATGTCTGCGATGTCCTTATAGGTGATATTGTTAGCGAACCACTCATGTCCGGATTCGTGAATGATAATAAAATCGAATTTCAGGCCCCAGCCGGTACGGGAGAGGTCCATCCCCAGATACCCGTTCTGGTATTTGTTCCCATAGGTCACGGAACTTTGATGTTCCATCCCCAGGT
>JBFKPJ010000002.1:0-55012 GCA_041628355.1 Muriicola sp. | reverse complement strand
GTCACCGTACCGTTGGCCGCTGGGGTGATATCTGCTGTATAGGTCGTGCCCGATCCGGCAAAATTGCTCACCGATCCATTTCTTACCGTAATCTCTCCTGATGTAAAACCAGTTACCGACTCACTAAAAGTGATCGTGATCGGAATTGGACTCGTATTGGTCGGAGAACTCTCCGTAGAGGTGATCGCCACACTCGGACCTGTATTGTCAAACACAATACTGAACTGAGGTGCTACCGTGTTGCCATTGCCAGCCGCATCCGCAGCCACACCTGCTGCCACATCCACCGTGACCGTACCACTGGCCGTCGGGGTGATGTCTGCCGTATAGGTCGTGCCCGATCCGGCAAAATTGCTCACCGATCCATTACTTACCGTAATCTCTCCTGATGTAAAACCAGTTACCGACTCACTAAAGGTGATCGTGATCGGAATTGGACTCGTGTTGGTGGGACCAGGGGACAGGGCCGAGGTGATCGAGACCGTAGGGGCTACATTGTCAAAAATAGTGGTTGCTGTTAGAGCTGCTGTATTATTTTGCCCGTCAGACACTGCCTGGGCAACGCCAGCTCCGACATCTATAGTAATATCGCCAACTCCATCCGGAGTGATGTCAACTGTGTAACTCGAGTCTCCATCGACGCCAACGAAGTTGGAAGTAGTGCCATTCAATACTGCTATTTCAGATTCGAGAAAACCATTCACAGTCTCGCTAAACTGAATGGTTACATTATAGGTCGCTGTATTGTTAACGATTGTTGGCTCTCCCTGAATATCTACACTTGGTTGGGCGAATCCAATTACCCCAATCAAAATAAATAGTCCAGCAAAAAAGAGTTGCTTCCGCTTACCGTTTTCCAAATTGTAATTAGTGCCTTCTCTTAAAATTTTTCTTTTCATACACAATCCCAAATAGGTATTGAATCTGCCGCCTCATCGATAAACGGCATATCAAAAAATAGGGGATCAATAATACTAAAAAAAGCAGCCCTGAACTAATAATAAGGCCTAATTAACCTTTTTTCAGATGTACGGTAATTCTGTCTTTAAATAAGGGGGATTTAATCGCCTGGAAGTTCGGCGGAAGAAGCTGCCGCATTGGGGTCGATCTTCTTCACCAGCCCCTGCAATACCTTGCCTGGCCCAACCTCGATAAACTCGGATGCCCCGTCTGCGATCATCTGCTGCACACTTTGCGTCCATCGTACTGGGGACGTGAGCTGGGCGATCAGGTTCTTCTGGATCTCAGCAGCATTTTTTACTGCGGCCGCGTTGACATTCTGGTAGATCGGACAGGCCGGTTCCGCAAAACTCGTACTTTCTATGGCCGCAGCCAGTTCTTCCCTGGCCGGTTCCATCATCGGGGAATGGAAGGCCCCTCCCACGGGCAAGACGAGTGCCCTCCGGGCTCCTGCCTCCTTTAGTTTTTCGCAAGCCTTCTCCACGGCGCCGGTCTCCCCGGAGATCACCAGCTGTCCGGGACAATTGTAGTTGGCCGGCACCACAACTCCGTCGATACCCGCGCAGATCTGCTCCACCACCTTATCGTCCAATCCTAAAACCGCGGCCATGGTGCTCGGGGCCTTTTCACAGGCCTTCTGCATGGCCATGGCCCGTTTGGAGACCAGGGTAAGCCCATCCGCGAATTTGAGGGCGCCGTTCGCTACCAGGGCCGAAAACTCTCCCAGGGAATGGCCGGCCACCATATCCGGCCCGAAGCCATCGCCGAGGACCTTGCTGAGAATGACGGAATGCAAAAAGATGGCCGGCTGGGTGACCTTGGTCTCCTTGAGCTGGTCTGCCGTGCCTTCGAACATGATATCCGTGATGGCAAATCCGAGAATGTCGTTTGCCTCTTCAAATAATTCCTGTGCAATCGGGTATTTCTCATATAGGTCCAGCCCCATGCCGCTGAACTGTGCCCCCTGTCCGGGGAATACGTATGCTTTCATCCTCAATCGGGTTTAATTTAGAAATCAAAAATAAGCAATTCACTGGGATCCTAATCCGGTTCCTTAAACCAGCTGGCATATTTCACGTAGGAATTGGCGATCCTGCGTATCTCCCCCTCGCTCAGGTCCCTGCTCACCTCCTTGATCTTCCTGGCGGGCATGCCCGCAAAGACACTTCCAGGGGGAACCACCGTCCCCTTGGTCAGAACAGCTCCCGCTGCAATAATGCTGTTGGACCCCACCACACAGTCGTCCATGATAATGCTGCCCATCCCCACCAGAACATCGTCCTCTATGGTACACCCGTGTACGATCGCATTGTGCCCGATAGACACATTGTTGCCGATGTTGGTAGGGGCCTTTTGATAGGTACAATGGATCACCGCCCCGTCCTGCACATTTACCTTGTTCCCCATGCGTATGTAATGGACGTCTCCCCGGACCACCGCGTTGAACCAGATACTGCATTCGTCTCCCATCACCACATCCCCCACTACGGTCGCGTTGTCCGCAAAAAAACAATCCTTCCCGAATTGCGGGCTTTTGCCGTTTACTGCCCTGTTGATCATAATATTGTTTTGTACTTTATCCTGAATCGAGAATCGCGATTCATTCGAAATACGAAAGTAGCACCTTTTTCCTGGATGATGCCACCACCAGCTCCTTCCCATTCGAAATTATTACACTGCCCCCTTTTCCCTTTTTGTACTTAACCACTTCGTTGATGTTCACGAGATATGATTTGTGTATTCTCACAAAGGGGAACCCTGCCAAGGCCTCCTCAAAATATTTCAAGGTTTTACTCACCAGGATCTTTTTTCCGGCCAAAAAGATCTCTGTGTAATTATCATCGGCACGGCAATACAAGATATCTGAAACATCCACCACCTGAAAACCGTCTTGCTGGGGCAGGGTTATCTTGCCTTCGACTTTTTGTGTTCTTGGTGACAATACACGGTCCTGCAGGGAATTCTCCCGTTCAATGATCTCCTCTACATAGGCTACCGCCTTTTGCAATTCATCGATGTCGATAGGCTTCATCAAATAATACGCCGCATGCTGGTTAAGCGCCTCCATGGCGTACTGGTCAAAAGCGGTCACAAATACCGTTTCAAATTTCCTGTCAGGGAGCTGTTCCAGGAGATCAAAAGCATTACCGAATGGCATCTCCACGTCCAGGAATACCAGATCCGGTCCTTCTTCTGAGATCAGGGTCATCCCCTCCCCAATGGTTGCCGCCTCACCCACGACCTTTACCTGACTGCAATAGGCCTTGAGGTAATTCCTGAGAATTTCCCTGCTGGTGATTTCATCGTCTATGATAAGGGCTCCCAATTTCATTTCCTCCGCTTTAAGGTTAGTCTTACGCGTGTTCCGGTACCATCGGCTTCCAGGTCACTGACTTTAACGGCAATGTCGCTTTTGTACATGTCGTTCAAGATGGCGATCCGTTTGCTGATGTTCCGCATCCCTGTAGACCTCTGTTTTTTTTGATGCTGTGTTTTTAAATCAGCCGATCTCTTCCGCCCTATACCGTTGTCTTCTATACAGATCTCCAAATTGTCGGTGTCTTTCCGAGCCATATGCACCTTCAAGAGGCCTTTGGAATCTCTATAGCGAAGTCCATGCCAAATCGCATTTTCAAGATAAGGCTGCAATAGCATTGGGGGTATTGCGAAGGCCTCTGTGTCGACGGAATCCTCAACCTCAATCTGATAGGAAAATTTATCGGGAAACCTTGAATGCTCCAATTTCAGGTATAATTCAAGTAGCTCGAGTTCCTTGTTCAACCCTATAAAATCTTCCTCTGAATTTTCCAGGACGTTCCTCATCAGCCTGGAAAAATCACTCAGGAACCTGTTCGCACTTCTCTCGTCCTGACTCGAAATATAATGGTTGACAGAATTCAGGGCATTAAAGATAAAATGTGGGTTCATCTGGGATCGCAGGGCCTTCAGAGCCAGCAGATTATTAGCCAGTTTTTGTTTTTGGGTACTGCGGTAGAAAAAGAATGCCGCCAGGGACATGAGCAGCATCCCAAAGAGCAAAGAGTAAATGATCCACAACTGTCTTTTGTTGCTTTCCTCAGTCAGTCTCTGCTCCGCCAGGGCCAGGTCATATTTGCTCTGGGCTAATTCCCGTTCCTGTTCCAGGCCAGAAATGCGATTCTGGGTTGCGGCAATCTCACGGTTGAACCTGGCGGCCCTCGAGATTTCCTGTTCCTTTCGCACGTACAGGGTGTCTACTACTGCTACATACTTTTGGTATGTTTCCAGGGCTTTGTTAAAATCTCCCTGCTGGCGGTAGACCTCAGACAATTTTCGCGTCGCGTCTTTCTGAACGATCAGATCTTCTTCCACGTCTGCAGTGGCAATACTCCTCTCCAAGTAAGGAATAGCCTCTTCGTATTTATCCTGGGCGATATAGGCATTTGCAATTTTATAATTGATACGCTGAGCGGTAACCGAATCCGGACTTGTCGTGATTCCCGATTCCTTCATTGCCGCAGAAGGGATGGCCTCCAATTCCTTTAAACTACTTTTGCGAAGCTGGATCTCATCGTCATACCTGCTGCTCTTGTTTAAAAAATCAGCTACTTTTTCCTTTTCCCTTACTGCTCTCTGAGGGGCCTGTTTCTCAGCCTCTCTCAGGGAGTTATTGTAATAGGCATTTGCCTCCTCCAAACGGTTCACGCTGGCATAGGTGTCTGCAATTTTGGAATTGAGGTCCGGGATCTTTGGGGTAACCTGATTCTTGCTAGCTATGGTCAGACCCTGCCTGAAATAGGCCAGGGCACCGTCTACATTGCCCAGTCCTGCCTGGGAATCTCCAAGCGCCTCGTAAATCTCTACGCGATTATAGGGCGGGAGGGTCTTATTGTCTTCCAAAGGAGCAAGTACGGCAAGCGCCTCCTCCCATTTACGATTCCGCACATAGGTTTTGCCCAGGGCCAGGGCAGTCATAGCACTGTAACTGACCTCCAGGGCCTCCCTGTAATTGGCGATGGCCAGGTCAAATTGTCCGTAATAGGTGTATACTTCGGCCAGCAGGGCCAGTGAGGCTGCCAGTTCCTTTTTGTTGTTCCTCGTGTCCAATCCGGACATGGAGCGGGCGATATAATCAATGCTCTTTTGTATACCGGTCGTTCTGTAAGAGCGGGCAGAGTCCAGATACGCCCGGTGGAGGGAAAGTCCGATCTCAGGATCTGACATGTTCCTCTCCGCGGGTTTTACCTGTGAGCTCATAACCGCGGTAAACAGGAATGATCCCACAATCAGGATATTACGGTAGGACAATCGTATCATATAGATAAACTTAGTCCATTTACTCCGATTTGAAAAACGCCCAGGCCGGTGTTCCTGTCAAAATTTCAACGTTTTACAGCGGCATACTAAGACGGTGATCCATTTCACTCACTCAAAAGGCCATTTCCCTCATTGCCGGTTTTATTCGAAAAAATTTCAGCCTACATTCCATCCTGATATGAACTCATTAAATGATTTAAGATGAAAAAAATTGCCCAAAACACGATGGTTCTCCTGTTCCTGTTGACCATGGGATCCGGCCTTGCCTTCTCAGAAAAGACCGGGGAAACCCCGGGATTGAAAATCGAAAACACCCAGGAAGGATCTGCTGATAAATCTGATCGCCCGACGGTAAAGATCGCCTTACTGCTGGATACCAGCAACAGTATGGACGGACTCATCAACCAGGCCAAATCCCAGTTATGGGATATTGTGAATCAGTTCACTTACGCCAAATGCGGCAATTACGGTCGACCAGGACTGAAGATCGCCCTCTACCAGTACGGCAACAACGACCTCTCCGAAGGGGAGGGATACATTCAGCAGGTCCTGGGGTTCAGTGGTGATCTGGATGAGATCTCCGCCAAATTGTTCTCCCTGACCACCAATGGAGGAGAGGAATATTGCGGGCAGGTGATCCACCAGTCCCTGAAACAATTAGACTGGGGAAAAAATCCGGACGACCTGAAAATGATCTTCATCGCAGGTAATGAACCCTTTACCCAGGGAAGGAAGAACTTCCGTGAGGCCGTACTGGATGCAAAGGAGCACGATGTGATCGTCAATACCATCTTTTGCGGCGATTACTCCCTGGGTGTCAACACCCAATGGCAGGAAGGGGCCCGACTGGGAGGAGGAGAGTACATGGCCATAGACCACAACAGAAAGGTGGTCCATGTCAGGACCCCATACGATGAGATCATCATAAAGCTGAACAAGCGCCTAAATAGCACGTACGTATCCTACGGGATAAAAGGTGCTGAACGAATGGCAGTGCAGGCAGAACAGGATGCAGAGGCCATGGAACTTCAGGAAGCGGTGGCCGTAAAGCGGGCAGTTAGCAAAAGCTCGGCCTATTACAACAATTCGGGGTGGGATCTGGTAGATGCCTCTTCGAGAAAGGATTTTGACCTGGCCGGGGTAAAGAAGGAAACACTGCCGGCAACGCTAAGGGGAAGATCCGATGAGGAGATCAGAGCCTATCTGGAAGAAAAGAGGAAAGAACGTCAGCGTATTCAGGCTGAGATCCAACAGGCCAACGCCCAAAGGGAGGCATACCTGGCTGAACTCCAGAAGAGCGAAACAGGGGAATTGGAAAAGGCGATCCTGGAAGCGATCAAAAAACAAGCTTCAAGAAAAGATCTCTACTGGGATTAATGTGTGAAGAGGTAATGAATAGGACTTCGGGTTTGCGCCCGGGGTCCTTTTTAGTTGGCGGCCGGACAGAAACAGTCGAACCGGTTCTGCCTCTCCGGCCCGAAATCATACCCCAGGGTGATCTGGTGAAAACCCCCATTATCAAAGCGAATATCCCCGTTCTGATAGGAATAATTGTACGAGAACATGAACCGGTTGTAGTTCAACCCGATGATCGGGGTAAAGAGCTGCAGTCTTTGCTCCCCGAACTGCCCGTTGGCCTGGTATTGCGCACCATCGAAACTCCTGCGGTAGGAAAGTCCGGCCCAGACAGTCCCAAAGGAAACATCCCTGTATACCTTCGCATTGATGTCTATGGTCTCCTCCTCGGTGAATTCTGTAAGCTGGAAGAGGATGGATGGTTCAACCCTCCATTCGCTCTTTCCGAAGATATAACCGACCGAGAACAAATACCTTCTCAGATTGTCGAATTCTATGGCCGTGTAGAGGTCCCGTCCGCTTCCAAGGGCGTTGAGCAGGGTAGCATGGGCGTAGAACTCCATATAGCTGTATGACATCCCGAAATCCACATTGAAATACCCCACGCTGTTCCTGGCTCCGGAAATGATCGGGTCAGGGATCACGGATCTGAATTCCGTCTCATCGAGACTACTCAGGATAAATCCTGCACTGAGGCCAAAGGACAGCTGGTTCAGGAGGCGTATGTCTTCCCCGAACTGCAGATGGTGGGCATAGGTCGCTTTCAAACCCGTCTGGGAGTGATACCCATTGGCATCATTGAAGAGTATGGCCCCAATACCACTGGGGGTTTCCCCTATGCGGTAATTCACGCTCAAAGTCTGAAGGTTGGGAGCCTCATCCACATTAAACCACTGCTTGCGGGCAGTAAGCCTGATCTTACCCCCGGCTCCTATCCCTGCCATGGATGGGTGAACCAGATAGTAATTATCGGACAAATAATCAAAATAAACCGGTATTCCCTCCTGTGCATGTGCAGTTCCAAGGCAACTCAGGTAAGCGAGCAGGATAAAAAGGATTTTTCTCATCTAGGATGGGGCAAGGTGTATAGCCAGGTGTTCAAATATAATGTATAACGGCTCAACCCGAACATTATTATATCTTCCTCAGCCCGAAAAATGGTTGTATTTTTGCCTAAAATTCAGACTATGAAAGAGTACGTGATCACCGTGAAGGAAACCAACAACAAGGCCATCCTCAAATTCGAGGCCAACCACTTCCTCACGAACCAATCGAATTACGAATTCAAGAATATAGACGAGGCCAAGGCCTCTCCCCTGGCCCAGCAGCTGTTCTACCTGCCCTTTATTAAGACCGTTTACATTTCCGGCAATTTTATAGCGCTGGAGCGGTTCGATATCGTGGAATGGGATGATGTGCGGGACGAGGTGGCCCAGCAACTGGTAGAATACCTGAACTCAGGGGCCCCGGTGATCCTCGAAGACATCCGTAAGGCCAGCGTGCCCGTTACCCTCTATGCGGAGGTAACCCCAAACCCCGCTGTGATGAAATTTGTGGCCAACAAAAAACTGGTTCCGGCTTCCTTCGAATTCAAGAATATAGACGAGGCTAAAGATTCAGAACTGGCAAGGGCACTTTTCCATTTCCCCTTCGTCAAGGAGGTCTTCATGGATGAGAATTACATCTCTGTTACCAAATATGAGATGGCCAACTGGGACGAGATCACCATGGAACTCCGCGAGATGATCAGGAACCATATTGCCGAAGGGAAAGAGGTCGTTTCAGACAATGCCGAGAGCACCCGGGCGCAGAAGGCCGAAAAACAAGGTGTTGCCATGCCCGAGGACGAGACCTCCCAACAGATCATTCAGATCCTGGAAGAATACGTCAAACCGGCCGTAGCCAGCGATGGCGGAAATATCCTTTTCCAGTCATATGACGAGAAGGAGAGGACCGTTAATGTGATCCTTCAGGGGGCCTGTAGTGGGTGCCCGTCCTCCACATTTACCCTGAAAAACGGGATAGAGACCATGTTGAAAAATATGCTGGGAGACAAGGTGAACGAAGTAGTCGCCATCAACGGCTAATACACCCCCGTTTATTTGTATTTGTCTCAATTTCTTTCGACCTTTAAAAGAACCTAAAAATCAATACAGTATGGCAATTTTAAAAGTGATAGAAGTGCTTGCAAATTCCAGTAAAAGCTGGGAAGAGGCAACCCAAAACGCCGTAGAACAGGCGTCCAAGACCGTTAAGAATATCCGCTCTGTCTATGTGCAGGAACATAGCGCCACAGTAAAAGGCGGAAAGGTCGATGAATTCAGGGTCAATGTGAAGATCACATTCGAAGTCAGCTAAAAAGTCAACGCATACGAAAGCACCTTTTTCGGGTGCTTTTTTTTTGCAAAAACATCAGAAGAACATTGAGTACCACCCACGAGCATACGAACTCCCTGATCAGGGAAACGAGTCCTTATTTGCTGCAACATGCACACAATCCGGTGAACTGGCAGGCATGGAATCCTGAAACCCTGGAGATAGCCAAAAAGGAGAACAAACTCCTCCTTATCAGTATAGGATATGCGGCCTGTCACTGGTGTCACGTAATGGAACACGAGTGTTTTGAGGATGAAGAGGTAGCCGGAGTCATGAACCGGCACTTTGTCAACATTAAGATCGACAGGGAGGAGCGGCCGGATATCGACCATATTTATATGGATGCCCTGCAGATGATGACGGGAAGCGGGGGCTGGCCACTCAACGTGGTCGCCCTGCCGGACGGACGTCCTTTCTGGGGAGCGACCTATGTCAGGAAGGAGCAATGGATGAAGGTCCTCGATCAGCTCGCTGCATTGTATATACAGGACAAGGACAGGGTGGTAGACTATGCCACTCAGCTTGCGGATGGACTTAAAACGATCAACCTGATACCACCACCGGAAAAGGAAGACCCCATATCCAGGGAAGAACTCCATGCAGCAGTGCAAAACTGGTCCCAGTATTTTGACACTTTCCTGGGCGGTTACAAGCGGGCCCCTAAATTCATGATGCCCGTGAACCTCGATCTCCTTTTGCACTACAGCAGTAAAACCGAAGATAAAGGGATAGGAGACTACGTGCATACCACCCTCAGGCGAATGGCTTATGGCGGGATCTACGACCATATTGGGGGAGGATTTTCCCGCTATGCCGTGGACGTGAAATGGCATGTACCCCATTTCGAGAAAATGCTCTATGACAATGCCCAGCTGATCTCCCTCTATGCCAAGGCCTATGCGGCCTCCGGAGATCCCCTCTACAAAAAAGTGGTGAAAGAATCCATTTCCTTTGTAACAAGAGAGTTGCGGGCTCCGGAAGGAGGCTTCTATTCCTCCCTGGATGCCGATAGCCTGGATCGAAACGGAGTTCAGAAAGAAGGGGCGTATTATGTCTGGACTGAACAGGAGCTCAGGGAGCTGCTCAAAGAGGATTTCCCTGTTTTTTCGGACTATTACAACATCAATGATTACGGGCTTTGGGAAGAGGATCTCTACGTGCTGATCCGGGATTCCTCCGATGAGGGGATCGCCGGGAAGTACGGGATCACGGAGCAAGTCCTGAACCAAAGGATACTTGCCTGCAAAAAGATACTTTTCCAGAAAAGGGAGACCCGGGCAAGGCCCGGACTGGACGATAAAATCCTTACCTCCTGGAACGCACTGATGGTAAAGGCTCTGACGGATGCTTACCGCTATCTCGATGAGGAGGAGTACCTCAAACTGGCATTGAAGGCTTCCGCCTTTCTTGAAAGCACTGTGGTCAAGGAGGATGGCAGCCTGTATCACAATCACAAGGAAGGGAAGAGCACCATCGAAGGTTTCCTCGAAGACTATGCCTTCCTCATCGACGCCTATCTGAGCCTGTACGAAGTGAGTTTTGAAGAAAACTGGGTTGACCGGGCAAGGGAGCTGGCAGATTATTGCCTGCTCCATTTCCACAGCCCTTCCAAAGACCTCTTCTTCTTCACTTCAGACACTGAAACTGTTACGGTAAGGAGGTCGCTGGAGACTGCGGATAACGTCATCCCTGCTTCCAATTCTGTCATGGCGATAAACCTCTTCAGGCTCTCCCTGCTTTACCCAGACCAGAAGTATGGGGAAATCTCGGGGAGAATGCTGGTGAAAATGCGGGAGAACATCCTGGAAAACCCCAACAGCCATGCCAACTGGATGCATCTGCCCCTATTCCGGATCTTTCCCTTCAGGGAGGTCGTGATCACCGGGAAATCGGCCGAAGCCTTTGCCAATACCCTCCGTCGTAATTATTTGCCCGGGGCCCTATTTGCCGGAGCAGTAGAGAAGGGTACATTGAACCTGCTCGAGGGACGTATAGACAGGGACAAAACCAGGATCTACATCTGTGAATCCGGAGCCTGCCAATTACCGGTCTCTTCACCTGAGGATGCCATTGAGCAGCTTCGTTCTGCTACCTGACTTAACAAGACTTTATAGTTCCTGATTTGAAAATGGCTCTTATTTTTCTTTGTTTTGCACGAAAATCCTAACAAATGGCTTCTTTTTCAGAATATCAAGATTATATAGAACAAGGTATGAACTGGGTCATGGAGATCATACCCAACCTCATCACAGCAGCTGTCATTCTCGTCCTGGGTTGGTGGGTCGTGAAATTCATCAACAGGATGGTTCGCAGGTTTTTCGAGAAGAAGGATTATGATCAGGCATTAGAAACATTCCTCCAGAGCTTTATCAGCATTGCTCTTAAACTATTGCTGTTTGTTTTGGTGATCACCCAGCTCGGGGTAAAATCATCCTCCCTTGTGGCACTGGTTGGTGCAGCCGGACTGGCGGTTGGTCTGGCACTTCAGGGGTCCCTTTCAAATTTTGCCGGAGGGGTACTGATCCTGATCTTTAAACCCTTCAAGGTAGGTGATTTTATCTCGGCTCAGGGTGTGGACGGGACCGTAAAGGAAATCACCATTTTTACTACCAAACTCAATACGTTCGGGAATCAGCTTGCCATCCTTCCAAACGGGCAGCTTTCCAATAACAACATCATCAACTTCAACGCTGAAAAAACCCGCAGGGATAAGATCGAGATCGGGATCGGCTATTCTTCCAACATCAAAAAGGCCAAGGAAATACTGCTCGAGATCTGTGCAGAACACAGCGGTATTCTAAAGGATCCTGCTCCGGTGGTATTCGTCGCTGAGCTGGCAGAAAGTTCCATAAATCTGACCCTAAGGTTCTGGGCCAACAATGAGGACTTTTGGGCTGCTCATTTCCACGTGATCGAGGAGACCAAGATGAGATTCGACAAAGCAGGTATTGAGATCCCATTCCCGCAGCTCGATGTACACCAGAAGGGGTAGACCTATCTTTTGGCTTTCGATCAACCCTGATTTTATTTCGATTTGCCCTTCAGGATGAAATCCTTCAGGTAATAAGGCTCAAAATAGGCCACATCCTCGAATTGTCCTCTTTGAAACTTTTCAAAGGCCTCCATACTCATGGTCGTCGAGGTGGGTACCAGGGTATCATCGATCACAAAGTTGGGATGTTGCAGGAGGTCTCTGCACTTGGTTGCCCCACTGCCCAGAAGATGGACCGGTCCTTTCTCAGCGTAGTCCGCGAAGGAATCCGGTTGGAGGATCAGTGCTTTTGTCGGTTCCAGCACCCTGTAATCCGCTGAAAATACAGAAGTATATACCTCCATGCGCCGGGCATCGAGCATGGGGATGATCACTCCCTCTTCCACTTTTTTCTGAAGGGCCAGGGATCTTAGAGTCCCGGTGGCGATCAGGGGTATATCCAGCGCATAACAAAGCCCTTTGGCACTGGACACCCCGATCCTGAGCCCGGTATACGAACCCGGACCCTTGCTGACCGCGACCGCATCGAGGTCATGAATCGATTTACCCGTTTTGGACAGAACCTCTTCAATAAAGAGATGCAGCTGTTCCGAATGGGAAAAGGAAGCACTATTGTGCTCCCTGCTCCCCAGCAGGACCCCATTCTCGGCCACGGAGACCGAGCAGTTAGTGGATGCCGTTTCCAGTTGCAGTATACAGGCCATAGGGCCACAAAGATAGTCTAGTTCAGGACAATTGGAAGCCCGTAAAAGAATTCCAGCACTTTGACCCTGAAGATATAATTGTACTTATTGCGGACCACTTCTGCTTCCGCATTGTCCACCCTGGATTGTGCCTGGCTGAAGTCGAATGCATTCATCAAACCTACTTCAAACCGGTCCTTGGTATACTCATAGGCCGTCCTTCTTGCTTCGAGCGTCTTTCGGGAGGCTTCGTAGGCCTTGGCAGAATTCTGTACGTCCACATAGGCTTGATTGATCGTGGTCTCCAGGTCGAGCTTGGCCTGTTCCAGCTGCAACCTCGCCTGTTCTACTCCGATCTCGGAACGCCTGATGTTGTTACGGGTACTGAACCCATTGAAGATGGGAATGGTAAGCTGAGCCCCATAAGAGACACCGTCATTGATCCACAGCTGGTCTGCAAAAGCGATCTTCTCCCCTGTAAAGGGATCGCGGGTCTGGTCTGAATACCTGGTATTGTAGTTGAAAAAAGCCCCTACAGTAGGATATACACCACCTTTGGCGATCTGCAGGTCCTTTTCTGCCAGTTCAACCCCCGCTTCAGAGAATTTGATATCGTTCCGGAAGGTCAGGGCCTTGTCAAAGATCACCTTGGGTGAATATTTGAGGATTTCCGAGGGAGGTACATCGAATTCCTCATCAGCAATATCAAAATTCTCGTAATCCGTGATCTGCAGTAGCTGAGCCAGGGCAATCCGGGATAACAGTACCTGGTTCTGGTTGTTGATGATCGTTTGTTCCTGTGTGGCGGCTGTGGCTTCTACTTCCAGGAGGTCGCCCCTGGGAACCACACCTGATTCCACGAGCTCCCTGGTGCGTTTCAGATCCTCCACGGTCACTGCATATTGCGCCTGGGCTACCTTGAGGGACTCTTTGTTGGAGAGGATATTCAGGTAGCTGTTCGCCACGTTGAGACGAATATCGTCTACCAGGTTGTCCAATCGGTACTGGTTTGCGATCTCATTGAGCTTGGCCCTGTTCAATCGGTGGATGTTCCTCAGACCATCGAAGAGCGTGAGGCCGGATGTCACATTCCCACTGGCAGAAAAAATGGTTGAAGTAACAAAGACGTTGGTGGTAGGGTCCAGCACAAGCCCCGTGTTTCCGGAAGTATTCATCTGGGCATTCAGGCTGGGAAGAAAGTTCCCAAGAGCGTCCGATCTGTCTACCCTGGCATTCTCCAGATCGAGCTCGAACTGTTCTATGGTCAGGTTGTTATCTACCGCATAGGCCACGCATTCTTCCAGTGTCCACTTCCTCATTTGGGATGTGAGTGTCCCCATGGTGAGCAGGAAGAAAAAAATGGTTATTCTAAATCTCATGATCTCGTTTTTTTGATTGCTAAATTACTTGATTAGGGTTGTGATCTAGTTCGATCAACTGTTCTCTTCTTCTTCGTCCTCACCTCGTTTTATGGGTTCCGTCTTGTTCCAGACCTTGACCTCATCCTCTTCGGTAAGACCGGAAACGATTTCGACATTTACCCCGTCCGAGATACCGATCTCAATATCCTTTCGCTCGAACTTCTGGTCGCCTACCGCTACCTCCACATAGGGTTTATCTGTTTCCTTATCAAATTGGAGAAGGGCCTCCGGGATCACCATGATGCTGTCCTTCTTTTCCAGTACCAGGGAAGCGTTGGCGCTGTATCCCGCCCTGATAAAGATGGAATCATTCAGGGCCACATCCCCCTCGATCTTGAATTGCACTGCCCCGGCCTCTTCGATCCCCTTGGGGGCGATAAATTTCAAATTAGCGTGCAGCTTCTGATCCGCCAGGGCTCCCAGGCTGATCTCAAGGGGCATACCTATCTTTAATTTCCCGACCTCTCCTTCGTCTACCTTCCCTTCGAAGATCATGGTTTTAAGATCTGCGATGGTCGCTATGGTAGTACCGTCGTTAAAGTTGTTGCTCTGGATGACCTGGTCTCCTACCTCTACGGGTATTTCCAGAATGGTCCCGTTTACCGTGGCCCGGATGTTGGTATTGGCACTGGAGGAGCCCCCGGCTGAACCCAGCCTGATGATCTGGTAATCGGCTCGTGAATTTTCCAGTTCCAACACAGCCTGGTCATATCTCAGCTTAAGGTTGTTGAAATCCTGGCTGGAGATCACACCCCTGTCGAAGAGTTGCTTATTCCTATCGTACTCTATTTTGACATTGCTCAGGGCGGCTTCTGCATTCCTTACCCTGCCCAGGGCAGAATTCAGGGCCTGTTCGTTAGGCACTACCTTGATCACGGCGATCAGGTCTCCCGCGCGCACATCATCCCCTTCTTCCATAAGGATCTTGTCGATGATCCCGGAGATCTGAGGTTTGATCTCGATCTCATCCTGTGGGATCACTTTCCCGGTCGCCACTGTTTTCTTTTCTATGCTGGCGATAAAGGGATTTTTGGTATCATAGGTAATGGCGCCCTTGCTGTTCGACTTGATAAAGAAAGCTGCCGCCCACAAGGCTCCTAACACCAGGACTCCGATCAGTCCGTATTTTACATATTTATTCATCTTCTTTCCGTGTTATTTTAAGTTGTTAGTTGTTATTCTTCTCTCAATGCGTCTATGGGTTTGATACTGACCGCTCTCTGGGCCGGGATAAGGCCGATGAGCGTCCCCAGGACCACCATCACCAACAGGGCACCTATCACCAGGGGAATGGGAACCGTGGGGTTGGTATAGGGAAAATCTGTATCCTGCGTCAGGTTGTTGATCATATTGAGTACACCGGCACCCATAATGATCCCAATGATCCCGGCGATCATGGTCAGGAATACGGATTCCAGGATGATCAGTGAGCGTACCTCACGCGGTGTGGCGCCCAGTGCCCTTCTGATCCCCAATTCCTTCGTCCTCTCCTTGACCGAGATCAAAAGGATATTCCCGATCCCGATCACCCCTGCCAGAATAGTAGCCAGGCCCACGATAAGGGAAACAAAAGTGAGTCCGTTGGCAAAGCCCATGATCCTCCCAAAGATCTCCCCCAGGTTGAAGGCCCCGAAGGCCCTTTCATCATCCGGATGTACCCTGTGTACACTTTTAAGGACCGCTTTGATATCTTTCTCTACCTGTACCACGTCTGCATCGTCAAAGGCAGCGATCGTGAAATACTGGGCATTGTCTCCTGTATTGTAGAGTTTTTTGAAAGTGGAAAACGGGATATAAACATCGCCATCGGTACCGAAAGGGGTGGTCTGAGTGAATTTATGCACGCCTACTACCTGGAAATAGATCCCGTCCAGCCTGATATACCCGCCAATAGGATCTTCCTCCTTGTCGAACAATTCCTGTTGTGTCCGTTCCCCGATCACACAGACCTTCCTGGCCTGCTCCTCATCTTCTTCATTGATGAATCTGCCATTGTCATAGATCTTCTGGGTGGCCATCTTGGCGATCACCGGGAAGTAACCGTATACCGGATAACTGTTCGACTTCAGACCCCTTACACCCAGGGCAGCCTCCCCCCCGAATACCCCTTTGGTATTCACCGGGGCGATATACTGGATCTCCGGTATCCTGTTCTGCAGGGTAGTGGCGTCCTGTACTTTAAGGGTCAGCCTCCTGCCTGTTTTATAGCCAGCGTAGGGCATGCTTGTTGACTGGGACCAGGTCCATATACTGTTCTTGGCCACAGACTCAAAATTTCGTTCAAAACCATTGTCCAGGCCTTTGGAAGCCCCGGCCAGGACGATATAGATGAAGATCCCCCATAAGACGCCTATGACCGTGATGATAGTCCGGGTCTTGTTCTTCCCTATGGATCCGAAGATCTCCTGCCATGTATTTTTGTCAAATAAGAACCGCATACTATTCGTCTCTGAGTGCTACAATGGGTTTGATCCTTGCTGCCCGTTTGGCAGGCACATAGCCCGCCAGCGTTCCGAACAGGATCAGCAGGAGGGTGGCGAAGATCGCCAGACCGGTCCCGATCCCGGGGTTTCGTATGAAATAATCGTCCATCAGCGTATCTCCAAGGCTGCTCAAAAGGGCAATGCCCAAAAACATTCCCAAAAACCCTGAGATCGTGGTAATGAATACGGATTCCAGTAAGATGACCGAGATCACAGACCTGGGTGTGGCCCCGATGGCCTTTCGGATGCCGATCTCCTTGGTCCTTTCCTTGACTACGTATACCATGATGTTGCTGATCCCTATGATCCCTGCGATGATCGTCCCAAAGGCCACTAAAGCGGCTATGATGGCCAGTACCCCGGCAAAATCCTGATTTTGCTTCAACTGATCTGCCACATTGCGGATAAAAAACCCATTCTCATCTTCCGGACTGATAAATTTTTTCTGCTTGAGATATTTTTCCAGACTTCGCTGAAAGGCCATGGCCCCGGTATACCCGATCTCTTCCTTAAATCCGATCACCATCTGGTCTACCCTGTCCGTGTTTTTTTCTATCAACTGCCGGGTGGTATAGGGAATATAAAGTACCCGTTCCTCATTATCGCCTCCATCATCCTGGAAGACACCGACCACCTTGAAGACACTGCCCCCCACATCGATAAATTTCCCCATGGAATTCATGCTTCCAAAGAGGTCCTGTTCCACCAATCGGCCTATGACCGCATTCTTGGTCTTATTCTTCACATCCTCCTGGTTGATGTACCTACCTTTCATCATGATGGTCTTCTCTGCGAACTGCTGTCCCCAGTCGACCCCAATGGTCGAATAATTGTTGGACTCTTCCTTGTATTTAACCAGGGCATTGCGGTTGATCCTGGGGGAGATATACTCCAGGAACATGGGAAAATCCTTCTTGATATCCTCTATATCGCTATTCTCGAATTCGATCCTGCGGAGCGACTTGTACCCCTTGTAAGGAATGGAAGTACGGCCAGGAAAGATGTATATCACATTAGTGGCGTCCTGGGAAAAGAAATATTCAAAGGTATTCTGTAGTCCGTTGGTGAGCCCCACAAGACCCACGAAGATCAGGATCCCCAATGATACCGTAAACCCCGAAAGAACAGTTCTCAGCTTGTTCTTCCGGATAGTGAGAAATATTTCCTGCCAGGTATCTCTGCTAAACATGTGTTTTGGCCCTAACTTGTGTTACTTTTTCATCCTTGACGATCACCCCGTCCCTGAGGTGTACGATGCGTTTACACATTTGTGCAATATCCGTTTCGTGCGTTACCACCAGGATGGTATTTCCCTGGTCGTTGATATTCTGTATGAGTTCCATGACCTCATAGGAGGTCTTACTGTCGAGTGCTCCGGTTAACTCGTCGGCAAGAAGCACCTTGGGCTCTGCTACCATGGCCCGGGCAATGGCCACCCTTTGTTTCTGCCCCCCGGAAAGTTCACTGGGCAAGTGGTGTGACCATTCCTTCAACCCCACCTGCTCCAGGTATTTCATCGCTTTCTCCTGCCGTTGCTTTCTGGGCATCTTTTGATAATAAAGCGGGAGGGCCACATTCTCCAGAGCCGTTTTGTAGTTGATCAGGTTAAAGGACTGGAAGATAAAGCCCAGGAACTTGTTACGGTAATTGGCCGCTTTGGTCTCATTGAGATTTTTGATGGGTATGCCGTCCAGCATATAGGTTCCCGAATCGGCCTCGTCCAGCATTCCGAGGATATTGAGGAGGGTCGATTTGCCGGAACCCGAAGACCCCATGATGGCTACCAGTTCCCCATCTTCAACATTAAAGTTGATCCCTTTAAGCACGTGGAGGGAATTGCTTCCCATCTTGTACGATTTGTGCAGATCTTTGATTTCAATCATGGTCAGTGCGTTTCTTTTTTCAGATTCCGATCCTGTCATAGGACTGACAAGATGTATAAATGTTACAAGAATTGTTAAAAAATATTGTTAAAAAGCCTATCCCCCTAAAGATTCAGGTTGGATGGCATTCCATACCTTGATTTTGTCTTCCGCGGAGAGTCCGGATTGTACCTCCACATAGATCCCGTCACTGATGCCCAATTCTATATCCTTGCGGGTAAACTGCTGATCCCCCGTAGCCACCTCAACGAAGGGCTTCCTGGTCTCCGGATCGAATTGCACCAGGGCTTCCTTGATCGCCAGGACACTGTCTGCACGGGCCAGGATAATGGAGGCATTGGCGCTGAGCCCGGCGCGGATGAACACTGTATCCCCCTTGTCCAGGGTTCCCTTGATCTCGAACTGTATGGCACCGTTCTCTGCTTTGCCTTTGGGGGCGATGTAATCCAACACTGCCTTGAATACCTTATTCTCAATAGCTCCCACGGTGATCTCCAGGGGCAGATCCTCCCGGATCTTGCCCACTTCAGACTCGTCTACCTTCCCTTCAAAGATCATCTTATTGATATCCGCAATTGCCGCGATCGTAGTCCCTTCGTTAAAGTTGTTACTCTCGATCACCTGGTTGCCCACTTCTACAGGAACTTCAAGGACCATCCCACTGACCGTCGCACGGATCAGGGTGTTGGCCGCATTGCTGAGTCCGCTCGTTGTCCCGGTCTGTACGATATCATAGCGTTTATTGGCAGCCGAATACGCCTGTTTGGCCTGGTCGTAGGACACCTGGGCCCGTTCCAGGTCGACCTTGGAGATCACCCCTCTTGAAAAGAGTTCACTCTGGCGGTCGAAGTTCCGCCGCTGGTCTTCCAGGCTGATCCTGGCATCTTCAATGGCGTTTTTGGCATCGTTCAGGGCATTGAGGTTGGGTACGACCCGGATCCTGGCAATAAGATCCCCTGATTTCACGTAGTCTCCTCCTTCCACATAGATCTCGTCAATGACCCCGGAAATATTGGGTTTGATCAGCACCTCCTCCAGGGGAAGGATACTTCCCGTGGCCACCGTTTTCTTGATGATGGTGCGCTTTTCTGCCTGTTCGGTCTCATAGACTACCGGGTCTTCAGCGTTTTTCTGGTATAGGTAGAGCATAGCTCCCCCGAAGGTGATCACGATCAGCAGGAGGATGATTACGGTAACAGATTTTTTCATTTTTACAATTGAATTAGATCGTATTTATATTATTCGGTTCTCAATGCGTCAATAGGGCGGACCTTGATCGCGCTCTGAGCCGGGATGAACCCGGCCAGGAGTCCGGAAATGATCAGGATGAATAGAGCCGCAGAGACCACTCCGAGGTTGACACTTGGGTTCATAAACATATCCACCGGCCCATTGGCATCGAGCAGGGCATTCACCCCGTAAATGAACAGGGCACCGACAACGATGCCGGCCATGCCCGATATGATGGTCAGGAAAATAGACTCCAGCAGGATCTGTTTCCTTATAGACCAGGGGTCTTCCCCCAGCGCCCGCCGGATCCCTATCTCCTTGGTCCGTTCCTTGACCACGATGAGCATGATGTTACTCACCCCGATGATCCCGGAAAGGAGTACCAGTATTCCTACAAAATAGCCGATAAAGCTCATGGCCCCAAAAAGACTTTCAACGCGGTTGAACTCCTCATAGAGATCAAAAAACCCAATGGCCCTGGTATCTTCCGGATGCACTTTGTGCAACCTTTTCATCTCATTCACTATACCCATTTTCAGGTGGGTGATGGGAAAGCCATCCTTTGCAGTTATGGCCATCCAGCCCACATTATTGCCTCTGTTGAAGGCCTGGGAGAAGGAGGTGAAAGGAACATACACCTCTTTCTGACCTTCTTCCCCGTTGTTGTTTGATCTTTTCTTGTAGACCCCGACGACCATAAAA
The DNA here is from genome assembly GCA_041628355.1 of Muriicola sp. GTDB lineage: Bacteria > Bacteroidota > Bacteroidia > Flavobacteriales > Flavobacteriaceae > Muriicola. The sequence continues at coordinate 34,630 of JBFKPJ010000002.1, read as the reverse complement.
TTTACTCCCTGGATCTTGATATAGGATCCCAGGACCTCTTCTCCGGGGTCGTAAAGCTCATTCCTCACCCCGAGACCAATCACGGCCACTTTCCTCTTGTCGTTAATATCGTTGTGGTTGACGAACCGGCCTGAGGTGATCGCCATGGGTTCCTGCTGTATGATCTCCGGATAATCCCCATATACGTTGTATGCCCCGGTTTTGAGCCCCCTTACGACGTTGTTGTTCCCTCCGAATCCGCCTAGTTGGTTGCGGGGAGAGATGAACCGCAATTGAGGGAATTTCTCCCTGAGCGTGCTTACGTCTTCCGTCTTGTAATTGAAATTCCGTCCAATGGGAAGACCCATATGTGCCTTGGTTGTGCTTCGCGTCCAAATGAACATCGTATTGGTAGCGATATCCCCGAAATCTGCCCGGATACCATTTTCCAGGCCTTTCCCGGCGGAAAGCAGGATGATCAGGATAAGGATGCCCCAGAACACCCCAAAGGCGGTCAGTACTGTCCGGAACCAGTTGGTGGTCAGTACTTCCAGAATCTCTTTCCATCGATCCCTGTTAAACATGGTATATTTCTTTTAATCTATTCATCGCGCAGGGCATCTATGGTATGGATATGAGCTGCACGCCATGCGGGGAAGAATCCGGCAACAGTTCCTGCCAGAATCAATACAAATACCGTAGCCAGGGCTACGTTGAAATTCACTGAAGGATTTAAGACGTAATCCACCTCGACATACGGCCCTGCGATCTCGAGGATCGCCATACTGAAGATGAGACCTGCAAAACCAGAGATCGCAGTCACAAAAATGGCTTCATGCAGGATCATGAAAATAATGGACCAGGGTTTGGCACCAAGGGCTTTTCTGATCCCGATCTCCCGCGTGCGTTCCTTGACGACAATGAGCATGATATTGCTTACCCCCACCACCCCGGCAATGATGGTGCAAATCCCGACGAACCAGAAGAACAATTTTATATTGCCGATCAGGCTGAAATACCGTTTGGCCTCCTCCAGGGCACTCCACACCTGTATGGCGCTGGTATCATCCGGGGCAACCGTATGTGTTTGCTGTAAATAAGAGCGCAGGTTCTCCTTAAACCTTATGGCCTGAGCCACAGCCTGGTCAAAATTATCGACCTTGGGCAGGGTATAGGAGATATTGCCGATCCTGTCTCCTCCGTTGAATACATTTTGGGCCGTAGTTACCGGGATATAGATCCGTTCCTCTTCCCTGTCTTCCCGCTCGTCAAAAACTCCGATGATCTTGAATAGCACACCGGAGATATTGATGAATTCCCCTATGGGTGTTTCCACATCCATGAACACATCGTCCTTAATTTTTTTGCCGATGACCGCTACCTTGCCCGTATTGGCCATATCCTGGAGGTTCAGGAACCGGCCTTCATGCAATTTGGCATTTTCTATGAACTGGTAGTCGTGAGAAACTCCCCGAATGGAATAGACCAGTGCTTCCTTCCCGTAGTTGACACTGACATTGTTGACAAAGACCAGGGAAGATTTATATTCTATTTCATCCCCATAAAGTGAATTTGCAGTTTCGTAGTTCTCATTGCGCAACTGAATCCTCCTTCCGGGATTCAACCCCTTATATTCCTTTGTGGTCACACCTGGCCATACCTCCACCTCGGTAGTGGCGTCTTCTTCAAACTCATAACTGACCCCGTTCTGCATTCCCTGGCCAAATCCCAGCAAGATCACCAAAATGAAGATTCCCGAGGCTACAGATACCCCGGTGAGAAAAGTGCGCAGTTTGTTTTTTCGGATGGTGTCGAAGATCTCTTGCCATCTCTCCAGATCGAACATTGGGTTAGTGTTAGTATTCTAGGGATACTAAAAAGACTCCTCAAGGTCCGATTTGTTACAGGAAGTCGCATTAAATGAATGTTAAAATTCAGGGGGGTCAGGATCTTACCTTGCGGTAAATAATGAAGAACAGGGCCCCGATCAGGATATAGGGGATGGCCATGAGATAGACAATCCCGTTGTTGATCCCTTCCGCTACCGTTGAATTCCCTTCGCTTTCCAGGACCGCCCGGCACATGGCACACTGAGCTTCGGCTGAATCCGGAAATACCAGCAATGCCGCCAGAAGGAGCGTCAGGGACAGGTATTTGTGATTTCGGAACAGCTCGGTCATGACAAAGAGTTCTTTAAGTATAATAAGGGGAAATCATCAGGTATACGATAACGCCGGTCACCGCCACGTACAACCAGATGGGAAAGGTGATCCGGGCGAGTTTCCTGTGCCTTTCAAAGCTCTTCATGTAGGCCCTGGCATAGGTGTGCAGTACCAGCGGTATGATGGCAATGGATAGCAGGATATGGGAGATGAGGATAAAATAATAGAGATATCTCATCCATCCCTCTCCTCCGTATGGAGTACTGTCTGAGGTCATATGGTAGGCCACATACATCACCAAAAATATCAGGGAAAGGGCGATGCACGTGGTCATGAGCCTCTGGTGTAAAAGCCTCTTCCCGTTTTTGATGGCCCAGACCGCCAGGATGAGGAGGACTGCTGTGAGCCCGTTGATCCCGGCATAGATCGGCGGAAGAAAACTCAGGGGTTCCACATCCGGAAGTCTCACTCCGAAAAGTATGGCTACTACCACGGGGATCAATATGGAAATGATCGTGATGCCTCTGCTTACCTGTTTCTCTGATAATGTCATGGTACTCATCTTATTCCTGCAATAATTTCTTTATGTCTTCTTTTAAAATACTGATCTGTTCCTGCTCTCCTTCGAAATTCTCCCCCTGAGATTCCCGGATCGTACCCCGGTAATACACAAGTGGGTTCCCATAGGCATCTTTCCTGGAACGGATATACCCGTTCTTGTCCACCAGGGCAAAAAGTCCTGAATGCTCAAAACCTCCCGGCACGTCCGGGTCACTGGCAGCAAAGATATTGAAGCCTTCATTGGCTATTTTCATCACGTCCTCCTGGCTGCCGGTCAGCAGGTTCCAGTCCATGTCCGTGATCCCGTACTTTTCTGCATAGGCCTTGAGGACCATAGGCGTGTCGTACTCCGGATTGATGGTGAAGGAGGCGATCCCAAAATTGTCGAATTCCCTGAATTCATCCTGGATCTCCACCAGGTTCTGGTTCATGATGGGGCAGATAGTGGGACAGGTAGTGAAGAAGAATTCCACCACATAGACCTTCCCCCGGTAATCTTTATCCGTGATCAGCAAGCTGTCCTGGTTGAGGAAACTGAATTCGGGGACCCTTCGCTTCTGGTTGTTCAGGGTGATATATTCCAGGGGCCTCTCCGCGCCTTCCGACACATTCATCCGGGTGTTCTCCACAACGCTGCCCGATTTTACCCTGTCGATGATCCTCGGGATAAAGATGATACCAAAGACCAGTATGACAAGGGAAACCCAGATGTATGTGTACTTTTTCTTCATCCCTTATTCCTCCGGGCATTGTTCTTTTTAAGGGCAAGGCGATATTCTGCCAGGATGATCTTTACATCATCCTCCATCTTGTTATTCAACTCGGCCACGGAGTTCGTATTAAATCCGTATTTGGTCCCTTCATCCTCGTCGTCCTTCCTCCCCCTCAGGTTCCTGTCCTTGTCTATGATAAATACGTAAGGGGTCCCGAGGCCCTCATCCAGGCGGAGATCCGACTTCAGGGAGGCAAAAAGAGCTTCGATCTGCTGGTCTTCCGCAAAGACGAACTCCCAGTTGGAGGTATCCGTCAGGTTGCTGAGTTCCTCATCGATCTCATCTGCAACGTCCTCCGTACCCCTGGGCATGATCATGACCATCTGGAAATCGTTGAACTCATAGAATCGCTTGTAGATCTTCTGGTTCAGGTTAAATGCATTCCCCTTCCTCAGGGAGGCATCCCTTCCCAGGAAACCAAGGATGGTGATCTTGTCCTGCAACCTCACGTCCGTTTCCATCGCATCCAGGTCAGATACGTTTTCTGTCAGGGTGGGGAGCCTTCCGAAATTGTTCACCCCGGAGGCAAAAAACAGATAGGCCACAAGGGGAAGAACGAACAGGACGACAAGGACAAAGGTCTTTTTCATTTGCAGTGATTATCACCTTACAAAAATAAAAAAGACGGCTGTGATACCGTCTTTAAGAGTTGTTAATTCAATGTTAGAAATTCCATCGCACATACCCGTCCTTAAAGACGTTGTAGATATAATCCGCCTCAAAGAGGAGGATAAAGATCAGGTAGCTTACCAGGAAGATCGGTGTCCAGACAATTGCCCTTCTCAGGGAACTTTTTTCATCCCTCAGGTGCATGAAATCCCAGGCGATGTAATAGGCCTTCACCAGGGTCAGCAAAATGAATATCCAGTTGAGCAACTTCATGCCAATAAAAGTGTTGGCTGTAAGTATCTGAGGTTTGGTGATACCCAGGGCCACCTCTACGGTGGTCACCACGGAAAGAAAGATCAGGACACCCCAGATCTTTTGGGTGTTCGACTTGAATTTCAGCGTGCCCCTGAAGATTGCTAATTTATGTTCGTGTGCCATGCGTAATGCGTTTTTTTCTGATTATGTATCGGATTAAACCAGGTAAAAGAAGGTAAAGACGAATACCCAAACGAGGTCTACGAAGTGCCAGTACAATCCAACCTTCTCGACCATTTCGTAATGCCCCCTTCTCTCATAGGTCCCCAGGATGATGTTGAAGAAGATGATCACATTGATCACTACTCCAGAGAACACGTGGAATCCGTGGAATCCGGTGATAAAGAAGAAGAAATCTGCAAAGAGTCTGCTTCCGTATTCATTGCGAATCAAATTAGCCCCCTCTACCACGAGTTTTGCATCCTTGATCTTGGCAAGGGACTCTTCCCTGGTCAACAGGGTCTTTTCTCCTTCAGCGGTCAGCGTTTCGGTCCGGATCAGGATATTGGGATTTGAGAGGAAACCTTGTTTTACTTCTTCCAGGGAATAGCTGGGCAGGGAGGACTCGCTTGAGAACCACACCCCGTCATTCCTGCTCAGGGTCTCCCTTTCTGTTGGGATCACCTCGGCAAAGTCGGCCAGGGCCGCCCGCTCACCCGTATCTGCCTTTACAAACTGGAGGATGCGCCCCCCATTTGTCTCCAGGGCACCGTAGTCCCCTTTGATAAAAGTAGCCCACTCCCAGGCCTGGGATCCAACGAAGATCGCCCCACCTATAATCGTGAGGAACATGTAGAGGATCACCTTGTTCTTCAACATCCTGTGGCCTGCATCCACAGCCAGTACCATGGTCACGGAAGACATGATCAGGATAAAGGTCATAAAGGCCACATAGTACATAGGGAAATTCCCGTGTACGAAAGGTACGTGCGTGAAGACCTCATCTGCTATCGGCCAGGTTTCGATGAACTTGAATCTGGAAAATCCGTAGGAAGCCAGAAATCCGGAGAACGTCAGGGCGTCAGAAACGATGAAGAACCACATCATGAGTTTTCCGTAACTCGCCCCGAGCGGACGGTTACCTCCTCCCCATACATTCTCTTCTTCTGCTCCCGTAGAGATGGTCGTATCCATATAAATTTGGTCTTGTTAAGATAAGTTTAGCAAAAATACATTTTTTTACAGGAAAGAAAAGCGATTCCCAATTCAATGGGAACGTTTTTTTTCCCGCACTTAAAAGAAATAGAAAAAGAGCACCAGATATACCCATAAAAGGTCTAGGAAATGCCAGAACGTGGCCCCCAGTTCGATCCCCAGCATATCACCGGCCCGGTATTTACCCCGCATTTGCCTGAACAATACCACCAGGAGAGAAATGATCCCGGCCACCACGTGCAGGATATGAACTGCGGCGATCAGGAAAATGTAGGACATGGTGATGTTGCTGGTAGGGCCCGTAAAATAATAGCCCTGGGCGATGATCTCACTGAATCCTGTAAATTGCAGCACGATGAAAACGACCCCCAGCAGCAGGGTTCCCAACAGCCAGCCTGTGGCTGCTTTCTGCTCGTTCTTTTTCACGGAAAGCCTTGCCAGGATATAGGTGAGGCTGCTGAGTACGATCACTGCCGTACTGTAAAAAAAGGCTGAGGGCAGCGTAAAGTCGTCCAGCCAGTCCTCCCGGGAGCTGCTTACGATAAAGGCACTGGTCCATCCGGCAAATCCCATCAGCAGGCTGATGATCCCGAACCAGAGCATCATCTTCTTCGCTCTTTCGTTCTTTTCCTTTTGAGTTCCCTGTGTCAGATCCATATTACGATATCAATTTGTCAGCCACGTAGACCAACTGCATAAGACTTATGTAGGTCACGCTGGCCAGCATGAGTTTCCTGGCCGAAGCGTTGTCCCTTTTCTCGAAGAGGCGGAAAGCAAAGCCCAGCATCGCCAGGCCCATCAGAAGGATGATGATGCCTCCCACCAGTGATAATTGCAATCGCCCGGTGATCCCGAAATAAGGGATCACTGAGATGATGATCATCCAGACCGTATACATGATCACCTGTACCGCGGTCCCTTTGTCCTTCTCCCCAGTGGGCAGCAAGCGGAACCCTGCTTTCCTGTAGTCGTCATCCAGCATCCAGGCAAGGGCCCAGAAATGGGGGAATTGCCAGAAGAACTGTATCATGAACAAGGTTCCGGGTTCGATCCCGAAATCGTTCGTAGCCGCCACCCATCCAAGCATAAAAGGGATGGCCCCGGGGATGGCGCCGACAAAAACGGCCAGGGGCGTTACGGTCTTGAGAGGTGTGTACACACTGGTGTAGAGAAATATGGAGATCGCCCCGAACATAGCGGTCTTGGGGTTGAGGAAATAGAGAATGATCACTCCAAGGACCGTCATGGTCACCGCAATGGTGAGGGCTGTACCTGTGGTCATCCGACCGGAAGGTACGGGCCTGTTGCGGGTCCTGGACATTTTTGCGTCCAGGTCCTTCTCTATGACCTGGTTATAGGCATTGGAGGCACCCACCATACAGTATCCTCCTACGGCCAGGAGCACCACTGAAGTCCATTGGATCTCATTTGCTCCCAGGAAATAACCCGCAATAGAGGAAAAGACCACGCTCAAGGCCAGCCTTGCTTTGGTGATCTCCTTAAAGTCAGAAAAATTCAATATCCAGGAATATGAGTTTACCGTGCCTACCGCCGACTTCATCCACATTTTTATAAGGCTGCAAAGATAGGGCCCGCAGCATATTTTTGCAACGAAATGCCGGGCTTTATACTATCTTTAGGAATCTCTGTCATCCCATGTCATATGAAACTACTTCTTTGCTTTTTATGTTGTGTCCTTTTCATTCTTCTCCCGAGTCTTTCCGCTGCCCAGGACAGGGAAGTGACCATCACCATAGATACCCTGTCTCCTCAGGTCTATATGCTCACGGGCCAGGGGGGAAATATCGGGGTTTACGAAGGAGCTGAATACCTCTTTATGATCGATGATCAATTCGATCGCCTGAGCGAGAAGATCAAGTCGGCCATGGCCCTGATCTCAGACAAACCCCTGGCCTTCCTGTTTAACACACATATGCACGGCGACCATACGGGAGGGAATGCCCGCTTCAATGAGGCAGGCACTACCCTGGTGGCCCATGACAATGTCAGGAAACGGGTTGTGGAAAGGGAAAAGGCAAACCTGGAAGAAGGGAAGATCGATGCAGAATATTACCGGAAGATGTTGCCGGAGCTCACCTTTTCGGACGAGATCACCTTCCACGACGGGGAAGAGACCATCATCGGCTTCCATGTACACGAAGCCCATACGGACGGGGACGCCCTTGTCTATTTTACCAGGAACAACGTCCTCCACATGGGAGACACCTATTTTGCAGGACGATATCCCAACATAGACCTGAACAGCGGGGGTAGTGTGGACGGCCTGATCCGGACCCAGAAACGCGCCCTGATGCTGATCGATGAGGATACCGTCATCATTCCGGGCCACGGCAGGCCCTCAGATAAAAAAGAACTGTCTGAATATATATCCATGCTGGAGCAGCTCAAGGCCCTTGTATTGGACGCCATAGAGTCCGGTGCCAGCCTGGAGGAAGTGATGGCCGACCCGGATATAGGCGGTGCCTTCGACGCCACCTACGGTACGGGATTTATCTCCCCGGAGCGGATCCGGGAAATTTTTTATAAAAGTCTCAGCAAATCAAAATAACCACAAAGAAAAACCCCGGCTTCGTGGCCAGGGTTTTCTCATTTGATCTTTATAATTTTTATTGGAGCTTGAAGACGATCGGGATACTGAAGGGCACCCTTACAGGCCTTCCCCTCTGCTTCCCGGGAGTCATCCTTGGAAGTTTTTCGATGATCCTTAACGCTTCCGCTTCGAGGTTCTTATCCGGACCTCTGTAGCGGATATTGCCGATGGTTCCGTCTTTCTGGATGGTAAACATCACGTTCACCCTACCCTGTACCCCCATCTCCTGGGCGATCTCTGGGTATCGGAAATTTTTGATAATGTGCTTTTGCATCATTTCATTGAAACAGGCCCTTTTATCGCTGGCTCCTTCACATCCGGGGAATACCGGTACGTCTTCAATGACGGCGAAGGGAACATCCACGTCGATATCATCCTCTTCCACAGCCACGTCCTCGACCTCGATGATCTCTTCTTCCTGACTGGTCTCTGTAGATTCTATGATGGTCTCTTCCACTTCCTCCTCATCTTCAACTACCTCGATGACCTCGGGTGCGGCAGGTGGGGGTGGAGGTGGGGGAGTCTTGATCTGCTCCGTCATAGGCACTTCCTCATCCAGCATATCCTCTACGTTCAGGGAGATATCGTAGTCCGCTGCCTTGTCATAGGTCTTCCACTCAAAAGCGACATAGACCAAAAGCATCACTACGGCCAATCCAACCACGAAATAGAGTCCGCTGTTCTTTCTTAAATCGGCTTTCGGATTCTTTTTCAGTTCCATATTCTTTGATTTACAGGTTCGCTAATTTAACTATTAATTTATAAAAACCGTAATTAATTTTTCATTTGCTTGCTGTACGCTTCGCAAACACGACCCACATCAGCAGTATTCCCATCAGGGCCCCGGCTGAATTTGCCAGGACATCCAGGAATTCCGCGCTCCTGTAGGTGGTAAGGCTCCCTTGCAATACTTCAATAATTATACCATACCCCACAAGCCCCAGCAGTAATTTTACGGCGATCCCTTTTCGACCTTTTTTGTCAACCCTTCCGTATAACAAAAAGATACTCCCCAGGATACCCGCTACCAGGTAAAAGGTAAAATGAACGACCTTGTCAAAATATGGGATATCCAGGCCGAGGGAGGTCTCGTCATCAAAAGAGACGAGGCTGAGGACGGTAATAATCACCATCCAGGAGATGAAGGCAATACCGGAGAGATCCCGTCTAGGCACCCACAAGTTCCTTGTATGCCGAATCGCTCAGCAACTCATCGATCTCGGAGGCATCGCTGAACCTGATCTTGATCATCCATCCTTCCCCATAGGGATCCGTATTCACCTTTTCGGGTTCGTCTTCCAGGGCTTCATTAAAGGCGATGATCTCGCCGCTCAATGGAAGGAAGAGATCAGAAACGGTCTTTACCGCTTCCACGGTCCCAAACACTTCTTCCCTGTCGAGGGTCTCATCGAGGGTTTCCACCTCCACATAAACAATGTCCCCCAATTCGCCCTGGGCGAAATCGGTAATGCCTACCGTTGCGGTATCCCCTTCTATGCGGACCCATTCGTGATCCTTGGTATACTTCAAATCAGATGGTATGTTCATCTTCTGAATATTAGTTGTGCTGGCAAATGTAACGGATTCTGCCTTGGTTTTCAAAAAACAATTCCCCTTAATTGCCGAAGTTGTAGCGAAGGGTAAAGCCCGTATTGATCGTGGTCTGGGGGAAGGCTGTGGAGACCGCAAACTGCGAGAAGGAATGGTCGTAAAAGAAAAGGGCATTCAGGCTCTTGGTCAGGGCGTAGTCTGCCGTGAATTTGATGGACAACAGGTTTTGGCCCGAGGTGATCTGGTTATTGTCCAGGTCGAGGTTTCGAATGATGGTGATGTTGTCCCTCAGGCTCACATCGGCCTTGAGGTTGAGGTCCCCTTTAAGCCTTTGTTTTTCTCCCCCTATATTAGTGACGAAAGTGACGTCCTTGAACCGGTATCCCAGTCCCACGGTATATTCCTTCCCGTTGATCTCCGTGAGCAGGTTGTTGTCAAAGCTCAGGGACAGGGCCCTGTCTGCCCTCACCTCGGCCACCACGCTGAGGGAATTCTTCATTTCAAAGTCTACCCGCATCAGGGGGTTGAACTGGTCTGTCAGGACGACGTTGTTGATGATATTCTCGGGGAGCAGGTCCTGGTTCTCCGGATCTATGGTCCCGTTCTGCCGCTCCAGGTTGGTCTGGAAACTGTTGATGCTGTAGGCCGCCCTGTACCCGTGGCTGAGTGAAAAACGCTTGAACTTGCTCTTGAACCACTTGTTGCGCATCAGGCCCGTGTATTTGATATTCCAGTTCGGGATGGGGATCTCCCTGAAGGCGTCCAGGTTCACCCGGTTCACATCCTGCCCCGTATAGGCAGCGAAGAAGGCGGGAAGGAGGACATCCTGACTCGTCTTCCCGTAGCGGAGCGGGAAGCCGTCTGCATCCAGGCCTTCGTCCGGGCCACTGCGGTCAGAGAGGATGCGGTTGGCGATCACGATCCTGTTCTCCTTAAAGGTCTCGAAATTGTCTGAGGTGAATTCATCGCTCTGGGAGAAAAAGGTGCCCAGCATCATGGTAGAAATGCTGAAGTTGCCAAAGGTATTAGGGGTCTGCACGATGTACTCACCGTCCTCCACCTTGAAATTCTCCTGCAGGCTGCTGGAGAATTGCCGGTCTGCCACCAGGTCTATGGTCAGGTCCTGGACCGGCTGGGCAGTAGCCGTGATATTCAATTGCTTGTTGGTCCTTTTGATGAATTGCTGATTGAATTCCGGGAACACGGTCAGCCAGCCATTACGGGCAGCCTCAAAACGCACATCTGCCTGGCTGCCGAATACAAAGCCCAGGGTAGGCCTGGTGGTCCCTATAAACCCGATGGATTGGGTATATCCCGGCAGCACCTGCCCGTTATTCTCATTGTAATTGACGTTCAGCCTTTTGACCATGGTGATGACGTCCACAGCCGTGTTCCAAAGTCCTGAGGTCTTCTTAGGGGTCGGGGCAGCCTGGGCACCTGTGGGCAGGTTGCCGGCCTTGTCCCTCCTCACGGAGACGACCGTTGCCTTGCCGGTCTCCTTCTTGAGGCCCACCTGGTCGTAAAACCGCTGCATGTTCAGGGTAGCGGTCAGGTTATGGGTATTGGCATTCTGAATGGTATTGATGTCCTCCCCGGTCACTTCACGAATGGCGTCCCCTCCGCGCTGCCAGTCAAAATTGCTGGTATAGGTATACTGGGCATTGATAAAATCGAGGATGGGGATCTTGTTCAGGGGCAGTTCGTAATTGAGCTGCATCTGCTGGGCATGGCGGTTGGGTTCCCCTATATCGAAAAACCCGTCCCAGATGTTGAGTTCCTGATCGATCAGGGAATTAGGGTTCCCTTCCTCCTCAAAATAATTCCTGACAATGTTGTTGTTGGAAGCGGTGAGGTTCAGCCTCAGGGATTTGGTAATGCTGTAATTAAGGGCGTACTGCCAGTTAAAAAGATAGTTCCTCTGCTGGAGCAGCGGCAGCTCTAGCCTTTCCACTCCGGGCTCCAGCACATCACGGAAACGCTGCTGGTTGAACTGTCGGTTGATATCGGATTGGAGGGAAACACTCGTGGGCAACAAGTTGATGTTGAGATCCTTGAGCCATTTCCAGTATTTTCCCGTAAACAGGGAGTCCTTCTTGGCAAATGGGGCCACGGGGGCCGGCCTGAAATTGTGGTTATAGACAAACCCTGCCCTTACGTTCTGATCCCTCAGGTTGGCGACCTCAAAGTCGCGGTGTTCCGTTTGGTTGTAGGAATAATTAAAAGTAAAATTCTCCACGTCATAGAAGTTGGCCTGGGCCTCTTCCCCCCTGTTCTTCCTCACCCCGATAAAGTTGATACTGGTCCGCTTGGTGTAGTCCTCAGCCTGTTCCCGTATCTCCTCTGCTTCCTGGGCCGTGTTTGCAGCAGCAATGCGATCCTCCAGTTTGAGGTCGTCATAGACCGGGTCGAATTCAGGGGTGATCAGCTGTTCTGAGATCCCGTAATTGAAAGGGATCTGGAGGTTCCATTTTTTCGGCAGCAGCTGGCCCAGCTCCACGTTGGTCACCACGTCATAAGAGATCGCGTCTTCTCGCGCCCTTTCATTCGGCATCTGGTCAATGGCACCGAAGCCCGAAGTACTTTTGCTTCCCGTGGCAGAAACATTGGCGAAGTCAGCGATATTTCCATCGAAGGCGGCAATGGCAGCCCATCCCCCATTGTTGTCCAGTCCGGCCAGGCGAAGTTCATTGAACCAGACCTCTCCCCGGGCAGGGAGGTTGTCTATGTTCTTCACCCCTACCATCATGCTGCGGATACTTCCCAGGGAAGGGTTCCCCCGTATCCCTATCCGGATCTGTCCCGGGGTTCGGGGTGCGAATTCGGCCACCGGAATTACTTCCCCGTCCACGATCTCATAAAAGTTGATATTGCCCAGGGTCTGATCTGCGATCCCCTGTGATTTCACTTTCTTCAGGTCATCCAGGGCAATATCCAGCTCGTTGATGGCAGGCCAGATATCCTCTGCCTGCGTGGCACCGAATGGCGTGAACTGCAGGGGTACCTCGATCTGGTAAAAATTCTCGGAAAAATCAGTTCCTATCCTGAGGAAACCCACCAGGGGAACATCGTCATCAAGATAGTCTGACTGCAATATCTTCTCGGCGTGCATGAACATTTTCAGGCGTTCATACTGGCGCACGTCCATGTTCACATTCTTGAACACCCCACGGGAATCCTGGGGCTCCAGGTTTTCAATGAGGAAGGACAAGGACTGCTCATTCTGTCGGATAATGGTATTGTTGTTGTTGAGCTGTTCCCTGAATACGCCCGGGGGCAGGACATAGGGAATAGGGATGCGGGAGTTGTTCTCCTCAATATTCACTGTGTTCACATCAACGATCGTCCCGTCATCAGACGGGTCATCGTTATTGTTTTGAAGGCTTTTGGTGTAGGTCCTCCAGTCGCCCCTCACCAGGTCAAGGGTCGCGAAACGAAGAACCACGTCATCGGTAAAGCCGGTGAGGTACATCCGCATAAAACTGATCGACCTGAAATCAGAAATGCCTCCCACGGCATTGGTAAAATCACTAAGGGGGATCTTGTACTGTATCCACCTGCGGTTCAGCTGTGTGCCATTGGGCAGGTTGGGAGTGACCCCTTCCTTGATATCCGTGACGTAAGGATCGTTGACGGTGGTATTGGGCCTGATCTGGATGCGATACTCGTAATAACTGTTGATCGTATTCATCGTCAGGTCGCGGTCGATATCCTCCACATCCGGAAGGGTGGTAGACCCCCTGTTGGTATTGGTGACGTTCACCGGGGAGTTCCCATCCGGGTTGTTGAAGTCGAAATACCGTTCCAGGATCCCACCTTCCCTGTTCAGGTAGTACTGGTAGTTGTCGAGGGCCGGGTCATCGGCCGGACCGTTGTAACCCTGTGAAGCCTCCTGCTCGTCATCAAGCCCGTCAAAGCCAAGGTCCTGCAGCCCCCTGTTGGTCTCGTTGGCATCAAAGGCGTAGACAAGGGACTGGGTCGCCGGGACCCTGCCCCATATGGTGCTGGTGGTCAGGTCATTGCTGTTTACCCCTGGCAGACCGTTCTCATATTGCTTCCGCCCATCGGCGAGGATGTCCTCGGAGATGTTACCCAGGTTGATGACCAGCTCCCCGGGTCCTGTGGCGATCCCATCCACATAGGGATCCATGACCCAGAACTGTACGAATTCCACATTCGACTGCTCAAAGTTTGTGCTGCTGAGGGAGCGCATGATACCCGCCCATTTCTCAGTGGGCTGCTCAGCCCCGAAATTGGGGTTGGCATTGTATGGCCCTTTTTGATTGGGATAATAGGCAATATCCAGGGTGTTCTGTACGGTGGTCTGCCCCTGGGCGATGTCTATCTGGGGGAATACCTCATCGATAAACACCCTGCGGGTCTCATTGGTGGAGAGGTCATTGTCCGAGACTCCGGGTGGCCGCTGGTTGGTAAAGAATATGGGATCTATGGTGTACCAGGCCATCTTTGCCCTCTCGTAACCCGTCTCCAGACCGGTCTCCCCTTCGTCCAGGAATTCCAGGGGGGTACTTGCCAGGGACCAGCCCAGGGAAGCCCTGATGTCGATCAGTGCCTGGGCCCCTTCAAAATCGTCCAGGTAAGTTGTGGTCTCTCCCCTGAAATCAGCATTCTTTGGCGAATTCGGGATAAGGTAAGCCACCTCGCTCCTCAGGGAGATGTTCGATGGGACATCCGTATCGATATTGGGGAGCTTGTTCACCAGGCGGGTCAGGAAAGGGACCTCCGTCGAGAAGTTGCCATTCAGCCCGAAGATCGTATTGTTCACGGGTTCGATCCCAAAATTGGACTTCTGGGTGAGCGGACGTTCATTCAGGTTGAGCAGGGTCCCGCCCAGCACGAATTTCTCATTGAATTGATGTTCGATATTTACCCCCGCGAAACGGCGGGTCTGTTGTCCGAAAACGGCGTTGTTCTCTACCGAAATGTTGATGGGCGTATTGGAAGCCTGGAGGCTCGGATCCAGGATCTGTACCGTTCCGGCCTGGTAGTTTACCGTATAATCGATACCCTCCTGAAGCTGCCTGCCGCCTGCCGTCACCCGAACAGACCCCCTGGGAACGTTGAATGCCCCGATGGGAATACCGCTGCTGCCCTGGGATTTATAACGCCCTTTGAGCCTGAAACGGTTCTTCTCCGCGTCTTGCAGGGAGGCCGCCTTGGTATTGGCGTACATATTCCTGAAGACGTATTTCTGCTGGTTCACGTTGTAACCCTGGTCATTATTCACGTCATAGTTCCCCCCACCGAGAAGCTCAAAGAGGTATTCCCCGAAAGGTTCTACCTTGGTGAAGATGATCTGTCCGCCCTGCGTATTCACTGTGATCCCCGGGACAAAATCGAAGAAACCGTCCCCCCCGGGCTGCACATCCCGGTAGACATTGAGCCTGTCCAGGTTAAAGACGTCGAGCAGGATCCGGTCTTCGAGTGGCTTGGGCACATCCGGCCAGCCGGCGTTGGGGTCCACCGGGGTGATGTAGTTCCTGGGCGTCGGGTCCGAATACAGTATGTTCAGCTTAAAGTCCTCTTCGCTCAACTGGAAGGCCCCTGTGGCATAGATGTTCTTCATCATGAGGTCCCAGATGGGGTCGTTTACATTGGTAATATTGCTCTTGAGCAATTTCAGGACCAGGGTATTGTTGGTGATCTGGGGAGTTACACCTGCTGCCACGGTAGTCGCATCCAGCCCGCCATTGGCGAATTCACCGACCTGGTAGACCTCCCCGTTAAAGGTATACTGGAAGGCAACGGCCAGGACCTCGTCATTGCTGAGCCGCTGGTTCAGGGAGATATAACCCAACTGGGAATTGAACTGGTAATCACGGGTGGGTTCCAGCTTACGCGCATTTTCCAGGATGGCATAATCGAACCCCTGGTTGATCTGGTACCCTGTGGAGATATTGAAACCGCTCTCCACTGTGGCGATATCCCGGATGTCCTCGGTCAGCACTCCCCCGTTCCCGATCAGGGCCGGATCAAAGTCGTTTGCCCCGTTCCTGGGAAGTTCGGGATTGGCTCCGGCTACATTGAAGAATCCCGCGGGCTCACCATTCAACCTGCCGATCCTGGTCTTTTCATCCAGCGCCTCCCCCAGGTCCTGCAGGGCCACTACGTTCCTCACGTTAAGGGTTTGCTGACTGCGGTTGGTCACCCATACCTCAAGCCTGGTGATCTGTACCTGGCTGCGGATAAAGGGATAATTGGCCAGGGCCTGGTCATACTGATCCCTGAAATACTGGGCCAGGAAGAAATGGCGGTCTTCATCGTAGTCCAGGGCCGTGAGTTCAAATTCGTTAACCGTACCTCCCCCCTGGGCCACTACGGTGTTGTTCTGAGAACGCTGCTCGGAAAAGACCGCGGTAACCGTGGTCTTACCGAACTGCAACTGGGTTTTCACCCCGAACAGGCTTTGAGCGCCTGTGATCAGGGAACTGTTCAGGGGCATGTTGACATTTCCCACTTCGATCTTTTGGATGATGTCATCCTCTGTCGGGGTGTAATCCAGTTTTACAAGGTTTTGGAAGTCGAATGTGGCCTCCGTATCGTAGTTTGCGGTAACCTGTAATCGCTCTCCCACTTTACCGAGCATACTTAGGCTGATGCGCTGGTCAAAATCGAAGGAAAGGTTGGTCCGGTTCCTGGGAGAGAGGGCAGGGTTGTCGTTCTTCTGCCAGATCACCCCCAGGTCCATTGCCACGGAACCCTGCGGGATCACTTCTATCGTATTCCCACCAAACACGGACTCAAAGAAATTGCTGTTCACGTAAAAATTTGGAAGCAGGTTCCGCCTTGCCTCTTCGCTCCCCTCCTTTTTACCTGAATAGGCATCGATCTTGTTTTTAAAGTAGCTCTTCATGTTCTCCCTGCGCACCAGTTCGAGATACTGGGCAGGAGTGAGGATCACAGGATAGCTGATATCGTAATCCCCTACGGTCTCCGTGTAGATATACCGGTCGAGCTGGGGGTCATAGGTGTATTTGGAAACGATGCTTTTGGGGTTGGGCATCTTGATCTTTCCCAGGGCAACCCCGGTCTGAACAGAATCAGCAGCCGGTTCATCGGTTTCCTGGGCCGAGGCGGTAACGCCCCAAAGGAAAATGAAGGATAGGAAAAATAGCTTAAATGAAAATTTAAGAAAAGTCTTTGCCCCTGTTTTCAAACTTTTTACAAATTTTTCAGCGCATGTTTGATAATGTTCTCCACGCTAAGCGAAGCATCCTGACCGACCACTTTGTCCACCGCCTTTTCGGCCTGCTTTCTGGGAAAGCCAAGAACCTCTAAAGCAGATAACGCTTCATCTTTCTTTGTATTGTTTGAATTTGAGTAAACTTCGTCCTGATCGTAAATTTTTAAAATCTTGTCCTTGAGGTCCAGGATCACCCGCTGGGCGGTCTTTGCACCTATCCCCTTGATACCCTGGATCACAGGTACATTTCCCTGGGCAATGGCGTCCCTGATCTGATGCGGATCCATGGAAGAAAGCATGGTCCTCGCAATACTGGTCCCTATCCCTGAGACGGAGATCAGCAACCGGAAGACCTCGCGCTCGGATGCTTCCATAAACCCATAGAGGGTATGGGAATCTTCTTTCACATGGAGGTGTGTGAGTAGCCGGATATTTTCCCCTTCGGGCAGCTGGGAAAAGGTATTCAGGGAAATGTTCACGAAATACCCTACGCCCTGGCAGTCGATAACCACGTGCGTGGGGTGTTTTTCTACGAGTCGTCCCTGCAGGTGTGTAATCATATAGCTAACTGACCGGCCCGATTACCTCAAGACCTTTTTTGATTATTCTTTGCATTCCTCCTCTTTTCCCTTTCCTGGGCATCGATCACGGCTACGGCCGTCATATTGACCATTTCCTCAACACTTGCTCCCAGTTGCAGGATGTGAACAGGCCTTTTTAGTCCAAGCATGATGGGGCCTATCGTATCTGCGGCGTGCAGTTCCTTGAGGAGCTTGTAGGTGATGTTCGCTGCTTCCAGGTTGGGGAAAATAAGGGTGTTCACTTTCTTCCCGGCCAGTTTTGAGAAAGGGAACTGGCTTTCGTGCAATTCGCGGTTAAGGGCAAAATCCGTTTGGATCTCCCCGTCTACCACGAGTTCCGGATGGGTCTCATGAAGGATCCTGACCGCCTCTTTCACTTTTCTGGCATGGGGGTGGTTGGAGGATCCGAAATTGGCATAGGACAACAGGGCCATTACGGGATCGAAGCCGAAGGCGTTCGCCAGATTGGCCGTCATAATGGCGATCTCTGCCAGTTCTTCGGCCGTGGGGTCGATGTTGATGGCTGTATCCGCCAGGAACAAGGGGCCCCTGCTGGTGATCATGATATGGACCGTCGCGGCTTTCGATACATTGGAGGCCCTGCCGATGACTTCAAAAACAGGTTTGATGGATGAGGCGTAGGACCTGGAATAACCTGAGATCATCCCGTCTGCATCCCCTTCGAGGATCATCATGGACCCGAAATAGTTCCGCTCCCTCATCCGGCTTTTCGCGCTGTAAAGGGTAGCGCCGTTTCTCCTTCTGGCCTCCCAGTACTTCTGGGCATAGTGCATGCGCTTCTCATAGGAATTCTTCCCGTACTGGTCTATGATCAGGACCTCCGCATCAAATTCCAGTTCCTTTTTGAGTTCCCTGATCACTTCCGTATTACCGAGCAAAATGGGCTCGGCGATCCCCTCTTCGTAAGCGATCTGAGCCGCTTTAAGGACATCCAGCTGGTCTGCTTCCGCAAAGACGATCCGTTTCGGGTCGCTCTTAGCCCGACTCATCAGGAGTCGCATGACCTTGTTATCATCCCCGGAACGCTGTAAGAGCTCCTCTGTGTATTTATCCCAATCTGTTATGGGCATTCTCGCCACTCCGCTGTCTATGGCTGCCTTGGCCACTGCAGGCGGGATCTCCGATATCAAACGAGGGTCGAAGGGTTTCGGGATGATGTAGTCGCGGCCAAAGGTCAGGCGGGTCTCCCCGTACGCAATATTGACCTGTTCAGGAACGGGCTGCTTGGCCAATTGGGCCAGTGCCTTGACCGCTGCCATTTTCATCTCTTCATTGATCTTGGTGGCCCTGACGTCCAGCGCCCCCCTGAAAATAAAGGGGAAGCCCAGTACGTTGTTGACCTGGTTCGGGTGGTCAGAACGGCCGGTTGCCATGATCACATCCTTACGGGTCTTTACCGCAAGGCTGTATTTGATCTCCGGATCGGGATTGGCCATGGCGAATACGATGGGATTCTCAGACATGGATTTCAGCATGGCCGGGGTCATGATATCCGCTATGGAAAGGCCGATAAACACATCCGCATTCTTGAGGGAATCCTTGAGGTCGTGGAAATCCCGGTCCGTAGCGAATTCCAGCTTTTCTTCAGACAGGTTCTCCCTGTCCTTCCGGATCACCCCCTTGCTGTCCAACATAATGATATTGCCAGCCTTGGCGCCCAGGGCTTTGTAAAGACGCGTACAGGAAATGGCCGCGGCACCCGCCCCGCTGATCACGATCCGCACCTCCTCGATTTTTTTACCGGCGAGTTCAAGGGCATTGATCAGGGCTGCGGAGGAGATTATGGCCGTACCGTGCTGGTCGTCGTGCATTACCGGGATGTCGAGTTCCTCCTTCAGTCGCCTTTCTATCTCGAAGGCCTCAGGGGCCTTGATATCTTCCAGGTTGATCCCCCCGAATGTAGGGGCTATGGCTTTGACGGTCTCAATGAATTTGTCGACATCCTTGGTATTCACTTCAATATCGATCCCGTCTATGTCCGCGAAGATCTTGAACAGGAGGGATTTGCCTTCCATAACGGGTTTTGAGGCCTCCGGCCCGATATCCCCTAACCCCAGGACGGCAGTACCGTTGGAGATCACCGCCACCAGGTTTCCTTTTGCCGTGTACTTGTATACATTTTCCACGTCCTTGGCAATTTCCAGGCAGGGCTCAGCCACTCCCGGGGAATAGGCCAATGCGAGGTCTCTCTGTGTCGCGTATGGTTTCGTCGGGACTATCTTGATCTTCCCAGGCGTGGGTTTTGCATGGTAAATAAGGGCTTCCCGTCTTTTTTTGTCTTTAGCCATATCGTAATTGTCTTCCGCAAATGTAAGGGTAATTCCCCTTAAAATAAACCGTTCAATCCCCTGCAATCTATTCTGAGGAAACCAGGGTATGTATTCGTAAACTTCTAGCAATATCCGATTTACTGGTACTCTTTGGTGACCCTCAGGCGGAGTGCGAGAAGGGCCGCTATCACAAAAAAGGTCCCGGCGAAAAACATGGCATTCACAGAATTTGCCCCCAGCAGATTCTTGAAGATGGGACCGAAAGTAAGGGTCTGTATTCCCATTGGGATCACGATCATCATATTGAGAATCCCCATGTATACGCCTCTTCGTTCCTGTGGCACAATTTTGGAAACCATACTGTAGGGAATTCCCATCATGGCCGCCCATCCTATCCCGAAGAACACCATAGGGTAGAGCACATATACAGGGTCTGTGATATTTGGAATGGAGAAAAGAGCAATGGCTGTTCCCAGGAGGCTTAAGGCATAGATCTTCTTTCCTCCAAATCTCATGGTCAACGGTACAAGAACAAGGGCAACTACGGTAGTCACCACATTGTAAGTAGTGCTCATTTTGGCAGCCTGTGCGGCTGCCTGAGAAGTGTCAAAACCCATAGTGGCCCTGAATAGCGGGGTGATGAATTGCCAGTAGATAAATAGTGCATACCACTGAAAAAGGTAAACCGCAGAGAGTCTCCACATAAAATTGGGCATCTCTTTGACGGCCTCTTTGATCTCTATAAAGGGCAGCCTGAACCGGGCTGAAAAAGACATCTGCCTGTGGCTTTTTATTTCGGCCAATTCTTCATCTGAAGGGGGTATCTCCGGGGTCTTTAAGACCGACCACAAAATGGTCGCTATGGATAGGAAAGAACCTATAAAGAAAGAGTAGTATAACCATTTGGGTACTTCCCCTGAGATCTCCTCTCCCCCGCCAAACCAGTCCTGGAACAGGAAAATAGAAGCGTTGGCCAACAGTATCCCAGCCCCTACGAATAAACTTTGCATCTGGTATCCCAGGCTTAATTGCCTGTCGGGAAGTTTGTCGCCAACGAATGCCCTATAGGGTTCCATTGCCATATTATTCCCTACGTCCAGGATCCAAAGTAAACCTACCGCGAACCAAAGGGCCGGGCTTAGGGGAAAGGCAAACAAACACATGCTCCCTAAGAGGGCACCGATGAGAAAAAAAGGTTTTCTCCTCCCCCATCGCGGAGACCAGGTCTTATCGGAAATAGCACCGATCAGGGGCTGAACCACCAGACCTGTAACTGGCCCGGCGATATTCAGGATAGGTAATATTTCTTCTGAAGCCCCTAAAAAAAGGAAAATGGGATTGATCGCGCTTTGCTGAAGTCCAAAACTGTATTGTATCCCCAGGAACCCGACATTCATATTGAATATCTGCCAGAAACTGAGTTCGGGTTTACTGATCTTCATACTTTCTATAAATTACCCGGCGCCCGGGATGATTTTTAAGTTCAAACAGCCTTCAATATAGCATATTATCTCCCGATTCCTGCACTTCCCACTAAAAAAACAGGGAGCACCTCCTGGGCCCGTATGGAAGTCAACTCCCGGATTTCAAAAAGGAAATATTTCTCTTCAGGCCTTTGAAGCGGGTCCGTTTTACGGCCGATCCTTTAAAGACCTTCTGAAATACCTCTTCGGTGATCTCCTCCCAATCCCTCTTGCTCATCCCCAGCAGGTGCGGATGGGGTTCAAACTGAGGCTCCGAGTGGGGCTTTGAGAATCGGTTCCACGGACACACATCCTGGCAAACGTCGCACCCAAAGGCCCAGTCGTCCATCATGCCCTGGAAGGTCGTCGGGATCTCGTCCCGTAATTCGATGGTCAGGTAAGAGATGCATTTGCTTCCGTCTACCACATAGGGCTGCACGATAGCCCCGGTCGGACAGGCATCTATACAGGCGGTACAGGTACCGCAGTGGTCGGTGACGGGGTGGTCGTATTCCAGCTCCAGGTCTACGATCAGCTCCGCAATAAAATAAAAGGACCCCACCTGTTGGGTGAGCAGATTGCTGTGCTTGCCCATCCATCCGAGTCCGCTTCGCGCCGCCCAGGCCTTATCGAGGACAGGGGCGGAATCTACGAAAGCCCTCCCGTGTACCTCTCCTATCTCCTGATTGATAAAAGCGTGCAATTCCCGGAGTTTGGCCTTGATCACCTGGTGGTAATCCTGCCCGTAGGCGTATTTCGAGATCTTGTAGGTCCCCTCCCGTTGCTGTTCCGAAGGGTAATAATTCAGCAGGAGGGAAATCACAGACTTTGCCCCATCGACCAGCTTTCGGGGATCGAGCCGCTTGTCGAAGTGATTCTCCATGTATCTCATCTCCCCCTGCATCCCCTGCTTTAACCACTTCTCCAGCCTGGGTGCCTCCTCCTCAAGGAACTCGGCCTTGGAGATCCCGCAAGACAAAAAGCCGAGGCGTTTGGCTTCTTCTTTGATCAGACGTGTATGTTTTATACTGTGATTCAGGAGAAAGGTCGTTTTTCGAATCTAAGAATAACCTCTTTCGGTTTTAGAGAAATCAACGGATTGAGGACCATTTTCTTTGTCACGGGGAGGATTCGGTACCGGGAAACGGTCTCCACCAGGGCTATGACCATTTCGTAAACGGCGAAATTATTGCCGATGCACATCCTTGGGCCTGCCCCAAAAGGGTAGTAGTACGGCCCCATCTCCTTTTTTCTTTCCTTTTCAAATCTTTCCGGGATGAATTTATCAGGATCTTCCCAGAAGGACCTGTACCTGTGCAGTTCATAGACGGACATCAACAGGAGGGTACCCTGCGGGAAGCGGTATCCGGAAAGCTCCACTTCCTCCCCGGCCATCCGGTCTATCACATACACCGGGGGATACAGCCTCATCGCTTCTTCTATGCACTGTTGCGCGTATGGAAATCGGGAGATCCATTCCAGAGTATCTCCTTCCCCACCCCTGTTCTTTTCGATCTCACGATATACTTTTTCCTGGATTTCAGGATGGGTGGCGAGGAGGAAAAAGGTAAAACTCAGGGCATTTGCCGTGGTCTCATGCCCGGCTGTAAAGAGGATCAGCACTTCATCGATCAATTGCCGGCGCTCCATGTGGGTACCGTCCTCATAGGTAGCCCCGAGCAGCATGTCGAGTAGGTCATCCTCTTCCCTGTTTTTAGACACCCTTTCCTCTATGAGTTCGTTGAGCAATTCCCTTCCCCTTTCTGAATACCCCACGTGTTTCTTGATCTTCCCGCTCATCTTAAACCACCAAACCATATAGGGTTGCCTCATCTCCCTGATCAGCATCTTCTGGTTGGTCTCGGTGATGTGCTGCAACTCCCTCATCCTCTCCCGTATATCCGAATTGCTAAAAAGGGATTTTGCCACCACCTGGAAGGCCAGGTCACCCATAAGGGGAAAGACATCCTGTTCCCTGTCGGGCCGGATTCGCTCCAGTTCATCTTTGATGGCATTGCGCATGGTCCCCAGCAGGCCTTCCAGCTTTTTCTTGTGGAAAGCAGGCTGTATCATCCTGCGCTGCACCCTCCAGTGTTCCCCTTCTGCCGTAAGCAGGCCCCTGCCGATATACTTGGCCAGGTCTTTGGTTTGAAGAGGGGATTTCCTGAATTTCTTTTGCTGTTTCTGAAGTACCTGCTGTATGATCTCGGGATCGCGTGTGAACACCACCGGTTTCCCGGGGCCGACCCTCACCCGGAAGGTATCCCCGAATTTTTCAAAGTTCTCGGAATGGAAAGGGAGGGGGTTAGCCAGGATTCGCTTCCTGTTCTTCAACACTTCAATTAGGGAAACGGTCCTGAGTTCTCCCATCTAGAAAAGACCGGGTTGGGTTCCGCCTTTGATCCTCCCCAGGTGTTTGTAGGCGAGCTCCGTCACTTCACGGCCTCTTGGGGTCCTCATGATAAAACCCTGCTGTATGAGGAAGGGTTCGTAAACCTCTTCTATGGTCTCTGCACTTTCTGAAACAGCGGTGGCCAGGGTAGAGATACCCACGGGGCCTCCTTTGAACTTGTCGATGATGGTCAACAGGATCTTGTTGTCCATCTCGTCCAGGCCATGGGTGTCTACGTTCAATGCCTTGAGGCCAAACCTCGAGATGTCGATATCTATCTTGCCGTTCCCTTTGATCTGTGCAAAGTCCCTGATCCTTCTCAGGAGCGCATTGGAGATCCTGGGTGTTCCCCTGCTCCTCCCGGCAATCTCAATGGCAGCCTCCTGGGTGATCGGGACCTTCAGGATATCAGCACTGCGTTCTACGATGGTCGACAGGAGTTCGGTGTTGTAGTATTCAAGCCGACTCTGGATACCGAATCTCGCGCGCATAGGAGCGGTGAGCAGGCCCGATCTGGTGGTGGCCCCGATGAGGGTAAAAGGGTTCAGGTTGATCTGGACTGACCGGGCATTGGGGCCTGTTTCGATCATGATATCGATCCTGTAATCCTCCATGGCGGAATAGAGGTACTCTTCAACCACGGGGCTCAGCCGGTGGATCTCGTCTATGAACAGCACATCCCGCTCCTCCAGGTTGGTCAGCAGGCCCGCCAGGTCGCCCGGCTTGTCCAGGACCGGACCCGAGGTTACCTTGATCCCTACCCCCAACTCATTGGCCAGGATATGGGCAAGGGTAGTCTTCCCCAGGCCGGGAGGGCCGTGGAAAAGGGTATGGTCCAGGGCTTCGTTCCTCAAATTGGCCGCCTGTACAAAGATCTGCAGGTTTTCCAGCACAGATTCCTGCCCCGTGAAATCGTCAAAAGATACAGGCCGCAAGGCCCTTTCGATATCGAGCTCTTCCTGGGAGAAATTATCTGCTGTCGGGTCGAGATGTTCGTTCATGTTCTCAAAGATAGTGAAAAACAAGAGGGATTTTAACCGCTAAAATGACCCTGCATCAGGGAAATACTTTATCATGATAAAAATCATCTTTCAGGTGATTTTTATTTCCAAATTTTGCATTAGAAGTTCAACCAAATAGTATAAATATCATATTCATGGGAACATTTGATTTAACGAAGTACGGGATTGAAGTAAAGGAAATTCACAGAAATAGCAGCGTACCTGTTCTTTACGAGCTGGGATTGCGGCTGGAAGAAGGGACAGCCATTTCTGATGTGGGAGCGCTTCTGGTATATTCAGGAGAGAAAACGGGAAGAAGCCCCAAAGATAAGCGCATCGTAAGGCATCCGGAATCTGAAAAGAACATTGACTGGGGACCTATCAATATTGGCCTGGATGAGCACACCTATATGGTGAACCGGGAACGCGCCCTGGACTACCTCAACACGAGGCCTCGCATCTATGTGGTCGATGCCTATGCGGGATGGGACCCAAAATACAGGCTTAAAGTGAGGATCATCTGCACCCGGGCCTATCACGCCCTCTTTATGCAGAACATGCTGATCATGCCAACGGCTGCCGAACTCGAACAGTTCGGAGAACCAGACTATGTGATCTTTAATGGTGGCGGCTTCCCGGCAAACCGCTATACCTCAGAAATGACCTCCAAGACGAGTATCGATGTAAACCTTGAAGCTAAAGAGGTGGTCATCCTGGGCACGCAATATGCCGGGGAAATGAAGAAGGGAATCTTTTCCATTATGAACTACCTGATGCCGCTTGAAGGCGTCATGCCCATGCACTGTTCTGCCAATGTGGGCGAAGAGGGTGATGTCTCCATCCTGTTCGGACTGTCCGGAACCGGAAAGACCACGCTGAGCGCGGATCCCAAGCGCAAACTCATAGGGGACGACGAACACTGCTGGACAGACGAGGGCACATTCAACATAGAAGGGGGTTGCTATGCCAAGGCTATCAACCTCTCACCGGAAAATGAACCCGACATCTATAACGCGATTCGGTTCGGCACCGTCCTGGAGAACGTGGTGTACGATAAGCAAACCCGGGAGGTAGACTATACGGATACCTCCATCACTCAGAACACCAGGGCCTCTTATCCGATCCGCTTCATTGAGAACGTGCAGATACCATGTATTGCAGGACATCCGGAAAATATCATCTTCCTGACCTGTGACGCCTTTGGCGTCCTGCCTCCGGTGAGCAAACTCACCCCGGAACAGGCCAGCTACCATTTTATTTCAGGCTATACCGCCAAGGTGGCCGGTACCGAAATGGGGATCACCGAACCCCAGGCTACCTTCAGCGCGTGTTTTGGAGCAGCATTCATGATGTGGCATCCCAACAAGTACGCCGAACTGCTGGCTGAAAAGATCAAGAAACACAACGCCACTGCCTGGCTGGTCAACACGGGTTGGACAGGAGGGGCTCACGGAGTGGGCTCAAGGATCAAATTAAAGTATACACGAGCCATGATCGATGCCATCCACAACGGAGATTTTGACCATGTTTCCTTTGTGAGGGATGAGGAATTCGGCTTTATGATCCCGGAGAGCTGTCCTAATGTACCCTCTGAGGTCCTTATCCCCAGGAACACCTGGGAAGACAAGGAACGTTATGAGCAGGTCAAGGACAAACTCGTTTCCCTTTTCAATGAGAACTTCAAGAAATTTGAGGAGGGCGTTAACAGGGAGATCATCGAGGCCGGACCTAAACGTTCCCTGTCAGTAGAATCCTGATCCCCGGCCGATCAGCGTGATAAGGTTTCCTTTTCTGTATCGAAGGGGGAACCTTATTTATTTCGTTTAAAGAATTCCGCACTGTCCCTGAAGGCAGTGAGGGTGATCTCGGGTTCACTGAAGAGATAGCACCTGGAGGATCCGGTAAGGCTGATCTGCAACCGGTCCCTGGCGAAGATCCTCGTATCTGAAGAGCCTGAAAGAGAAGCCTTCAGGTCTTCTACCTCAAAATCTTCAGCACGCAGTTTTCCATTTCCCGTTACCTCCATGTCAAAACCGCCGGAGGTACCTTCCATCTTCAGTACCGTGTTGTCCTGCAGGTGTACTGAGCCTGAAAAGGTATTGACATAGAGTTGTGCGTCCGACTTCTGCCTCATATCTACCGAAAGGCTGTCGGCAGTCATGGTGAATTCCCCTCTGCTGTTGTCCCTCATCTCGATCAGGAGACTCCCCACATCAGCATCCAGCCTGGCACGGGAATTTCCCAGGGTCTCAATTCGCAACGCATCCGTGTTGAGTCTTTCCCCCTCCGCCGTCTCTATTCTGCCATCCTGCAGGGTGATCGCATTGAGCTGAGAAAAGGAAACTACAATAGTCAGTTCCTTCCTGGAGGTGATCTCGTAAAAGGAAGATATTACAAGGGTTCCGTCATTTACCCTGAACTTGATCACATCCAGCAGGTTGTCGTCAGCGGTGATAGTATACGATTCCTCTGCTGCCCTTTTCAGAACGATCTGCAGGTCATCAAGGAGTTCCAGGCGGGAGAAAGGAGGGAGCGCCTCCGTGACGGCAGTAACTTCCCTGTTGCCTTTTAATTTTGGCTTCCTCTGGGCATGTACTTCAAAGATGCCTGAGCACAGGAATACAATCAGCAGGAGTCTCAATGCTGTTTTCATAGGTATGACGGGATTCGTTCGTAATATGGAAAATAAAGATATTACAATTTCCTCAAGAACGGGGCCAAACTCTCTCCAGCAAAAAGGAAACAAAAAACCCATCCGGGAAGTTCTTCCAGCGGATGGGTCCTTATTATTTGAGGGAGTCCCTAGTGATTCAGCTCCTCTTCATCGTTCTGAAGAGGTACGTTCTGAGGCACAAAATCCTGACCTTGGATCACGTATTCCCCATTGGGAAGCGTCTTGCTGTAATCATAGGCCCAGCGGTGCACATGAGGGATCTCTCCTTCCCAGTTGCCGTGGAAGTGCTCGATGGGAGCGGTCCACTCCAGGGTGTTGGAATTCCATGGGTTCTGAACCGTAGGCTTCCCGTAGAATATGCTGTGAATAAAGTTGTAGAGGAAAACGAGCTGGGCCGCACCGGCGATCAGGGCGAATACAGTGATCAGCACGTTTACGTCCGTCAGTTCGTCAAACATAGGGAAAGCTGTGTTCTCGTAGTACCTCCTGGGCACTCCTGCCATTCCCACGAAGTGCATCGGGAAGAAGACCCCATAGGCACAGACGGCGGTCACCCAGAAATGCACATACCCCAGGTTCTTGTTCATCATGCGCTTGAACATCTTGGGGAACCAGTGGTATACCCCGGCGAAAAGTCCATAGAGGGCTGAGATTCCCATCACCAGGTGGAAGTGAGCCACCACGAAATAGGTATCGTGTACGTTGATATCCAGGGTACTGTCCCCCAGGATGATCCCCGTGAGACCTCCGGTGATGAAGGTAGACACGAGTCCGATCGAGAACAACATGGCCGGGTTCATCTGCAGGTTCCCTTTCCAGAGGGTAGTGATATAGTTGAATGCCTTAACCGCAGAAGGGATGGCGATCAACAGGGTCGTAAAGGTGAACACGGATCCCAGGAAGGGGTTCATCCCTGAGATGAACATATGGTGTCCCCAAACTATGGTAGAGAGAAAGGCGATCGCCAAAATAGAGGCCACCATTGCCCTGTAGCCAAAGATCGGTTTTCTCGCGTTGGTTGACATTACCTCTGAAGTGATCCCTAGTGCCGGAAGCAGAACGATATACACTTCAGGGTGCCCCAGGAACCAGAACAGGTGTTCGAACAGCACCGGAGACCCTCCCTGATAATGCAGTACTTCTCCCTGAATAAAAATATCCGAAAGGAAGAAGGAGGTTCCGAAGCTCCTGTCCATGATCAGCAGCAGGGCTGCGGAAAGCAGTACAGGGAATGAGATCACCCCGATAATAGCGGTTACGAAGAATGCCCATATGGTCAGGGGAAGCCTGGTCATGGACATCCCTTTGGTCCTCAGGTTGATCACCGTGACAATATAGTTCAATGAACCCAGAAGGGAAGAGGCGATAAAGATCGCCATGGAAACGAGCCAGAGGGTCATACCCATTCCGGAACCCGGTTGTGCCATTGGCAGTGCGCTCAAAGGAGGATAGATGGTCCACCCTGCGGCCGCAGGTCCGGCTTCTACAAAAAGGGAGATCACCATAATGACACTGGAAAGGAAGAACAGCCAGTAGGAAACCATATTCAGGAATCCAGAGGCCATATCCCTCGCGCCGATCTGCAATGGGATCAACAGGTTACTAAAGGTACCGCTCAGTCCGGCGGTGAGCACGAAGAAAACCATGATGGTTCCGTGAATGGTCACCAGGGCCAGGTAAACGTCCGCATCCATCACACCATCAGGGGCCCACTTGCCCAGGAGTGCCTCAAATACCGGAAATGACTCTCCCGGCCAGGCCAGTTGCAACCTGAACAGAAGGGACATGGCAATCCCGATGATCCCCATGATCAGACCTGTGATCAGGTACTGCTTGGAGATCATTTTGTGATCCTGGCTAAAGATATATTTGGTGACGAACGTCTCTTTGTGATGATGTCCATGATCGTGAGCGTGATCATCAACGTGTGCGTGTGCTGTAGCAGACATAATCTAATTTAGTTTTATTAATTTTCTTTTCTAGCCTTGTTTTTATTTTTAGTTCATGGATGCCATGAGCTGGGAGAAGGTCTGTTGACTTTCCATCCATGCGTTGTACTCTTCTTCGCTCTCTACAATGATCTTCATCTGCATATTGTAGTGCGATTTACCGCAGATCTTGTTGCAGAGCAGTACGTAATCAAATTCCCATGGGTCTGAGTTGGGTTCGCCATTAGCGGCTCGTTCCGCCCTGATGGCGTTGGTCCTCTTCACCTTGTCGATCACATCCGGATTGAGACGCATCTCCTCCGTGGTGATGGTAGGGGTAAAGGAAAATTCCGTGATCATTCCGGGCACGCAGTTCATCTGGGCCCTGAAGTGAGGCATATAAGCCGAGTGCAATACATCCTGCGACCGGAACCTGAAATTGACCTTGCGTCCCACAGGCAGGTGCAATTCCTTGACGATCACGTCGTCGTTGGAATAGGGGTCGGATTCATCCAACCCAAGGACATTGGCACGGTCTATATCGATCATGCGGACATTAGCTCCTCCCAGGACGTTATCGGCTCCTCCGTAACGGGCGGTCCAGTTGAATTGCTGCGCATACAATTCCACGATCAGCGGGTCGTCCTCGTCATTGACATCCATGATGTTGGTCCAGGTGTACAGTCCCCAGAGGATGAGCCCGGCCAGTACGATCACCGGGATGATGGTCCAGATGAATTCCAGTCGGTCGTTATCCGCATAAAACAACGCTTTTTTGCCCTTTTCTCCTTTGTACTTATAGGAAAAGTAATGCAGGAGGGCCTGTGTCACGGTTTGTACGAAAAAGATGATCACAAAGGACCACAGCATCAGGCTGTCGTAGCTCTGCCCATGTTCCGAGGCTGCTTCGGGAAGGAGTACCTTGGAGTATTTCCAAAAGCTGAAAATGGTGATCCCGTAGATAAAGATCAGGAATGCAAACATCAGGTACCCGTTGTACTTGTTGTCCTTATCGCTGGCCACCTGGGAACTTTCTGCCTTGATCTGAGACAATTCAAAGATCTTGGTCATCTGCCAGATCGCTATGGCTACTAAGATTAAAACAAGTATCGTAAGTAATGTAGTCATTATCTAAACTAAATAAGTTACTGTAATCATTAATAGTGAAAATGTCTGCTCTCTTCAATAAACGGATTCCGTTTGGGTTGAAGAGGGACTTTGCTCAGCGCCCTGAATACCCAGAAGATAAATGCTCCGGCAAAGAAACACAGGGCTCCGAGTTCAGGGATCCCGATAAACCACTGGTCTCCCACAGTGCCAGGCATCACCATATTATAGACATCGAGATAATGTCCTGCCAGGATCACGATACCCGCCATGATCACGAACCAGTTAACCCTCTTGTAGTCGCTGTTCATAAGCACCAGGAGGGGAAACACGAAATTCATCACGACCATGCCGAAGAAAGGCAGCTTGTAATCCTCGATACGGGTCACAAAATAGGTGACCTCTTCAGGGATGTTGGCATACCAGATCAGCATGAACTGGCTGAACCAAAGATACGTCCAGAAAATACTGAATCCAAACATGAACTTTGCCAGATCATGGATATGGCTGTCGTTCACTTCAGGGAGGTATCCTTTGGATTTGAGGTAAATGGTCACCATGGCGATCACGGTGATCCCGGATACCACCATGCTCGCAAAGATATACCATCCGAAGAGTGTGCTGAACCAGTGAGGATCAATGCTCATGATCCAGTCCCATGACATCATGGACTCAGTGACCAGGTAGAAGACCAGGAAACCGGCGGACCACCTGAAATTCTTTACAAAATTCTTGTTGTCCTGGGCTTCATCCTGGGCGAGGGACAAACGTCTGGAGACCTCGCGGTAGAGTATCCAGCCTCCCAGGAATACGGCAGCCCGGATCAGGAAAAATGTCGGGTTCAAGTAACCTTGTTTCCCCTGTAAGATCGCATCATGGGCAACCACTTCAGGGTCCATCCAGACAAAGAGGTGGTTAAAGTGCATCACAGAAAGTATGAAGATCACGAAGATGACGATACCACCGGGCACCAGGTAGGCCGTAATGCCTTCCATGACCCTGAATAAGAGGGGTGACCATCCGGCCTGGGAAGCCCTTTGTATGGCGTAAAACGCCAGGACCCCAAGGGAGATCATAAAGAAAAAGAAGGCTGCCACGTATAGCGCAGACCAGGGCCTGTTCTGGAGCTGATGCATGAGGTGCTCGTCGTGTGAAGCATCGTGCTCTGAAGCAGAGGCATGACCTGCATCTTCTGCAGGGTGTTCCGCGGCCTCAGGATGCTCACTGGACGCTGCGGGATGATCACTTTCCTCTGCATGGGAATCCCCATGACCGTCATCATGTGCCGCTACCATCGCTCTGGCTTCTTCCGGAGTGGAGGGGACGGAAACGAACCCTACCCCTATCCCGAGAATTCCCAGGGCCATAAGGACAATTGCTCCGATCTTAAGTCTGTTAGAAAACGTATACATAGTTGCTGTCTGTATCTTATTTAGTTAGGTCCTGCTTCAATTTCATGACGTATTCCGCCACCTGCCAACGCTCTTCATAATTGAGCTGACCGGCATATGAACCCATGGAGTTCAGGCCGTAATAGATTGTGTGATAGGTAGAACCTACACTGATATTCCTTGCTGCATCGGCATAGCTGGGCACTCCCAGGATCTTCTCGCGTTTTACGAGGGTACCCTGCCCGTCTCCCTTAGCCCCGTGGCAGATCGCACAATAGATGTCGTACAGTTCCTTACCCACTTCCAGGTTGGCCTCAGCATTGAGGGAATCGAGCGGACTGGGTTGCAGCCTTGCCAGATCTTTCCCTGCCAGATCGTTGGCGAATTCGTAGGGAAGCCATCCCCTTGAAATGGTGTTCTCAGCCGGTTGAAGGGCTTCGGAGGAATTAGGTAAAAACCCCACCTGCTGATACGTCTCATAGCCTACCGGGAAATACATGTTGGGCATGTACTGATAGTTTGGGCTGTCCTTGTCGGCACAGGAAACCATCGCCAGAACGGCCGTGAATACAATTCCTATTTTGAGTATATTCTTCATAAGTCCAGAACTACTTTTCTACCTTGTTAATCTCTACCGCCCCTGATTCCTGCAAGAGGGTCATCAGGCCTTTCTCATCTCCGTGTACCTCGATCTCCATTACAAAATGGTCGTCAGTGGTCCTCACATCAGGGTTTTCGGCTTTCTTGAAAGGCCAGAGCCTGCTCCTCAGGTAAAAGGTGATCACCATAAGGTGGGCCGCAAAAAACACCGTCAATTCGAACATGATCGGGACAAAGGCTGGCATATTCTCGATATAGCTGAAACTCGGCTTGCCTCCAATATCCTGGGGCCAGTCTTCTATCATGATGTAATTCATCATCACGATGGCCACTGTAAGTCCCAAACACCCATACATGAATGAGGTGATGGCGATCCTGGTTGGAGCGAGCCCCATGGCCTTGTCAAGCCCGTGGACGGGGAAAGGACAATACACTTCCTCGATGTGGTGTTTGGCAGCCTTTACCTTTTTGACCGCCTGCATCAGGATGTCATCATCGTTGAAATAAGCATGTATAACTTTAGAGGCCATAATTACTGTTTCTTGTTTAATTTCTTTGCCTGACCCGCCCAGTCGTCTCGCTGCGCCCTGCCTGGGAACGCCCCGGTGAGTTCATCCAACATATCGTATTCTGCCTGGGTCATTTTGCTGACCTGGGCAAAGGTGTATATCCCGATCTGGTTCAGGGTCTTTTCCATTTTAGGTCCGATCCCTTTGACCTTTTTCAAATCGTCCGCCTTGTCCCTGGAAGGGTCGAAAGTCCCCAGTTTGGAAAGCAATTCGGAGGCGTCGGCCTTCGGAATTTGCCGGGTAACGGCTTCAGCTTTGGTCTCCTTCATCTGAGCTTTTCCGGAAGGCATTTGATAAAGGGGCTTACCGGATTCCCTCAGCGTTTTGTATTTAGAACCGGAGGACTTCAGGATGGATTTTACTTCTGCCTGAGCGATCACAGGGAACGTTCTTGCATACAATAGGAAGAGTACGAAGAAGAACCCGATGGTCCCGATAAAGATACCGATGTCCACAAAGGTCGGGGAGAACATGGTCCAGGACGAAGGGAGGTAATCCCTGTGGAGAGAGGTTACGATGATCACGAAACGCTCGAACCACATCCCGATATTCACCACGATGGAGATCACGAAGGAGATCACGATACTGGTCCTGATCTTCTTGAACCACATCACCTGGGGAGAGACCACGTTACAGCTCATCATCAGCAGGTAAGCCCACCAGTAAGGTCCGGTGGCCCGGTTCAGGAAGGCGTACTGTTCGTACTCCACACCCGAATACCAGGCGATGAAAAGCTCCGTGATATAGGCACATCCCACGATGGAACCTGTCACCATGATGATGATGTTCATCAATTCTATATGTTGTACCGTGATATAGGCTTCCAGGTTGCACACCTTCCTCATGATGATCAGAAGGGTCTGTACCATGGCGAACCCGGAGAAAATCGCCCCGGCCACAAAGTATGGGGGGAAGATGGTGGTGTGCCATCCCGGGATCACGGACGTAGCAAAGTCGAAGGATACGATGGTGTGTACGGAAAGTACGAGGGGGGTTGCCAGACCAGCGAGAACGAGGGAAACCTCTTCAAATCGCTGCCAGTCCTTGGCCCTGCCTGTCCAACCGAAACTCACCAGGCTGTAGATCTTTTTCTGGAAGGGTTTTACCGCCCTGTCGCGGATCATCGCAAAATCGGGCAACAAACCTGTCCACCAGAAAACAAGAGAAACAGACAAATACGTAGAGATCGCGAATACGTCCCAAAGCAGGGGGGAATTGAAGTTTACCCACAGAGACCCGAACTGGTTGGGAATGGGCACTACCCAATAAGCCAGCCAGGGCCTACCCATGTGTATGATCGGGAACAATCCCGCCTGGATCACCGAGAAGATGGTCATGGCCTCAGCAGACCGGTTGATCGCCATTCTCCACTTTTGGCGGAATAGCAATAATACCGCTGAGATCAATGTCCCGGCGTGGCCTATACCCACCCACCAGACGAAGTTGGTGATGTCCCAGGCCCAGTTGACCGTCTTGTTGAGTCCCCAAGTACCTATACCCGTGGAGATCGTATAAATTATAGCACCTATTCCCCAAAGGAGTGCTGCCAGGGCAATGGAAAAGACTATCCACCATTGCCTGTTGGCCCTGCCTTCTATAGGAGCTGCAATGTCTACCGAAACGTCGTGGTAGTCTTTGTCTCCAATAACAAGGGGCTTCCTAATTGGTGCTTCGTAATGCGACGCCATAGATTTCTGTTATGTTAGGTTTTTCTAC
>JBFKPJ010000001.1:0-90406 GCA_041628355.1 Muriicola sp. | reverse complement strand
CCAACCTGGCCTTCGGTGCCCTCGGGCTCTACCTCCTGCAACATGCAAAGCGATAAACTGAGGAACTACTTCCTGCTTCACCTCATCGTATTCATCTGGGGATTTACTGCTGTACTGGGCAAACTGATCTCTATTGACGCTATGCCCCTTGTCTGGTACCGGATGTCGTTGGCGGCCTTGTGTATCCTGCTTTATATGGTGATCCGGAAGATCCCTTTTGCAGTTTCCGTTAAAACATGCCTTATCCTGGTGGCGGCGGGAATAGTGATCGCGCTGCACTGGATCACCTTCTTTGGAGCCATCAAAGTGTCCAATGTGTCCGTGGCCCTGGCCACCATGGCTACGGGAGCATTCTTCGGATCCCTCCTCGAGCCTCTGTGGTACGGGAGGAAGGTGATCGGGTATGAGGTGGTCTTTGGGCTCGTGGTGATCCTGGGCCTGTATTTTATCTTTAATGTGGGGGTGGAATATACAGAAGGGATTTTGCTGGCCCTGGTCTCTGCCTTCCTCGGCGCCGTCTTTACCCTGATCAACGGTCGGCTGATCAAAACCCACAAACCTTCCGTCATCGGATTTTATGAACTGCTCAGTGGGGCGCTGTTCATCTCGGTCTTTCTGCTGGTAAGTTCGGGTTTCACCCCAGAGTTCTTTACCCTGAACTCAGCGGACTGGACCTACCTTCTTCTCCTGGCCTCTGTCTGCACGGCCTTTGCCTTCATTGCCTCCGTGAAGGTCATGCGCTTTGTGAGTCCCTATACCGTGCTGCTTACCGTGAACCTGGAGCCTGTATATGGGATCCTGCTGGCCTTTGCCATTTTTGGGGAGAGCGAAAGGATGAACGCCCAGTTCTATGTGGGAGGAATGATCATACTTCTCACCGTGGTGGCCAACGGGATCCTCAAGAACAGGAATTCGGCAAAAAGGGTAGGGTGAAAGAACTGGTTTCCGTATAAAGTTTATATTTGTGGGCTGAATCAACTGAAACTAACTCGAGATGGAATACCTGGATTTTGAACTCCCCATCAAGGAACTGGAAGAACAGCTGGAAAAGTGCCAGATCATTGGTGAGGAGAGTGATGTGGATGTCACCGACACTTGTAAACAGATAGAAAAGAAACTTTCCGAGACCCGGAAAGAGATCTTTAAGAACCTAACTGCCTGGCAGAGGGTGCAGCTCTCAAGGCACCCTAACAGGCCCTACACGTTAGATTATATCCGGGCTATCTGCGGGGAAACCTGGCTCGAGTTGCACGGAGACCGCAATGTGAAGGATGACAAGGCCATGATAGGCGGTTTGGGGAAGATCGGGGACCAGAGTTATATGTTCATCGGACAACAGAAAGGATACAACACCAAAACAAGGCAGCTGCGAAATTTCGGGATGGCGAATCCTGAAGGATACCGCAAGGCCCTGAGACTGATGAAGTCTGCAGAAAAATTCAACATCCCTGTCGTGAGTTTTATCGATACCCCTGGTGCGTATCCCGGTATTGAGGCAGAAGAGAGGGGTCAGGGAGAGGCCATTGCGCGCAATATCCTGGAGATGACCCGTCTGAAGGTGCCGATCATCGTGGTGATCATAGGGGAAGGCGCTTCGGGAGGGGCACTTGGCATAGGTGTGGGAGACAAGGTCCTCATGCTCGAGAATACCTGGTATTCAGTGATCTCCCCGGAATCCTGCTCTTCCATCCTCTGGCGCAGCTGGGAATACAAAGAAGTAGCTGCCGAGGCCCTCAAGCTTACGGCTTCCGATATGAAAAAGCTCAAACTGATAGACGAGATCGTCAAGGAACCGGAGGGCGGTGCTCATGCCAACCGGGAAAGAGCCTTCGAGATCGTCAAGAACAAAATAAGCAAGCACTACGAAGAACTCAAAAAGTTATCACCAGACAAGCTCGTTGAAATGCGAATGGACAAGTATAGCAATATGGGTGTTTTCAGCGGGTAATCGACTGTGCTAAAAGCGTTGAGGAAAACCGGAGAACTTCATCTCCGGTTTTTTTCTGTTATGAACACAAATTCGTAACTTATCAACAAGGAGATTGTTGATGAACGGTTAATATCCGAATTTCGAAATTAAATGTTAACTTAAGGTTAATGCATACTTTTGTCCTCTATGGAAAAACCCAGTCCGGTCATAGGCCATAACATAGGCAAAGCTTCTCTGATCAGCCTTGAGAAGGGTAAAATACCCCCTCAAGCAGTTGATTTAGAGGAAGTTGTGCTTGGGGCTATGATGATCGACAAAAAGGGGGTTGACGAAGTGATCGACATCCTGCATCCGGATGTATTCTACAAGGATGCACACCGGTCTATTTACGAGGCCATTTACAAACTCTTTGAAAGTTCCGAACCGGTCGATTTATTAACCGTTTCTGCCCAGTTGCGAAAGGAAGGGAAGCTGGATCTGGTCGGGGGCGACTTTTACCTGATCAAACTCACCCAAAAGGTGGCCAGTTCTGCCCACATCGAGTTTCACGCCAGGATCATACTTCAAAAGTATATCCAGCGCAGTTTGATCAAGATTTCAAGTGAGATCATCGAAGAAGCTTACAATGAGGGTACTGACGTTTTTGATCTTCTGGACAACGCAGAAGCGAAACTCTACGAGGTCACCCAGGGCAACCTCAAGCGATCAGCCGAAACTGCCCAGAACCTTGTCATTCAGGCCAAGAAAAAGATCGAGGAGATCTCCAACAAAGAAGGACTCAGCGGAATCCCTTCCGGTTTTGACAAGGTGGACAAACTCACGTCCGGTTGGCAACCCAGTGACCTGATCATCATTGCTGCAAGACCTGGTATGGGAAAGACGGCCCTCACGCTCTCCATGGCAAGGAATATCGCTGTGAATTCCAATATCCCGGTAGCCTTCTTTTCCCTGGAGATGTCCTCTGTACAGCTCATCACAAGGCTTATTTCTTCGGAGACCGGACTTTCATCCGAAAAGTTGCGTACGGGTCGGCTCGAAAAACACGAGTGGGAACAACTCAACGTCAAGGTAAAGGCGCTGGAGTCTGCCCCCCTCTTTATCGATGACACTCCTTCCCTTTCTATTTTTGACCTTCGCGCCAAAGCCAGGAGGCTGGCATCTCAGCATAAGATCAAGCTCATCGTGCTGGACTACCTCCAGCTGATGACGGCCGGGGGCAGCCAAAAAGGCGGGAACAGGGAGCAGGAAATATCGACCATCTCCCGGAATTTAAAGGCACTGGCCAAAGAGCTCAATGTGCCGGTGATCGCCCTGTCTCAGCTCTCACGTGCCGTGGAAACAAGGGGAGGGAGCAAAAGGCCGATCCTTTCGGATCTCAGGGAATCAGGTGCCATTGAACAGGATGCGGATATCGTGTCCTTCATCTACCGTCCGGAATACTACAAGATAGACGAGTGGGACGATGAGGAGCGCACGCCCACCCAGGGTCAGGCCGAGTTTATCGTGGCCAAGCACAGGAATGGGGGGCTCGATAATATTAGGTTAAAGTTCATTGGACAACTCGGTAAATTTGATAACTTGGATGACTTTGATTCTCCATTTGAATTCCAATCCAAGATGAATGCCGATGGGGAGAACCCGTTCATCACGAAAAATCTGCCGAGTGCGGACGACGCCTTTGGCAGTTCGATGAACGATAATCCAGACCTGGACCCCGATGATAACGAAGTCCCGTTTTAAATCTCTGAGTCAACACCCTATCTTTTCAGGGAAGGCTGTAAATAGCCCTCGATCACCTCTACTTGCCCGTTGGGCAAAACCCTTTTTGGTCCTTTGCCTCTTTCTTTCATTTTGTTCATCTGCCCTGGCTACCATGATCCTGTTGCCCATGGATGCGGAAAGCCAGAAGAACCACCTGAAGGCCTACGGGATCACGTACTGGGTGCTTACCAAGCAGCAGAAAGTACAGTGGCTGCTCAATTACAGGGGGGGATCCTTTTTACTTCCCGACGGGGAAATGATCCGAAAAGAATGCCAGATCAGGGGAGTGACCTTTGAAGTGATCTCGGATGAGAAAGCCGGAGCCATCCTGGATGCTATCAGCAGCCCTTCACAGAACCAGGAGGCAGTGATCCT
This sequence comes from Muriicola sp., assembly GCA_041628355.1. Taxonomy (GTDB): domain Bacteria; phylum Bacteroidota; class Bacteroidia; order Flavobacteriales; family Flavobacteriaceae; genus Muriicola. The sequence continues at coordinate 86,340 of JBFKPJ010000001.1, read as the reverse complement.
GGAAAAGGCGCCCAAGATCGCGGTGTACAGTCCCAAGGAAAATCAGCCCTGGGACGATGCCGTGACCATGGTACTCACCTATGCGGAGATCCCGTACGTGACGGTTTATGACGAAGAGGTCCTCAATGACCAGCTCGCTCTGTATGACTGGCTCCACCTCCATCACGAGGATTTTACAGGGCAATACGGGAAGTTCTACCAGGCGTACCGCACCCAGCCCTGGTATATTGAAGGGAAACTCAATGCGGAAGCCCTGGCGGCCAGGCTTGGATTTTCAAAGGTCTCCGAGGAAAAAGGTGCGGTGGCCTGGAAGATACGGGATTACGTGATCGGAGGGGGATTCATGTTTGCCATGTGCTCTGCGACCGACAGTTTCGATATCGCCCTCGCCGCCCAGGGAGTGGATATTTGCGAACCCATGTTCGACGGAGACCCGTCTGAACCCAACTACCAGGCAAAGCTGAATTTTGGAAACACCTTCGCCTTTGAGAATTTCACCCTGGAACGCAATCCCCTGAGATATGAATTCTCGTCCATAGATATGACCAACAAACGGAGGAACGTCCCCAGGGAATCAGATTATTTCACCCTGATGGATTTCTCTGCCAAATGGGATCCTGTACCCACCATGCTCTGTCAGAATCACACATACCTGGTTAAAGGGTTCATGGGGCAGACCACGGCCTTCGAACGCACGGAGGTCAAGCCTACGGTACTTGTTCTGGGGGAGAACAAACTCAATGGGGAGGCCCGTTACATCCACGGGATCAAAGGAAAAGGATTTTTTACCTTCTACGGAGGCCATGATCCGGAGGACTACCAGCACAGGGTGGGGGATCCCAAGACGGAGCTGGAACTCCATCCCAATTCTCCTGGGTACAGGCTTATCTTGAACAATGTACTCTTCCCGGCGGCCAGAAAGAAGAAACAAAAGACCTAGCCAAGGCTTTGCAGCAGTTTTTCCAGGATCACCTCCACTCCCATCTCCTGGTTGCTCAGGGTTGCATACCGGGCTGCCTTTGCCACATTGGGATGTGCGTTGGCCATGGCAAAGCTGTAATCAGCCAGGGCCAGCATTTCCAGGTCGTTGTTGTAGTCCCCAAAAACCATGGTCTGTTTGGGGCCAATGCCGAGTTCCCTCTGGATCTTTTCCAGGGCATATCCCTTGTGGGCCAGGGGATGGGAAATATCCACCCAGTGCCTGCCGGAGATCTTGACCATGAGCGAATCCTCATGACCAGACACCAGGGGATAGATGTACTGTTCTGAACTTTCGAAGTGGTAGGCGGCTATTTTCATCACTTCCTCCTCGAAGAGGTAGAGGTCGTCGATCACCTCAAATTCCGTATAGTACTCCCTGAGAATTCGAAGAAAATCCCGGGAATGACCCGATACATATGCATTATTTCGTGCACAGAGTACGGGGTGTATATCCCCGGCACGACCCAGGGAATTGAGGATGGAGTTCTTGGTAGCCGGATTCAGAGGAGTGGAGACAATTTCCCTTTTTCCAAACATAGCCAGTCCCCCGTTCTCTGCGATCACGTAGATCCGGTCGCTGATCCGCTCCAATTTGGAGACGATGCTGTTGTATTGCCTCCCGCTGGCTGCCGCGAATACCACGCCTTTTTTGCTCAGCGCATCGAACAATTGAAAGAACCGTTCGCTGACCTCGTGGTCAGGGTTCAACAGGGTGCCGTCCATGTCGGTCACTACCAGGCGAATTCCCTTAAAATGGGTTGGTAACTTCATTCCGATTGCAAATGTATTTGTATTCTTTTATTTCTGTGTTACTTTAAGGCAAAGTAATTGGAAGACATGCCTATGATAATGTTTCAAAAAGAAATTGCCCTTGCCCCTTATCCGAGGGGGATGCACCTGATCACCTCCCGGGTCCTGCAGGAATTACCTGAGATCCGGGGGATCAGCATGGGCATGTTGCAAGTCTTTATCAAACACACTTCTGCCAGCCTGACCATCAACGAGAATGCAGATCCAACCGTGCGCGATGATTTTGAACGACACCTGAATCACATGGTCCCGGAAAATGCACCATACTACAGGCATACCTATGAAGGTCCGGATGACATGCCCGCCCATATCAAGGCCTCGCTTATGGGTTCCAGCGTACAGGTTCCGGTCTCTTTGGGATCGCTGAACCTGGGTACCTGGCAGGGGATCTATCTCTGTGAGCACCGGGACAGGGCCTTAGGGAGAAAACTTCTTCTTACCTTATGGGGTACATAAAGGGGCCTCTGAAATGGGGCCATAAAAAAACCCTTCAGATCTGAAGGGTTTTTAAGCGAGATTATGATGGACTATTTTACTTTTTCAACCACTGCCTTAAAAGCCTCAGGGTGGTTCATGGCCAGGTCGGCCAGCACTTTCCTGTTGAGTTCGATGTTGTTGGCTTTCACCTTCCCCATGAACTGGCTATAGGACATTCCGTGCATCCTGGCTCCCGCATTGATACGGGCGATCCACAGGGAACGGAAGTTCCTCTTTTTGTTCCTGCGGTCCCTGTAGGCATACACCATGGCCTTTTCCACGGCGTTCTTGGCTACGGTCCACACATTTTTACGTCTTCCAAAGTACCCTTTGGCTTGCTTGAGCACCTTTTTCCTTCTGGCTCGGGAAGCAACTGAATTTACTGATCTTGGCATTTTTCTTTAGTTTTTTGTAGCAGGCGGCTTTTTTTTAAGCGCTTTAAGCCCGACTCCACGGTTAATACTTTTACCTTCTCGCGCCTTACTTCAGGCGCAACTGTTCCTTGATACTGTTTTCATCGGCAGGGTGTACCAATGTTGAATGTGTCAGACGGAGCTTACGCTTCTTTGATTTTTTAGTCAGGATGTGACTTTTGTAAGCGTGCTGTCTCTTGATCTTTCCAGAACCGGTAAGCTTAAAACGCTTCTTGGCACTGGATTTGGTTTTCATCTTAGGCATTGTTCCTTTATCTTATGATTTATCTCGCTTTAATACTCTTATTTTTTGGTCTTGGGGGCGATGAACATGGTCATCCGCTTTCCTTCCAGCCTGGGCATCTGTTCCACCTTTCCGTATTCTTCCAGATCCTGGGCCAGTCTTAGCAACAGGATCTCCCCCTTGTCCTTGTACACGATGGATCGTCCTTTGAAAAAGACATAGGCCTTTAATTTGGCCCCTTCCTTTAGGAATTTCTCCGCGTGTTTCTTTTTAAAATCGTAATCGTGGTCATCCGTATTGGGTCCGAACCGGATCTCCTTGACGATCACCTTGGTAGCCTTGGCTTTCATCACCTTTTCGCGCTTCTTCTGCTCGTAAAGGAATTTCTTGTAATCTATGATCTTACATACCGGTGGCGCTGCATTCGGGGAAATCTCCACGAGGTCCAATCCCATCTCTTCTGCTTTGCTCAGGGCCTGCCTGATCGGGTAAACCCCCATTTCCACGTTGTCTCCTACAAGGCGTACCTCGGAGGCTGAAATCTTGTCATTGATATTGTGAGGGTTCTTGTTCTCCCTCCTGGGTTGGGGTTTAAATCTTCTTCGTATTGCTATGGCTACTTATTTTTAATTAAACTTTGTTGATGCGTGTTAAAACGACTTTAATGTACTATTTATTTCCTTTTGAACCAAGTCGGCGAAACCTTCCAGGGACAGGGCCCCCAGGTCTTCTCCTCCGTGTCTTCTCACGGACAGGGTTCCTTCAGATTCCTCGTTCTCACCCACGATCAGCATGAAGGGGATCTTGTTCATTTCCGCTTCACGGATCTTCTTGCCGACAGTTTCATTTCTCTTGTCAACGAGCGCGCGAATTTCGTGATTTTCTAGCGATTTTAAAACTTTTTCAGCATATTTTTCGTGTTTCTCGCTGACAGGCAGAACGATAGCCTGTTCCGGGGTAAGCCATAGGGGGAAATTCCCACCTGAGTGTTCCAGGAGTAAAGCGACGAATCGCTCCATACTTCCAAAGGGAGCCCTGTGTATCATCACCGGCCTGTGCAGTTCGTTGTCGTTGCCTTTATACGTGAGGTCGAACCGCTCGGGGAGGTTGTAATCCACCTGTATGGTGCCCAACTGCCAGTTCCTGCCCAGGGCATCCTTCACCATGAAATCCAGTTTGGGGCCGTAGAATGCCGCCTCACCGGGAACAACCACGTAGTTCAGGCCTTTTTCTTCGGCGGCATTGATGATTGCCTGCTCCGCCTTCTCCCAGTTCTCAGTGGAACCGATATATTTTTCAGGTTTTTCGAGGTCGCGGATAGAGACCTGTGCGGTAAAATTCTCGAATCCCAGGGACCCCAGTACATAGAGCGACAGGTCGATCACATTCTTGAACTCCTGATCGAGCTGGTCCTGAGTACAGAAAATATGGGCGTCGTCCTGGGTAAAGCCGCGTACCCGGGTAAGGCCGTGCAGCTCCCCGCTCTGTTCATACCTGTAGACCGTTCCAAACTCCGCATACCTCTTAGGCAATTCTCTGTAGCTGAAAGGTTTAGCATTGTAGATCTCACAATGGTGGGGGCAGTTCATGGGTTTCAGAAGGAATTCCTCGTCTTCCTTGGGGGTATGGATGGGCTGAAAACTGTCCTCCCCGTATTTTGCATAATGCCCGGAGGTCACATAGAGCTCTTTCTGCCCGATATGGGGAGATATCACCATTTCGTACCCCGCTTTTTTCTGGGCTTTTTTCAGGAATTGCTCCAGGCGGTCCCTCAGGGCTGCTCCTTTGGGAAGCCACAAAGGCAACCCCTGGCCCACCTTTTGGGAAAAGGTGAATAATTCCAGCTCCCTCCCCAGTTTCCTGTGGTCCCTTTTCTTGGCTTCCTCCAAAAGGGCGAGGTATTCGGTAAGGTCTTTTTGTTTAGGAAATGAAATACCGTAAACCCTGGTAAGCTGGGGGTTCTTCTCATCCCCCCTCCAGTATGCTCCTGCCACGCTCAGCAGCTTCAGGGCCTTTATAAACCCCGTATTCGGGATATGCCCACCCCGGCAGAGGTCCGTAAAAGTGTCGTGATCGCAGAACGTGATCTCTCCGTCCTCCAGGTTGGAGATGAGTTCTACCTTGTATTCATTTCCCTGTTTTTGGTAGTATTCCAGTGCCTCTTTTTTGGAAACCTCCCTCATTTTGTAAGGGTGTTTCCCTCTGGCGATCTCCAGGGCCCGCTGTTCGATCTTGGGGAAATCTTTCTCAGAAATGCTGTGCTCCCCGAAGTCAATATCGTAGTAAAATCCGTTCTCGATCGCCGGGCCTATGGTGAGTTTGACCCCCGGGTACAGTTCTTCAATGGCCTGTGCCACCACATGGGAGGAGGAATGCCAAAAGGCCTTTTTACCCAGGTCGTCATTCCAGGTGTACAGGGTGAGCCGACCGTCCTCCTTCAAGGGTGTCACGGTTTCGACGATGACGTCATTGTATTTAGCCGAAATCACATTCCTGGCCAGCCCCTCACTGATGTCCTTGGCGACATCCATGGGGGTAGCCCCTTTCTGATAGGTTTTGACGGTGCCGTCGGGAAGCGTAATATGGATCATATGATAGGCCTTTTACTGCCGTCGCAAAGATAGGGTGTTGATCCTAAGCGGACAATAGTGAGTCCTCACTTAATCCTTATTTGGAGTAGGCTTGCCAAAGAAGGCATCGACCACGGTCTTGATGCTGAAAAATCCCATTCCAATTGCTCCCAGGGCAAGAATCCCGCCTATCACCAGTACGGGAATGAACCAGGGGTGATCCTGGTTCTTGAATGCCTGATAGAGGACCACAGGGGCCGTAAACATCAGGGCAACGGTATAGGCCAGGTATTTCAGTCCCCTGATCAGCAGCTCTTTATTGGTCCTTGATGCAGTACTCTTTTTCATGGGAACCAAAATTACGAATTAACCATCACATAAAGGGCCGGATCCAATTATTCACGGTACGTCATAAGGATCCATTTTGTAACTTACACAGTATGCGATTTGTTCTTATTCCCGATAAATTCAAAGGATCCCTGAGTGCAGCCGGGGTGATCTCGGCCCTTTCCTCAGGGATAAAACAGGTCTATCCCGGGGCCGGGATCTCTTCGGTGATCGCTTCAGACGGGGGGGATGGCTTTCTTCATGCCGTGGCCCAGGCGACCCGTGTGGATGAAGAGGTGTGTCCCTCAGTGGATCCCCTGGGAAGGCCTAAACAGGCCCGTTACCTGTTGAGCAGGGAAGATAGAACGGCCTATATCGAACTCGCGGAATGCAGCGGACTGTTGCTGCTCGACCCTGGTGAACGCGATCCTGCTCTTACCACAACCCTTGGTACGGGGATGCAGGTCAGGGATGCATTGGACAAAGGGGCCAGGACGATCTATATCGGACTGGGCGGGAGTGCGACCAATGACGGGGGTGTCGGGATTGCACACGCACTCGGTTTTCGCTTCAGGGATGAGAATGGGGAGGTTCTCGATCCCATTGGGGGTAATTTGGGACATATACGCAGTGTTGACCGGACTGATGTCATATCGGGATTGGCGAACGCAGAAGTGATTGCGATCAACGATGTGCAGAACCCTTTGCTGGGGCCGGAGGGAGCTGCGGCCGTATACGCGGCCCAGAAGGGAGCGAATCCCGAACAAATTCCATCCCTTGAAGAAGGCCTTCGAAATTTGGACCATATCCTTTACGGGACTTCTGGTAATTCTGCAGCCGATCTTCCCGGAGCCGGAGCTGCTGGAGGTTCTGCCTATGGACTCCATACCTTCCTGCAGGCGAAGTTCGTCAAGGGGGTGGAATTCATGTTGGGCCTTACCCGGGCCGATAGCCTGTTCGAAGGCCGGAATACCGATCTGCTGATCACGGGAGAGGGGGCTATAGATGAACAGACCTTGCAGGGCAAGCTCATCCACGGGGTAGTCGCCCTGGGGAAGAAATACAATGTACCTGTGGTAGCCGTATGCGGGAAACTGGACCTGGATTCTGAAAAGGTAAAGCAGTACGGACTGGAAGCGATCCTTGAGATCAGGGATAAGTCCAAGCCGGTAACCTACAGTATGGACCACGCTGCAGAGCTGGTAGAGCAGACTATTCGCGATTTCCTGAAGCAGCGCAAGGCTGGGAACTAAACCTTATTCCAGGGTCAATTGTGCGCGTTCCTCCTGCACAATGGCAAAATATCCCAGCGGAAAGATCTCAGGCTGATCCACGCTGTCGCTCACATCGATATTGTCCAGGTCGGTCACGTCAAAGACATTTCCCCTGACCGTTCCGACGGGCGTTTGGAAGGGTCCCTGTGTCCCGCCGCTTTGAACGATAAGCTGGTTCATATAATTAAACAGGTCCTCATCCGTCCCCATGATGCTGATATCCAGAACGGTCCCGGGATCAAAGCTTTGATCGTAAAAAAAGGAGAACTCGAATTCCTGACCCCGATAGAATTCATCTTCCGTGACCAGGTACTCGCCGAACCCAAAATCGAACAGGTAAAAATTGTCGGTATCGGGCTGGTCCGTGTAATTGACCACCACCTCAGTCTCATCATCCCCAAAGAGGTTGCCGGTACCCTGCCTCACCGAATTGATGGGAACTGTGGGAACATATCGGGTCTGGGCGAGGTAGAGCCTGTCCTGATGGCGGATCAGCAGGGTAAAAAGGAGATCCCTGTCGAGGATACTGGTCGGGATGCGTTGGTCCGAACTGAAATTGGGATCCGGAACGTAGACCCCTGAACCGGGGTTGGTCTCCGCCAGGCTGGACGACCCCTGGTCTATCACGATCCCGTCCTCGATCTCTTCGTACATGATCAGGACGCTCTCTGCCGAGGTCGGGACGTTATTTTCAAAAAAGTTGCTGGAAAGGGCCAGCCTGATCTCAACAGGGATATAGGTTTCATTCACATCCACCCGGATAAGGCCGTCCACTACAAGTCGTGCTTCCTGCTCGGGCAGATCTACCTCGATCACATCCTCGCATCCCGAGAACAGCAAAGAAGAAAGAACGGCAAAAACAATCACTTTTCTCATAGCACGGATCAAAATTTAAAGTTATAGGTCACAGCCGGGACGATCCCGAATATGGAAGTGCGCACAGCTTCATTGACCCCTGTATCCTGGTTTTGCCTGAAGTTGATGGAAGCCGCATTCATCCGGCTGTAGACATTGTAAATGCTGAATACCCATTCTGCCTGCCAGGACCGGTTTTGGTTCTTTTTCGGAGTGAGGGTGGCCGACAGGTCGAGGCGGTGGTAGTCAGGCAGGCGTTCCTCATTCCTCAACCCGTAAAAAGGAACCGTAAGCCCCTGGAATTCGAACTGCCCTACCGGGTAATTGGTAGGTTGTCCGGTCTGGTAGATAAAATTGGTGTTGAAACTCCATTTTTTGTTCAGGTCAAAACCACCGAAGAAAGAGATATCATGCGTCTTATCGTAGGGGGTGCTGTACCACCTTGATAAATTGATACCGGTTTCCCGTGCAGTTCTCCCGGGGGTCCTTTGTTCGGACCTGGAGAGGGTGTAGGCCAGCCATCCTTTAAAGCGCCCTTCATTCTTCCGAAAGAGCAATTCAAGGCCGTAGGCTCTTGCTTCTCCGTTCAGGATTACCTGTTCAATCGCATTATTCGCGATCAGGTTGGCACCGTCTATATAATCGATCCGGTTTTGGATGTCCTTGAAGAATACCTCTGTCTCCAGGCTGTATTCCCCGTCTGATATGGTACGAAAGTAGCCCAGGGCGTACTGGTCTAACAGCTGGGGTTTGACGAATGGGCCACTGGGCGTCCAGACATCGAGAGGAGTAGGGGAGCTGGTGTTAGACAACAAGTGCAGGTACTGAGCGATCCGGGTATAACTCGCTTTCAGGGACTGTTCCGGACTCAGGGTATAGGCTAGGGCCAGCCTGGGTTCCAGGTTGGTGTAACTCGCCAGCTGATCTCCCCTGGAAGAAGAGACGGTCCCTGTAGGTGTTGCTTCCCGGTAAATGAGGAGGAAGGGGTCGAAGATCACCGGATTGTCATTGACGTAAACATTCAGTTCCTCCTGCCCGAAGCGGATAAAATGGCTGAGGCGCAGGCCGTATTGAAGGCTCAGGGAAGGGGAGAGGGAATGCTCCACATCCACATAGGCCGCAAATTCATCAGCGTATTTCTCGATCAGCTGTTCTTCCAGGATCCCGGACTCAGGGCTGTTGGGGACGATCTTTCCCGGGTTGAATACGTAGTAGATGTTGTTCAGGCCGTAATTCACCTGGAAGGTATCACTGAGGTAGTTCTTCAGATCGTACTTGATATTGAAGTTCCTGATCCCGGAATTCCATTTAAAACCGACAAAGTCGAGTTCCAGGCCGTAATAGAAGTCGGAGTAGATCAGGGACAGGTTGCTGAAGAGCTTATCAGAGAAGAGGTGGTTCCACCTCAGGTTAAGTACGCTGTTTCCGTAAATGTTCTCAAAACTGTTGGAGATTGAAAATACGTCCCGCCCGAAGTAGCCGGAGAGGAAAAGACTGTTGTTATCGTCAATCCTGTAATTGAGTTTGGTGTTCAGGTCGTAGAAATAGGCCGTATTGTCCAGGTCGAAGAGGGGAAGGAAGAGATGGGCATAGGAAGCACGCCCACCTATGAGGAAGGCCGACTTATCCTTTGCGATGGGACCTTCGGCCAGCAACCTGCTCGCCACGGCCCCTATCCCTCCGTTCATCTTGAATTCCTTGCTGTTCCCTTCCTTCTGAAAGATCTCCAGCACGGAGGAGACCCTGCCCCCGTATCGGGAGGGAATAGCCCCTTTGAACAATTTCACGTCCTTAATGGCATCAGGGTTGAAGACGGAGAAAAATCCGAACAGGTGAGAGCTGTTAAAGATCGTCGCCTCATCGAGGAGAATGAGGTTCTGATCCGCGGCACCTCCCCTTACGTTAAATCCCGAAGCACCTTCCCCGGCATTGCTTACCCCTGGAAGGAGGATGAGGGATTTGATGATGTCTGCTTCTCCCAATACAACCGGGATCTCTTTGATGGTCTGCGCGGAGAGGGTGTTGACACTCATCTGTGGCTTTCGGATATTGAGTTGCTCCACGTTCTCAGTGACCACCACTTCGTCCAGCGCCTCAGCCTTTTCATTCAGCTGGAAGTTCATTTTTTTATCCCTGTCAAACTCCACGGTCTCAACAATCTCCTGGAATCCCAGGTAGGTGATCTGTAACTCATAGGTTCCCCTGGGCAGAGTAAGGGAAAAGAAGCCGTATTCGTTGGTAGAGACTCCTGTCTTCAGGGAGGGAATAACGATGCTGACCCCAATGAGGGCTTCATTACTGGAAGCTTCTGTGACGGTCCCGCTCAGTGTGTAACGTTCCTGGGAGGAAAGGCAGGTACATGTTAAAAAAATAAGGATCGGCAGAAGCCGTTGCACAGCGGTTATCGGGTACATTTTTTAAAAATAAAAAAGAAAAGCACATTAGTTGGATCAAAGAGCAAAATGCACCTGTCTTTTGCGCAGCCCTCAGAATTACCCTATCTGTGCAAGGATCTCGTTGAAGGTCTTGCTGGGCCTCATAGCCTCTGCAATCAAGGTGGGATCCGGTTTGTAATAGCCGCCGATATCCTGTTTCTTACCCTGAGCATCCAGCAATTCCTTGAGGATCACCTCGGATTTGGAATCTATCATACGGGCAATAGGTTCAAAGGTCTCTTTCATTTTCTGATCCTTGTCCTGCTTTGAGAGCGCTTTGGCCCAGTACCACGCCAGGTAGAAATGACTGCCCCTGGTATCCAGTTCTCCCACCTTGCGGGAGGGGGAACAGTCATTGTTCAAAAAATCCTCCGTGGCTGTATCGAGACACTCGGCCAGGACCCTTGCTGCGGCATTGGAATTCTTTTCGCTGTAAAATTCGAGGGACACGGCGAGGGCCAGGAATTCCCCCAGGGAATCCCACCTCAAATGACCTTCTTCAAGGAACTGTTCCACGTGTTTGGGGGCAGAACCCCCGGCTCCTGTTTCGAACAGTCCACCGCCTTCCATGAGAGGGACAATGGACAGCATCTTGGCGCTGGTCCCCACTTCGAGGATAGGAAACAGGTCCGTGAGGTAATCCCTGAGGACATTGCCCGAGACAGAGATTGTGTCCTTCCCTTCCTTCAGTCTTTTCAGGGTTGCCCTGGTAGCCTCCACGGGTGACATGATCTGTATATCAAGGCCCTGGGTATCTTCCCCGGGCAGGTATTGGTTTACCTTTTTGATCAGTTCCCGATCATGGGCTCGATCCTGATCGAGCCAGAAGATCGCAGGGGTCTGGGTGGCCCTTGCCCTGGAAACGGCGAGACTGATCCAATTCCTTACGGGTTTATCCTTCACCTGGCACATCCTCCAGATATCTCCTTCAGACACTTCGTGCTGCAGCAGGGTTTTACCGGAATAGGTGTCGACCACCCTGACCAGCCCTTTTCCTCTGATCTCAAAGGTTTTGTCGTGAGATCCGTACTCCTCTGCTTTTTGAGCCATAAGGCCCACGTTGGGAACAGTACCCATGGTACGGGGATCAAATGCCCCGTTCTCCTTACAGAAGTCTATGGTCGCCTGGTAGATGCCGGCGTAGCTGCTGTCCGGGATCACCGCCTTGGTATCCTTTAATTTGCCATCCCGATCGTACATCTTACCGGAATTCCTGATCATAGCCGGCATGGAGGCATCTATGATCACATCGCTGGGCACATGCAGGTTGGTGATGCCTTTATCGGAATTCACCATGGCCAGTTGGGGTCCTTTTTGCAGAGCATCCTGTATTCCGCCCTCGATTTCCTGCCGCTCCTTTTCCGGGAGTCGGTCTATCTTTTCCAGGAGGCTTTCCAGACCGTCATTGGCGCTGATGCCCAACTTGTCGAAGACCTTGCCGTATTTGTGGAATACCTCAGAGAAATAGACCTCCAGGACATGGCCAAAAATGATGGGGTCCGAGACCTTCATCATGGTCGCTTTCAGGTGAACGGAGAAAAGCACTCCTTGTTCCCTGGCTTCTGCTATCTGTTCCCTCAGGAAATTCATGAGGGCGTCCTTGCTGAGAACGGATGCATCGACAATTTCACCTGCTTTTACGGGAATTTCACCCTTCAGAAGGCTTTTTTCTCCTTTGGCATTTTCAAATTCTACAGCGAGAACCGTGTCTTTTTCCAGGGTGGCCGACCTCTCATTACTTCTGAAATCACCCGCTGTCATCGTGGCCACATGCGTTTTGGAATCTGTTGACCAGGCTCCCATGCTGTGAGGGTTCTTTTTGGCGTAATTCTTTATGGGTTTGGGGGCCCTGCGGTCAGAATTGCCCTCCCTGAGCACGGGGTTGACAGCACTTCCCTTGATCTTGTCGTATCTGGCCTTGATGTTTCGTTCCTGTTCTGTGGTGGGTTCATCGGGATATACAGGTACGGGAAACCCCTTCTGCCTCAACTCTTCGATAGCCTCTTTTAGTTGGGGGATAGAAGCACTGATATTGGGAAGTTTGATGATATTGGCTTCCGGAGTTTTGGCCAATTCACCTAAAACGGCCAGGTCATCTGGTATGCGTTGGTCCTCTTTCAGGAATTCCGGAAAATTAGCAATGATCCTGCCTGCCAGGGAAATATCCTTGGTAGTAATATCAATTTTTGCTGTTTTTGCAAAGGATTTTATGATGGGTAGAAGTGACTGGGTGGCTAAGGCAGGTGCCTCATCCGTCAGCGTGTACATGATTTTTGACATGGTAAGTTTTTTTTACCTCAGGCGTGCAAATATACAATTTTAATACAGGCCTCAAAGGTATAAAATAGCGGGAATGAATTAGAATGATTCCGGGATGAAGAACTGAAAAAAACAAAAGCCATATCACTGTAACAGGTACATTGATATGGCTTTCTAGAAACGACTTGCATCATTCCGGTCCTTTCGTTCCAGATTCCGACCCGGGGGTCGTTCGCAGAGTCGCTTCGACGTTTGAAACACCATCGTTCTCAATTTTTCAACTGGGATCCGAAATGTGTTTCTTCTCGTTGCTTCCGTATGATCTCGTTTCATACTTAACCCTGAGGTTGCGTATGGGGGTAAGTCATACTTTTCCGGTGTCCGGAGACCGAAGTCCCTTTCAGCCGGTATGTTTTTCTTTCCCGAAGACCGAAGTCCCCAGTCGTGAAAATGCCCATTGCAACAATATAAAGAACGTCAACTCTATAGCGGTTGTTGGTCTGAGACTCGAGGCCTCTCCCTCATAACCACATTCAAATATAGTCTAAAGATCGGATTATGCAAATAATGTAAAGAATTATAAATCAACAACTTATAAACCTGACTTATGAACAATTGTTCATAAGTGTTTCAGCTCGTCCAGCGCTTATTTACAGGTATATAAAAAAGGAATCCGGCCTCAGCTGAGGCCGGATTGATCGTGCATTTCCTGGTGCCAGCAGTTAGCCCTGCCTTTTCAGTTGCCGCTGGATCTTCCTTATGGCGGATTCTATAGACTTTTCCGGTTCTATGATATTGTACTCCCCCCAGAAGTCGGGATCAGAGAACCCTGATGCTTCATCACTGAGGATCATTGTCGATTTGAGGCGGTCTCTGAACCGTGGTTCTGAAAGTTCCGGATTCTGTTCCCAATCCGTGACAGCCATTTCACAGGTCATACTGTAGACTGAGTTGAAAAGCTTTTTGTCCCAGTTGATCTTGAATTCCAATACGGCATTGCTATATCCATAATACCATCTGCCGTCCTTTTCGCGATAATCCACCCTGTAAGCCACTTCTTCGGGGTACACCTTTGCATTCCAGGGTTTTTTGCGGACAAACAGCCTGCTGGCCATTTCCCGGTCTGTAATGTTGAGGGAATAGATGGCGCTGGTCAGCACCTTTTTCTCCACATCGATGTACAATTCACCCCTGTACAGCGGTTCGAGGACGTCCTCCCGCTGATCGAAGCTGATGACATAGATCAGGCGGTCGTTGATCCGTGTCGACCTGTCAAACCGAAAATTGTAATTATCGATGCTTTCCTCCCCGAAGATGTATTCCGGATATTTCATCACATCCACATACAAGGCGTTGAAAGGCCCGCCCTGCAGCTTGAGCACCAGGGTATCGAGCTTGCTGTAGTCAGTACTTTTACGCGACTTATACATCTGTACGGCATCTCTTCTCGGGGAGGTATAAGGCGTTTTAAAAATGGAGACCACCGCTTCCGAAAGGGACACATTCCTCCGCCTCCTCTTGATGGTTTCCCTGTAAAAGGCGGTCATTACACTGGGGTCATTCACGTAGTTTTCGCCCTTCCTCCTCAGTGTTTCTTTGACGAGGGTAACCGCATCCTTGGGTACCGATACATTGACCTCCGGCAGTTCAGTCACCAGTACATCCAGGGCGATGGTGTTGCCCTCGGCAGAAAGAGTGGATAAGGGAACGGTTCGCGACCTGTACCCCAAAAAACTCACTTCCACAGAAGTGCCGTTTGCCTCTTCGGGTACCTTGAGCAGAAATGCCCCTTCCGTATTGGTCACCGTACTGATGTTGGAACCGGAAACCGTGAGGGAGGCAAAGATGAGTGGTCTGTTCGTTTCACTGTCTACCACTTCCCCTTTGTAAGAAACGTATCCGGGCTCCTGAGTTCCGGTGTCCTGGAAAGCCAGTGCCCCGGTAGGAGTAATAGATACCATCGCGATTATACAGAACCCCAGCCATACGGACCGGGTCCTGCCTTGCTTCATTTTTTCTAAGAATTTCTTTTTCATCACATGTAATTTTTTTGATCTAAACGCAAATTAATGCAGCCTTGTCAATTCTCCAGATGAGCGCACCTGCTACTCACGGATAGCCGAGAAATTCATTTCATGAGGCATAATTTTCTGAACAGCATCCGCCACAAAATGACCTCTACTTTGATTTCCTGGCTCAATCCCGCGGAGGATTTCACATAATCGTTCAGCTGTGATCTCTCCCTTGAGGCACCATCCATAAAAATACGACGCCGGGTCTGTAAGTTCAAGCCTAATAAAGATACAAAATTGAACGCGGTAAGATTCTTAAAAAATGAGTGGATTTACACTAATGGATTAAAATGAATTTGCCGCGCACGTGATTGCTGGCTCGCGGATCTCTTCATAAAATCTACGATAAAAGGCCAAAAAACGGGCTCAGCTGTACAGGGTGTTGAATACGGTCATCCGGAAAATCCAACCATTGGTCCGGGATTTTTTCAGTTGCCGAAAATTAGCTGACCTTCAGCGATATACGACCATTCATTCGGGCAATACGGTGTTATTTTAATTAGACGAAACACCCAAATCGTGAAAGCAATTTTAACCCTATGCCTGGTAGTACTGATAAGCGCAGGAACCCTTGCACAAAATGCCCGAAGCCATGCTGAAACTGAATATCATCAAATGGATCTTGTTCTGGATGGTAGGCCTGTTCTTCCTGTACTTAAGAGACAGGGTGAAAAAGCTAATGATCAGAAAGTAGCCCGTCTGTACCGGTTCAAAAATGCCCGGATCAAAGCGGAACTTTCGTTCAGGACAAAAAAGAAAAACCTAACCGTTTAATAGTGAACATCATGACCCTGTTTATCCTTTTATTCCCGGTTGCCGTATTTTGTAGTTATCTTCTCTTTTTTTCTCATCAACCATCCGTTTTACGTCCTGTAAGAGTGCTTTCGCATCGTAAATGATGCCGTCTTTTACCGTATAGCGGACGCCTCCCACCCGGACCACCTCGTTGTCTTCGGTGAGTTTGATGGCTCCGGTTCCGTATAATACCTTGAGATTTTCAAGGGGATTCTCCCCGAGGATCACGAAATCGGCCAGCTTGCCCACGGTCACCGTGCCTATTTTGTCACTCACCCCCAGGGCCTCGGCCCCGTTGAGGGTTGCGCTGCGGATGACCTCCAGCGGATGGAAGCCCGCTTCCCGCAGCAATTCGAGTTCCCTGACATAAGCAAATCCGTAGAGCTGGAAGATAAACCCGGAATCCGACCCGGTGGTTACCCTTCCCCCCCTGTTCTTGTACTCATTCACGAAAGTCATCCAGAGGGTGTAGTTCTTTTTCCAGGCCACTTCCTGTTCCGTACCCCAGTAATGCCAGTAGGATCCGTGTGAGATCTTGCTGGGCTGGTAGAATTCCCAGAGGGAAGGAAGGGTGTAGTCCTCGTGCCATTCGGCCCTCCTCGCCCTGTGCAGATCCCTGCTCGCTTCGTATATGTTAAAGGTGGGATCCAGTGTAAAGTCGAGTTCAAGCAATTCATCCATGACCTCGTTCCAGTGCTCCGAATAGGGAGGAGCTGCCTGTTGCCATAATTTGCCGGCCTCCTCAAAACGGTGCTGTTCGTTGTTGTAGTTGTAATCCAGGGGATAGTCCTGAACGGTCCTGTCTTTGAAAAGAGCTTCCGGCAGGCCGTACCAGTGTTCCATGGAGGTGAGTCCGGCCCGGGCCGATTGCAGGACGTTCCAACGGGCCACATCCATCTGGGCGTGGTGGCAGGCAGACCGCAGCCCCAGCTTTTTATTCTCATCCAGGGCTGCACTCATGATCTCCGGGGGTGCCCCGAAGAATTTGATCCCATCAGCTCCTTTCTGGGCATTGCTCCTGACCCAGGCCCTGGCCATTTCGGGCGTGCTGATCTCTTCCTTACTGCCCTGCCCGAACCCGGTGTAGACAAAGATCCTCGGGGCGATGATCTCATTTCTGGCACTTTTCCGTTTCAGGTCCATCGCAAAATCGACCCCCCTGCCACTGGGCTCCCGGACCGTGGTGATCCCATGGGCCATCCAAAGCTTGAAGACATAGTCGGGTTCTGCACCCTGCGCCCTTCCGCCTATGTGGCCGTGCATGTCCACGAAGCCCGGCAGTAGGTACATCCCTGTACAATCGAGTTCTTTTCCTCCCGGGGCCAGTTTTGGCCTGCGGGACGGATCGATCTCCACCCCGGGATACCCGACCACATCAATTTCCCTTATGATATTGTTCTCCACCACGATATCCACCGGCCCGATGGGAGGCGCCCCGTTACCGTTGATCAGGGTCACGCCCCTGATGATCAGCTGGGAAAATGGTCCGTCTCCTCCGGGAGACTGGGCAAAGGTCAAAGAGCCGAGCAGCAGCCCGGCAAGTGTGAGATAAAAGGTTTTCATTGTTCTTATTTAGGTACGTTTATGTGATTTCCAAGGAATAAAGCATTGAGGAAAAGTCGGTTGGTCCCATACCAGGATCCCCTGAAATTGGGATTATCGGCGAACATGACCACCCTTCCGCTGCCCAGGGGGCTCACGATAAGGGAAGCGGCTTTCTTGAGAAACTCGTCCCGGTTCTTCTCCGTGATAAATCCGTCGATCACCGGATTCTGGGTGTATTTGGAGACAGTAGCATATTCATTAGTACTCGGCGCCAGCCAAACCGTGTTGTTCTTGTATACGGGGATACGTTCCTTCCTGTACCCGAAAGCGAGGGGATGGGTGAGGTCCAGCTCGGCTTCTGCGATGATCCCGCCCACGCTCTCCTTACCCAGGTTGTCACCTGCATCCGCATAGGGTTTTCTCTCGGTGACAGCAGAGGAGTCTTTCTTTTCTTCGATCAGCTTTTCGGTGACCAGTTTTTTGTCTATAGCCCATTTGGAAGCTGATCCTATGGTGATCAGGGTGTTCCCCTTTTCTGCCCAGGCTTTGATCTTGCCCAGAAGTTTGTCGTCAAAGGAGTAGGACCCCGATACCATGACCAGGGTGTTGTACTTGTCGAGATCCGCTCTCCTAAGGCTCCTTACAGGTATCTTGGTAATAGGCATATGTACGCGTGTATCGAGCAGATGCCATATTTCTCCGGCTTCATAGGAACGCACTCCCTCCCCTATGATCATCGCTGCCTTAGGGGGCTCAACGGGTTCCACAAACCGGCTGCCAAGGTCCACTCCTGAAAGGTTGAGACCGGTTTGTACAGAATAGATGGGCACCTGGAATTTATTCTGGGCTTCCTGCAGGAGGCTGAAGACCTCCCCGGCATCTTTTTTCTGAAGCTTTACCGGGAGCAGCAGGGTACCGTAGTGAAAGGTTTTATCCCCCAGGTTGGTCCTCGAGGTGAAAGTGCGGAAGGAGGACGAGAGTACCAGTCCTTTCGTCTGCAGATAATGCAGGGCTGCCGGGGCGTTGTAATCGTCCCAGTCGATCAGGTATGCATAATTGGTTCGCTCTACGGGTGCCACCCTGACAAGGTCTTCCAGGGTGGTCACGGGGGTGCCGCTGACTTCCCTGTTCATCTCGTTGTAACTGATGTTGTAAAAATTGGCCAGGGACCAAGCAGATGCATCGTAGAATACACTGTCCCGGTAGCGTGTGTAGGTCTCGAAAACCGTTTGGACCATCCGGTATTGGGGTTGTCTGGTGGGAACAAAGAAGGACCCGTCCCTGTTTTTATAGACCTGGACCCGGTGTAAAAGGAGTTTGTCTACAAAGGCCTTCACACGGTTCTGGTCAAAAGCGTCACTGAAGGAATACCCCTTGATCCGGGAAGCTGCCGCCCTGGAGAGGGCTGATTTAAAGAAATCCTGCTGGTATTTCCTCAGGTAGGCCTTGTTCTCAACGGCTGCCCTCACTGTGGTAATGCTGGAGGTGAACTGGTTCCTGATGGTGAAGGGAAAGGTGATCTCCCCAAAAGCGGTGGTCTGCTTGTGCCCCCTTGAACTCGCCTGCTCAAACAACAGCCCGAGCCCGCCCTGCAGATCAGGATAGGAGGACCCGTAGCCCGGGTAGGTGCCATCGAATACCTCCTTGGTAAAATACAGGGAACCGATGCTGTCCAGAGCTTTTGCGTAATAATTTCCGAAGAGGTTGTTGAGGTCCACATAGTTTTCCCTGGGCATGATAGGATCCAGGGAACCGTTGGCTTTCATCGGCTCAAAAAAGTAGGTGCTCTGGCTGCCCATTTCGTGAAAATCAGTGACCACGTTAGGGTACCATTGGTGGTACCAGTTCAGTTTCCCGCGGCTTTCCGGATTGATCCCAAGGAGCCAGTCCCGGTTGAGGTCGAACCAGTAATGGTTCGTCCTGCCCCCGGGCCAGTATTCGTCGTGTTCTGCGTCCTGAGGATCGGCCACGAGCGGACTCCCCTGGTAACTGTTGGCCCATTGGGTATGCCTGTCCCGGCCGTCGGGGTTAATGGTGGGATCGATAAAGATCACTGCATTCCGGAGGTATTTCAGGATCTCATCAGATTCCGATGCCGCAAAAGTATAGGCGGCCAGCAGAGCTGCTTCTGAGCTGGAAGGTTCGTTTCCGTGCACGTTGTAAGCGAGGTTGATAAAGACCGGGACCTCGTCGTAATTCGAGACATTCTTTCCCGGATCCGTAAAAGCCAGGTGTTTCTCCTTGAGGGTCGGCAGGTCAGAGAGGTTCTCCGGGGTACTCAGCGTGAGCATTCCCAGGATCCTGCCCTCATGCGTGCGCCCGTATTCGGCATAACTGGCCCTGTCTGAGACCTCTGCCAATTTTTTGAAATAGGCGACGATCAGGTCGTGTCTCGTGTGGCGTTCCCCAATGCCGTATCCCAGGAATTCTTCAGGGGAAGGGACCTCTTTTATAAATGGCTTGTATTTTTCCAGAAAGTAATCCTGGGCAGAAAGGTGATAGTTCAGGCACAGAATGGCCAGAATGAAGAGCTTGCGCATAGGTCTTAAATTAGTTAGCCCTTAAATATAGGGATAAAACCAAAGAGGCGGCGAGTAATGTTCCCTCTCTGGTCCCAGTGTATTTAGAGGGTGTCTGACCTATGCTACAGAGGGGAAGGGCTGGGGTTCTATTTCCCTGAATTTGACGATGTAGTTGGTGCCTTTTTTGGAGGGGTCACGGGTGATCGTACCTTTGAGCTGCCTCGCCAGGTTGTGGATCAGTTTGAGTCCCAGGGAACCGCTGTTCTTCAGATTGGCTGAATCGGAATAACCGGCACCATTGTCACCGATCTCCAGCACATAGCTTTGTTCGTCTTGCTGTTCTATGGCAATGTGGATCTCCCCTTCGCGGTCATCCTTGATCCCGTATTTAAGGGAGTTGGTAATGGCCTCATTGATGAGGAGCCCCAGAGGGATGGCCGTATCTATTCCCAGTTCGATATCGGGAATGTCGATGTTCAGGGTCACTTTGTTGTTCACACCCTTCAGAGACTTAACCAGGTATTCACTCAACTCCCGCACATAGGTACGGTACTGAATTTTAGACAGGTCTTCCCTCATGTAGAGCATCTCATGGACCATGGCCATGCAGATAACGCGGTTCTGACTGCTTTTGAGGATCCCTTTGATCCGGGGATCCGTGAGGCTCCTGCCCTGAAGGCTTAGCAGACTGGAAACCGTTTGCAAGTTGTTCTTCACCCTGTGGTGTACCTCTTTGAGCAACGTATCCTTCTCATCGCTGCGGGCCTGCAAATCCCTTTTGGATTTGTAGAGCTTGTGGTGGACGATCATCAGGTCCTTGCCGAAGATCCCGCCAAGGAGGTAAACCGTGAATAAAACGCTCAGGAGGGCGAAAATATCCCTGACTTCAACTGGCACCTCATTGGTGATATCCCAGGGGAGAAACCTGTTTTGCAGGAATAGCAGGACGATCAGGGTACAGATGAGAAAGAGATAGGTCTTCCCGTAGTACCTTGTAGTAGCATAGCCGGCCAGGACCAGCAGGCTGAGGGTGAAGATAAAAGGGCTCATTATCCCCCCGCTTATCAACACCACCATCAGGGTGGAGACCAGGCTGGCGATGGAAGCGACATTATACGTCAGGGATAAATTTCTGTGAGTGCGGTAGGCATAGGTATTAGCCAGACTCAGCAGGGCGTAAAACAGAAAGATATAGGAAAGGAGGGAGGTGATGTCCAGCAGGAAGAAACAGATCAGGAAAAAGGCAAGGCAGAGCACGGAGGTATAGTTGGTCGCCTTAATTAGCAGTTTCTCTTTGTCCCTGAACCTTTCCTGGTCGATGTTGTTCTTTTTCATAGTTCTGAATTTGTCGGATCCCGATATCTTTCTGGTGGATTCTCAATGTCCTCTGATGTAAAGCTACTTATGTTTTGGTAGATAATCAACACTGCCTGCTCCTAAAGTTGGGTGAATCTGGTCCACACATAAAAAAAAGGACAACCATGGGGTTGTCCTTTTACTAGCTTTCTGCTCCCGTCTTAATCCTCTACCAGCACCCATTCTCCCCTGTTGATGAGGGGTTCCGCCTGCTTGTACTTGAGGGTCTTGCTCTCACCGGACATGACGTTCCTGATCTTTACCTTATCATTCCTCCCGATCTTGGGCCTTTCCCTGACAATGGTCTCAGTGATCTGGGGCCTGTTGCCCTGGGTTTGCCCAGCTGCCCTGTTCCGGGCTGCCAGCTCATCGCTGTTGGGGATCTCTTCCTTGGTGGTCTTCAGGGATTCCCTGGATCGTCTCATGGTCCTGGCCTCCTGTATCTCTTCCGTATTTCCTGAGGGAAGTTCCCCTTTAAAGAGGAAGGAAACCACGTCCTTGTTCACTTTTTCGATCATGCCCTTGAAGAGCTCAAAAGCTTCGAACTTGTAGATCAACAGGGGATCCTTTTGCTCGTGAACGGCCAGCTGTACGGACTGTTTCAACTCATCCATCTTGCGAAGATGGGTCTTCCAGGCCTCATCTATGATCGCGAGGGTGATGTTCTTCTCGAAATCTGTGATCAGTTGTTTTCCGTTGCTCTCATAGGCCCTCTTCAGGTCCGTGACCACATTGAGGGTCTTGATCCCATCTGTAAAGGGAACTACGATTCGCTCGTAGGAATTCGCGTTGTCCTCGTACACCTTCTTGATCACGGGGTAGGCCACAGCGGCGCTGCGTTCCATTTTTTCCCGGTAGTGGTCGTAGACCTCGGAATAGATCCTGTTACTGATCTCCGGGTAGCTGAGCTTGGCAAACTCTGCTTCGGTGATGGGGGAAGTGGTCGAGAAGTATTTGATCAGTTCAAATTCAAAATTCTTGTAGTCATTAGCTTCTTTATTTACCTCTGAGATCACTTCGCAGGTGTCGTAGATCATGTTGGCGATATCTACTTTCAGTCGGTCACCTTCGAGGGCGTGCCTCCTCCTCTTGTAGACCACCTCCCGCTGCGCATTCATCACATCGTCATATTCCAGAAGGCGCTTCCTGATACCGAAGTTGTTCTCTTCCACTTTTTTCTGGGCCCGTTCAATGGACTTGGTCATCATGGAATGCTGTATGACCTCTCCTTCTTCCAGTCCCATACGGTCCATCATCTTGGCCACCCGCTCCGAGCCAAAAAGGCGCATCAGGTTGTCTTCGAGGGACACGTAAAACTGTGAACTCCCCGGATCACCCTGCCTTCCGGACCTTCCTCTGAGCTGCCGGTCTACCCGTCTCGAGTCGTGCCGCTCTGTACCTATGATCGCGAGACCACCTGCGGCTTTTACCTCCTCAGAGAGTTTGATGTCCGTACCCCTACCGGCCATGTTGGTCGCAATGGTTACCACACCCGCTTTCCCGGCTTCGGCCACGATATCGGCTTCTTTCTTGTGCAATTTCGCATTCAGGACGTTATGGGGTACCTTCCTGATATTCAACATCCTGGAGAGCAATTCTGAGATCTCCACCGAGGTAGTACCGATCAGGACGGGTCTGCCCTGTTCGGAGAGCTGACTAACCTCCTCTATGATGGCGTTGTATTTTTCGCGCTTGGTCTTGTAGATCAGATCGTTGCGGTCGTCACGGGCGATGGGTTTGTTGGTGGGGATCTCGACCACGTCCAGCTTGTAGATCTCCCATAGCTCGCCGGCTTCAGTCACCGCGGTTCCGGTCATCCCCGCCAGCTTGTTGTACATGCGGAAATAATTCTGCAGGGTGATGGTGGCGAAGGTCTGGGTCATGGCCTCTATCTTCACGTTTTCCTTGGCCTCGATGGCCTGGTGCAATCCATCTGAATAGCGGCGGCCATCCATGATCCTTCCCGTCTGCTCATCCACGATCATCACCTTGTTTTCCATGACCACATATTCCACGTCCTTTTCGAACAGGGTGTAGGCTTTCAGCAGCTGACTCATGGTGTGGATGCGTTCACTCTTCACGGCAAAATCCTTGAAAAGCTCTTCCTTGAGCTTGGCTTCCTCCTCGATCTCCAGGTCCTGGTTCTCGATCCTGGCGATCTCACTTCCGATGTCCGGCATGACGAAAAAGTCCTTCGCCTGGTCCCCGGAAATGTATTCTATGCCCCGGTCTGTCAGTTCGATCTGGTTGTTCTTCTCATCGATGACGAACAGCAATTCGGAGTCTACCACCGGCATCTCCCTGTTGTTGTCCTGCATGTAGAAATTTTCGGTCTTCTGCAGCAGCTGTTTGATCCCCTCCTCACTGAGGTATTTGATCAGGGCTTTGTTCTTGGGCAGACCCCGGTGTACCCTTAGCAACAGGAGTCCACCTTCCTTGGTGTCCCCTTCGGCTATCTTCTTCTTGGCTTCGGCCAGGACAGCTGTTAGGTGTTTTCGCTGTTTTTCAACGATATCCACCACTTTGGGCTTGAGCTCATTGAATTCGTGTCGGTCCCCTTCCGGCACCGGCCCGGAGATGATCAATGGCGTACGCGCGTCATCGATAAGCACGGAATCCACCTCATCCACGATCGCGTAGTAATGCGGCCGTTGTACGAGGTCGCCCGGAGTGTGGGCCATGTTATCCCTTAGGTAGTCGAACCCGAATTCGTTATTGGTACCATAGGTGACATCCGCGTTGTAGGCGGCCCTTCTTCCGTCCGAATTGGGCCTGTGCTTATCAATACAGTCCACGGTAAGGCCGTGGAATTCAAAAATGGGTCCCATCCAGGTGCTGTCCCTCTTGGCCAGGTAATCGTTCACGGTCACCAGGTGGGTTCCCTTTCCGGGAAGGGCGTTGAGGTAGAGGGGCAGGGTAGCCACAAGGGTCTTTCCTTCCCCTGTCTGCATTTCGGCCACTTTTCCCTGATGTAGGGCAATGCCCCCTATCAGCTGTACGTCGTAGTGCACCATATCCCAGGTGACCTCCTTCCCGGCTGCGTCCCAGGAGTTCTTCCAAATGGCCTTATCGCCTTCGAGGCTCACGTAGTCCCTGGATCCGGACAATATCCTGTCATTTTCCGTCGCACTCACCTCCAGGGTCTCATTTTCCTTGAACCTCCTGGCGGTCTCCTTGATCACGGCAAACGCCTCAGGGAGCAGACTGTCCAGGGTGTCCTGTGTTACCTTGTAGGCTTCTTCTTCCAGCTTGTCGATCTCGGCGTACAATTCCTCATTCCGGTCAATGTCTGTCGACTCGTTCACCTCGGCCTTCAGTTTTTCGATCTGCTCATTGAGGGAGGCACATGCCTCTGCGATCACAGATTTGAAGTGGGTTGTTTTGGCCCTTAATTCATCATGGGTCAATGCCAGGAACTGGTCCCCATAGGAGTTGATCTTTTCAACCAATGGCTGCATTTCCCTGACGTCGCGTTTTGATTTATCGCCGACAAAGACCTTTAATACACTATTTAATAAACTCATGGAATTCTTGTTTTCCACATCCCTGTCTGAGGCGGTGGTATGGGCAGGAATGCAATTTAAATCGATTTTTTTCCGTAATTCACGAACATTGAACAGTCAAAAGCCGTTCCACTTTTACCACACACGGTAATTCAGTTACAAGTCTGTCAAAATTACATAAAAAAAAAGCCTCCGAAGAGACTTTTTATAGCTATTTGACGATTCCGTTAATATTCATCTTCGTTCCAGAGGTAGTCCTCTTCAGTGGGGTAGTCAGGCCAGATCTCTTCTATGCTCTCATAGATTTCTCCTCCTTCTTCTTCCATGGACTGAAGGTTTTCCACCACTTCAAGGGGTGCTCCTGTCCTGATCGCGTAATCGATCAGTTCATCTTTAGTGGCCGGCCAGGGTGCATCGCTGAGGTAGGATGCCAGTTCTAAGGTCCAATACATGGTAAAAAGTATTATTTTGAAATTTTTGCAAAAATAATTTTTAAACCCAGACAGTCAAGTTTTTCGAGGTTTATTTACACTATTTTTTCAAAAAACTCAATTTTGCTACAGACATAACGTCCAAAAAAGCAAATTATTAGCCTTTTTTATCGGGAATCCATTTTATTTCCTCCCCTCCAAGGTCGTGGGAGATCGCCCTGCCAAGGACGAAGAGGTAGTCCGATAACCGGTTCATATAGGACAGAACCTCGGGGTCAAAAGGCTGGTGCTCGTGTAAAAGGCAGGCCATGCGCTCTGCCCTGCGGCAGACCGTCCTGGCGATATGACAGTATGACACGGCAGGGTGCCCGCCGGGGAGGATGAAGTGTGTCATGGGGGGCAGGGATTCTTCCATCCGGTCCATTTCCTTTTCAAGGAATACGATATCTTCCGAACTGATCTTAGGGATGTTCAGCCGTTCCTTCCCGCTTTTCATGATGGCTTTTTCGGGATCCGTCGCCAGGATGGCCCCAATGGTGAAGAGGTCTTTCTGAACTTTCATCAGGACCTCTTTATAAGAAGAGTGGACCTTTTGGTCCCGGACGAGTCCCAGCCAGGAATTCAGTTCGTCTACCGTTCCGTAACTCTGTATGCGAATATGGTGTTTCGGGACACGGGTCCCGCCGAAAAGGGCGGTCGTACCCTCGTCTCCTGTTCTAGTGTAAATCTTCATAGTGTATTTGAGGAAGTTTTACTCCTTTCTCTTTTTGCGTTCATAGCCGTCCATGAACTTGCGCGACCTCCGTTCTTTGGACCTCTTTCGGTTAAAGACGGAAAGGGCGACATAAATGACGGCCACCGCACCTAAAACGTAATAGATCGTGTTATCCATAACCCTGAATTCCCGTAAAATTAAGCCTTTATATCCTAATCCGGAAATGTTGCTTCGCCTGTTCCTCCCTGGGGAAGAGCAGTCCCCCGAAGAAATAATCGATGGATACCGTGATCCGGGGATCCCCGGAGAGCGACTCCCAGACCAATCGCGCTTTTCGCGTCCTGTGGATCCCCTCCAGCAGGATCATACTGTCATTATGGCAATCAGACAGGATCGCAGTGAGATCGATACGGCAGAGCATTTCCTCCCGGATCAGAACGAGGTCGTAAGGAGGGCGGTCAAAGGTGAGTTCAGGATACGTTTTTCTCAGCAGGCTGCTGAGGTCATGGTCTTCTCCCAGGATCGCTATGGATCGGAGGTCGAAATAGGGAATGCTCCTCAGGACTATTTTGTGTGATCTCTTCTTTTGAGCTGTACCTTTTTGGTAAAGGCAGCGGGTCAGGTATCCAAACACGAAGGGGGAGTGGACCCCATGTTGGTTGGTAGACCTGAAGAGGAATCTGAGATAGGACCAGAATCGAAACATTTTTGATCACTTTTCTTGATGAATTCTTTACTTTTCGGCCTGAACCGAGATCTCGAACCAGCGCTCCGTCTTTTGGTCGATCAGCTCCTCCGTTTCCTGTAGCGACTTAGACAGGCGGGCGATCTCTTCCGGAGTGATCTCGGGATTGAGGAAGGCATCCTGAATTTCTTTTTTCCGAGTTTCCAATGTTTGGATCTCCCTTTCCAGCTGCTTGAATTCCTTTTGTTCGGCATAGGAGAGCCCGCTTCGTTTTCCTTCCTCCCTCCAGTGGTTCTTTTCTAAGGGGGATTTTACCTCCTCTTCCCCTTTGTCTTCCCTTCTATTCTTTGAAGAACTGTCTTCATATACCCTGAAATCGGAATAATTTCCAGGGAAATCCTCGATCACCCCATCCCCCCTGAATACAAAAAGGTGGTCTACGATCTTGTCCATAAAATAACGATCGTGTGAAACCACTACCAGACAGCCGGGATAATCCAGCAAAAAGGACTCCAGGACATTGAGGGTAACAACATCCAGGTCGTTCGTGGGTTCATCCAGGATCAGGAAATTCGGGTTCTTGATCAAGACCGTGCATAAATACAGTCGTTTTTTCTCCCCCCCGCTGAGTTTTTCCACAAAATCGTACTGCTTTTTCCTGTCGAACAGAAAACGTTCCAGCAGCTGCTGGGCCGAAAGTTGCCTGCCTTTCTTCAAGGGGATGTACTCCGCTGTCTCGCGGATCACATCGATCACTTTTTGCCCTGCTTTCACCTGGATCCCTTCCTGGGTATAATACCCGAACTTGACCGTCTCTCCCGTGGTGATCTTCCCCCCGTCGGGAACTCCTGTTCCGGTCAGCAGGTTGAGGAAGGTGGTCTTGCCGGTGCCGTTCTTCCCTATGATGCCCAGGCGTTCCCCTTTTACAAAGGAATAGCTGAACTTATTCAGGATGGGCGTATCCGGAAACGCTTTTACGACATTGTGAAATTCCAGGATCTTGCTGCCCAGGCGTTCCATGTTGATCTCCAGCTGCACCTGGTGGTCCTTCCTCCTTTGCAGGGCCTTGCTCTTGATCTCATGGAAGTCGTCTATTCGGGATTTGGACTTGGTCGTCCGGGCCTTGGGCTGCCTCCGCATCCATTCGAGTTCCTTCTTAAAGAGTTGCCTCGATTTGTGCTGCTCAACGGCGCTGAGCATTTCACGAGCTTCCTTTTTTTCGAGGAAATAGCTGTAGTTGCCCTTGTAGGAATACAACTGGCCCTGGTCCAGTTCCAGGATCTCATCGCACACCCTTTCGAGAAAATACCTGTCGTGAGTCACCATGAACAGCGTAATGCTCTCCCGGGCAAAATAATTTTCCAGCCATTCGATCATTTCCAGGTCGAGGTGGTTCGTGGGCTCGTCCAGGATAAGCAGGTCCGGTTTGTTCAGCAGGGCATGGGCGAGGGCAAGCCTCTTTTTCTGCCCCCCTGAGAGGGTTTCCACTTTGGCTTGCAGGTCCGTGAGCTGTAATTTAAAGAGGATCTGTTTGTACTGGGTTTCGAAATCCCAGGCGTTGTGGCGTTCCATGGCCTCAAAGGCCTTTTGATATCGCTTCTGATCCTCGGGGTGTTGCAGGGCCATTTCGTAATTCCTGATGACCTTCAGGATATCGTTGTCTGATCTGAAAACGGTCTCCTCCAGGGTGATCCCGCCATCGAGGTCGGGTTCCTGTTCCAGGTAGGAGATCCGTAACCCTTTCCGCGTATTGACCATCCCTGCGTCCGGCCGGTCCTTTCCTGACAGTATATTCAGGATGGAGGTTTTGCCGGTACCGTTTTGGGCGATCAGGGCGATCTTCTGGCCCGCATTGATCCCAAAGGAGAGTTCGGAAAAAAGGACACGCTCCCCGTAGGCCTTCGAGATCCCTTCAACGGAGACGAGGTTCATAGCGGTGCAGGTTCGATTTTTTTGACGTGGTAGAGGAGGAAGCCGAATCTCAGTCCCAGGGTGAGGAGCAAGACCCCCACCACAGGGGAAAAGATCTGAATGCCGAAGATCCAGATAAGTCCTGTAACGCCCAGAAGGATCAACAGCAGGGTGAGATAGGGAGTCGCCCAGGGGGGCAAATTTTTATATTTTACCAGGAAATACACCATAAACAGGTTAAAGGGAAAGGCCCAAAGGACATTCAGGTTCAGGGCTGTGGCCGTATGGTCGGTGAAGAACCAGAGAAAGAAGATCAGGCATCCTGCCAGGCCGGTCAGGAGGAAAATGATGACATCCAGCACCCTGCTTCTGACTTTATTCCTGAGATCGATATACGTAATGGTCGAGGTGAAAAGAAACAGCAGGCCCAGCCAAAAGAGGGGGGAGGAGGTAAAGTAGTTACCGCGATCCTGGAGGTTGTAGTCCAGGATGGTCCTCACACGCGACACAAGAGGCTTTTCATCTACCTGGGTATGCTCCAGTTGTGAAAAAACATAATTGGGCAGGAACATGTATTGCTTGAAATCGGCTTCCCGATCGATCACTGCTCCCAGGGCCAGGTCTATCCCAAAACTCGACCAGGAATTCCAGGTGAGATTTTCCTGTATGAGGTCTCTGAAGGTCTTATGACTGTCCTGTAAATAATTGGTAAAGATGATCTCATTCCCCAGGACCTCCTGAAGTACTTCCGGGATCTTCGTGGAGCAGTTTTCCAGCAGGAAATCGTATTTGTAATCCCTGTTCTGGGGTTTGTAATTGTCCTCCAGGAAGGCGAAGATCTCGTTTCTTTCCCGGGGGGAGATGTCCAGGATCTGCTCCTTTACCCAGCGGTTCTCCAGCTCATAGGCGTAAAGGAAGTTCTCAAAGCGCTGCTTGCTGAGGGAATACAGCAGTTTTCCCCTGGCAAATTTGCCGTAGAAGTTAGGGGTGTTGAAATTGAAGGTGCCGTAATTGAAGATCCAGTCTATGGACTTCTCCCTGTCCTGAACCCTGAATGCACTGTGCCCGAATGAGGAGTACAATTCTGTCCCGGGTCCGCAGGTGATCACGCTGATCACTGCTTTGTCAGACAGGGGCTCTGCCTGTGGCCTCAGGGGAAGTACAAAGAACAAAAAGAGGAAAAAGATGGACTGTTTTAGTGTCATCAGGAATAGGCTGCTATTGGGCAAACGCCGGTATCCGGCAAATATCTGAATAAAAAATGTGAGAAAACAGCATACATAAAAATTATACTATTTTAGCGGGAAAGATCCCATTGGTGAAAAAATACATCCCTAATTTCCTGACATTATTGAACGTGCTGTCCGGTTCCCTGGCCGTCGTTTTTGCCCTGAAAAATGATTGGGAGGTCATGGCATTACTGGTCCTGGCAGGCCTGATCTTTGATTTTCTGGACGGGATGAGCGCCAGGGCGTTGAAGGTAGAGAGCAAGCTCGGGCTGCAATTGGATTCCCTGGCCGATATGGTCACCTTCGGCCTGGTGCCGGGGATCGTGATGTACCAGCTTATCGGGATGAGTTTCGGGGTTTCCCGGGGCGTACTGCCGGATGCGGGAGCAGGGACCTTACCCCTCTCCTCTGTTCTTCCCTACTTTGGTTTTGCCATTACCCTGGCCTCTGCTTACAGACTGGCGAGGTTTAACATAGACGAAAGGCAAGCGACCTCCTTTATAGGTCTGCCAACGCCCGCCAACGCCCTGCTGGTCGTATCCCTGCCGATGATCCTGCTGTTCAACGGGAGTGATGCCCTGAACCGCATCATCCTCAACCCCTGGTTCCTGATCGCCCAGACAGCCCTGAGCAGTTATTTGCTCAATGCGCCCATAGCCCTGTTCTCCCTGAAATTCAAGAACTGGGGATTCAGGGACAATGCCCTTCGCTATATTTTTCTCTTTGTAAGCCTGATCTGCATCGGGACGATGAAGTTCCTGAGTGTTCCCATGATCATTCTGATCTATCTGCTGATTTCCCTCTTTTTCTTCAGGGTTTCTGAGAAGACCTCAACTGATTGAAACAGTCTTAATAGTCAGGCCGGATCCTAGTATTGAAGTTTTTTCTTGCGGAGTTCGAAGTTCTGCCCGAGGTAGACCTTCCGGACCATTTCATCCTCTGCCAGCACCTCGGGAACCCCTGATTTAAGGATGCCTCCTTCGAACATAAGGTAGGAACGCTCCGTGATGGCAAGGGTCTCCTGTACGTTGTGGTCTGTGATCAAAATGCCGATATTCTTGTCCTTAAGCTGGGCGACGATCCGCTGGATGTCCTCCACGGCAATGGGGTCTACCCCAGCAAAGGGTTCATCCAGCAAGATGAATTTAGGGTCTGTGGCCAGGGCCCTGGCGATCTCCGTCCGCCTTCGTTCCCCACCTGAAAGTAGGTCCCCCCTGTTCTTGCGGATATGACCCAGTCCGAACTCCTCGATGAGCTGCTCCATTTTCATGTGCTGTTCCTTTTTGCTGAGCTTGGTGAGCTGGAGTACACTGAGAATGTTCTTTTCTATGCTGAGTTTCCTGAACACGGATGCTTCCTGCGCCAGGTAGCCGATCCCGTTCTGGGCCCTCTTGTACATGGGGAATTTTGTGATCTCCGTATTGTCCAGGAAGATCCTGCCCCCGTTGGGCTTGATCAGACCGACGATCATGTAGAAACAGGTGGTTTTACCGGCTCCGTTAGGCCCCAGCAGTCCCACGATCTCGCCCTGGTTCACTTCCAGGGAGATCCCTTTGACCACTTTTCGGCCTCGGTAGGCCTTCATGATATTTTCGGCTCTAAGTTTCATTTCGGTCCAAAACTAAGGTATTATGAAGGGAGGGGAAAGGAATTACGTTTTTTTTAACCTTCCTGTTCCTCCAGGGCCTCCCAGAATTCGTAAGCCCGCCTGAGGTGGGGAACCACGATGGTGCCTCCTACCAGGGTTGCGATGCCGAGGGTCTCCATGACCTCTTCGGTTCGGGCCCCTGCTTTTCGCGCGCTCTCCAGGTGGTATTTCACACAGTCGTCACACCTCAGTACGGCCGAAGCGACCAGGCCCAACAGCTCCTTGGTCTTCACGTCCAGGGCTCCTTCCGCATAGGCATTGGTGTCCAGGTTAAAGATCCGCTTGATAAGCTTGTTGTTCGCCCCCAGAAGTTTCTCATTCATCCTGGAGCGATACGCATTGAATTCGTCAACTTGATTTGGCATATTTCTTTGCTTTTTTGGCTTCCCGTTTCAACACATAGGCCGAGATATAGATACTGGCCTGGTAGAGGATGAGCACGGGTATGGCCACGATGATCTGACTGGCCACATCGGGAGGGGTGATGACGGCCGAAATGATCAGCACGATCACCAGGGCTATCTTCCGGTATTTTTTCAGGATCTCGGGCGTAACGAGTCCTACTTTGGTCAGGAAATAGATGATGATGGGCAGTTCAAAGATGAGTCCGCATGCGATCACTGCAGCCCGTACCGTAGAAATGTAAGAACTCAGATCGATGTCGTTGTACACCTCCGGACTTACCGTATAGCTCCCCAGGAAGTTGATGGACAGGGGGGCTACCACGTAATACCCGAACAGTACACCCATAAAGAACAGAAGGGAAGCCACAAAGATGAATCCCCTGGAACTCTTTCGCTCATTTTCATAGAGACCCGGACTTATAAATCGCCACATCTCATACAGGATATAGGGAAAGGCCAGGATGAATCCTGCCCAGATGGAGGTCCAGATATGAGCAGAGAACTGGCCCGCCATCACCCGGCTCTGAATCCGGAAAAGAGGTTCGTTGCTGCAGAAAGCCTCACTGAAGCCCAGCATCTTGGAAAGCTTGCAGAAGACCCCATAGGTGGGAAAATCGGGTTTTTTGGGCCCGAAGATCACCGTGTCAAATATGAAGTCCTTCATCAGAAAGGCCACCAGCCCGACAATGACCACAGCCGTGGTGGAACGGATCAGGTGCCATCTCAGTTCCTCCAGGTGGTCTAGGAACGACATTTCATTGGGATCCTTCTTCTTTCGCGCCATTACAGGATGCCTTCGTTTATGAGGTTGTGGAGATGGACCACGCCCATGTACTTTCCGTCTTTTTCCACCAGCAACTGGGAAATTTCATTAGACTGCATTTCCTTGAGCGCTTTTACGGCCAGTACATCGGGCTCTATGGTTTTGGGCTGGGTACTCATGATGTCCTTGGCGGTGAGCCCGTTGATGTTTTCGTATTTGTTGAGCATGCGGCGGATATCCCCGTCCGTGACCACTCCCACTAGTTTTCCCTTGCTCAGAACGGCGGCTACACCCAGCATTTTTTCAGAGATCTCTACGATCACTTCCTTCACCGGAGAATGATCCTGCACCTGGGGCACCATATTCTTGGAAGCGATGTCCGCCACCCTCAGGTATAGTTTTTTGCCCAGGGTCCCCCCGGGGTGGAACTTGGCAAAGTCACGGGAACTGAATCCGCGGAGTTCAAGCAGGCAGATGGCGAGGGCATCGCCCATGACCAGCTGGGCTGTGGTACTTGTGGTAGGGGCCAGGTTGTTCGGACAGGCCTCTTTTTCCACATAGGTATTCAGGACAAATTCGGCCTGTTCGGCCAGATAGGATCCCATATTGCCCGTAATGGCGATCAGTCTATTGCCTCCCGACTTGATCAGGGGCACCAGCAATTTGATCTCAGGGGTGTTCCCGCTCTTGGAGATACAGATCACGACGTCCTTCTGCTGAATGGTGCCGAGATCCCCGTGGATGGCATCCGCGGCGTGCATGAAAATGGCCGGGGTTCCGGTGGAGTTGAGGGTGGCGACGATCTTGGAAGCGATCAGCGCACTTTTGCCTATACCCGTGATCACCACTCTTCCCTCTCCGTGATAGATACATTCCACGGCATCCGCAAATTGCTGATCGATGAGGGAGGCCAGGCTGAGGATGGCATCGCCTTCGTTTTCTATGGTTTTTTTTGCCAGTTCCAGTATGGCTTTACTCTTGCTCAAGACAGGGTGAGAATTTCGTGATACGGATTGCAGATTTTATCTCAAAGGGTAATATCAATCTAAAAGAATGTATTATATTTAAGAAAACAAAATTACGCAAACTTATTAATAGGGTATTCTTATACTTCGAGAAAATACTACTGCGGCCCTGAACAACCTTGTAGTTGATAAAAGCTTATTGTGGAGCAGATGAATCCATATGCCAGTGGGATTAAGTAAACATTTTGGGAATGGTATTGAATGATACGGAACTGCAGACCTCTCTTAAAAAATACTTTGGTTTTTCTTCATTTAAGGGCCTTCAGGAAAAAGTGATCAAAAATGTGATCGAAGGGAACAACACCTTTGTGATCATGCCTACAGGGGGTGGAAAATCCCTGTGCTACCAGTTGCCGGCCTTGCTCAAGGACGGAACGGCCATCGTGGTCTCCCCCCTCATCGCGTTGATGAAGAATCAGGTGGATGCCCTGCGCGGTATTTCCACCAATGAGGACGGGGTTGCCCACGTACTGAACTCCTCCCTGAACAAATCGGAGGTAAAACAGGTTAAGCAGGATATTCTGGACGGGGTCACGAAACTGTTGTATGTCGCCCCGGAATCCCTGACCAAGGAAGAGTATATCAAGTTCCTTCAGTCGGTAAAGATCTCCTTTGTCGCCATAGACGAAGCCCACTGCATCTCGGAGTGGGGACACGATTTCAGACCCGAATACCGCAATTTGAGACCTATCATAGACCGGCTCGGGAATGATATTCCCATCATTGGGCTTACGGCTACCGCCACGCCCAAGGTACAGGAAGATATCGTCAAAAACCTGGCGATACAGGATGCCGCACTGTTCAAGGCCTCCTTTAACCGCCCCAACCTGTTCTATGAAGTAAGGCCCAAGACCAAGAACGTGGATGCGGATATCATCCGTTTCGTCAAGAAGAATCCCGGAAAGTCAGGGATCATCTACTGTCTCAGCCGTAAAAAAGTGGAAGAGCTCGCACAGATGCTGCAAGTGAACGGGGTCAGTGCCGTGCCGTATCACGCCGGCTTCGACAGCAAGACAAGGTCCAAGTACCAGGACATGTTCCTCATGGAGGATGTGGATGTGGTGGTCGCTACCATCGCCTTCGGGATGGGGATCGACAAGCCGGATGTTCGCTATGTGATCCACCACGATATCCCCAAGAGTATTGAAAGCTACTACCAGGAAACCGGAAGGGCCGGCCGGGACGGGGGAGAGGGGCATTGCCTCGCCTTTTATTCCTACAAGGACGTTGAAAAACTCGAAAAATTCATGTCCGGAAAACCGGTAGCGGAACAGGAGATCGGAAACGCCCTCCTGCAGGAGATCGTCGCCTACGCCGAGACCTCCATCTCCAGGCGGAAATTCATACTCCACTATTTCGGGGAAGAGTTCGATGAGGTGAACGGGGAAGGTGCCGATATGGATGACAATGCCAGGAACCCCAAAGAAAAAGAGGAAGCCAGGGACAGCCTGCACAAGCTGCTGAAGGTCATCAGGGCGACCAACGAGAAATTCAGGTCCAAAGAGATCGTAAAGACCCTGATCGGTTCTACCAATGCCCTGATCGCATCCCACAAGATAGACGGGAAGGACTTTTTTGGCAGCGGGAACGAGCATCCGAAGGAATACTGGATGGCTTTGATCCGGCAGGCCCTCGTGGCGGGATTCCTGAGTAAGGAGATCGAACAGTACGGCATACTTCATGTCACAGAGGAAGGGGAGAAATTCATGGAAAATCCTACCTCGTTCATGATGACCAAGGACCACGTGTACAACGAGGAGACGGACAATGCGATCGTTAGCGCGGCAAAAAAATCAGCCGGGGTAGCAGACGAGCAATTGTTGAAGTTGTTGAAGGACCTCAGGCGGAAAGAGGCCAAAAAGCTCGATGTACCTCCCTTTGTGGTCTTCCAGGATCCTTCTCTTGAGGACATGGCTTTGAAGTACCCCATCAGTATGGAAGAGATGATCACCATCCACGGGGTGGGGGAAGGGAAGGCGAAAAAATTTGGACAGCCTTTTCTCCAGCTGATCGAAGAATATGTGGAGGAACACGACATCGTTCGTCCGGATGACCTGGTGGTCAAGAGCACGGGAGCCAATTCCGGACTCAAGCTCTACATCATACAGAACATTGACCGCAAATTGCCCCTGGATGATATCGCTGCCGCCAAAGGGCTGGAGATCTCCGAACTGGTCAAGGAAATGGAACAGATCGTCTTCAGCGGGACCAAGCTCAATATCGATTACTGGATAGACGAGATCCTCGACGAGGATCAGCAGGAAGAGATCCACGATTACTTCCTGGATGCGGAGACAGACAACATCGAGACCGCTATGAAGGAGTTCAACGGGGATTATGAGGACGAGGAACTCCGGCTGTACCGCCTAAAGTTCATGAGTGAAGTGGCCAACTGAAAAAACCTCAGAATATTAAATAAAAAACCCCCGGATTGCCGGGGGTTTTCTTTTAGAAGTTATCAAACTCTCCTGCCGTTATCAGGGCGATGATCGCCCCGAAGTAGAGGATAATGAAAAGGAGGTAGAGCAAGGCTAGGGCAAGTCCTACATAAGACAGGACCCTTCCCGTCTTCACATTCTCATATCCCGTGTACATACCCGGATTTTCCCTGTAGAGCCGTTCTGCCTTACTGGCACTGCTCAGTCCAAGGATCGTAAAAATGATCCCAAAAGGCCCGCAGCAAAGCAGGGTGAGTACTACGGAAAGTATACCCATCGTCAGCGCGTTGCTGGCTCCGGGGAGTGATTGTTGATTCATGATCTGTTTTTTTTTAGTTATTCTTCAATGCCGAATTGCTCCATGATTTCCTGGGACCTTCGCATAGCTTCTTCCCAGCCACCCATGGCCTGGATCTGGTAGATGGTCCAGAACAGGTACAGGATCCCGAGTACCAGCCCTATGATGACCAGGATCTTGGCGGTCCTGAGCTGTCCCTGATTGGAATATCCGTCCGGGTTCTCCATCAGGGTCTTCTCGTCTTTCTTGACGAGATACAGGCCTATTCCCGACATGATGATGGCGGGGATTCCGTAGATACAACAACACAGATACGATAAAATGGCAAGGACAATAGCAATGGTTACGTTGGGTAGTTTTTGTTGTTCCATAAAAAGTTTTGGTTAGAGGATTTTATATAGAAAATTGGCCAGGATCATCACCACGCTCATAAGCATGAGAACGATGCTGATAGTATTGGAGTGTTTGATCCTGAAGAATCGGTCGAGCAGGAGGAAGGCAAATAGCCCGAGGATGGGATAGACGGCCGGATACATCTTGAAGGCGGCCACAAATTCTCCCTGAAATAACAGCCACACGGACCGTTGGATACCGCAACCGGGACATTCCATGCCCAGGAGTTGCTTGCTGAGACAGGGAAGCATCAGGTCCTTGGCGGCAAACAGGAAAGGTACCAGATTCACGGGTAAAGATTTACGATCTCCTTCCGAAAAATACTATTATTTTTAGGGAATGAAAACAAAACCCGGCTTTATTTTCTTCAGGAAATGGCAAAAATCAAGGTAGGCGACAGGGTACAGGTCCTGGATGATTCCATTGAAGGGATCGTGGTGGGAACCGGGCAAAATTCGGTAAGGGTCAGGACCTCCGATGGTTTTGAACTGGAATTTTCCCCCCAGGAGATCCTTCTTATAGAGGAACAGGAGGGGATACGGGTGAGCCCCGATGAGGTCAATGCCTCCCGCCTGGAAAAGGAACTGGACAGGAAACCGGGTGTGAAGGTCTCCAGGAAAAAGGAACGCGATGTCCCAGCCATGGAGGTCGACCTGCATATCCATCAACTGGTTCCGGACGCCAGGGGAATGAGCAATTACGACATGCTGAACATCCAGATGGACACCGCCAAGAGGCAACTGGAATTTGCCCTCCGGAAAAATATCCGGAAAGTGGTCTTTATACATGGGGTAGGTGCCGGTGTCCTGAAGGAAGAACTGGGCTTTCTGCTGAGAAGATATCCACAGATCAATTATTACGATGCCGATTACCAGAAGTACGGCATGGGGGCAACCGAAGCCTATATCCTTCAAAACCCCAAGGAGGGATGATCATTCCCTGGTGGATACGGTACCGAAATCGTTGATGCTGGTATCGGTAATCCGTTCCCCCTGTTCGTTGATCAGGGTCACGTCCCTTAGCAAAATAGTGTGTTCAAAAAGGGTGGTATCTGAAACGTTCCTGATGGTATTGACCAAAACTTCCCCGCTAACTGCCTCTATCTCCTCCTGAACGGTTGGCTCTGCCGGGGGGATGGCATCGCAGAAATAATTCTTGGAAACCGTGGCCGAAAAGATCCGGTAGATCAATTGGCTCTGCCCGGGAATAATGCTCACCAATGTGTCCTGTGATTCCTGGTTCTGGAGGATGCCCCCCTGCAATTCGAGGATCAGGCTTTCATCCCCATTGATCTTGAAAAATAAAGTAGAACCGGTGGTTACGGTGCTTTCACAGGTCTGGATGGAAACATTGTCAAAGTCGATGGACTCTATCTGCAGGTCCCCGTCACTGCAGCCGCAGAAGAGGGCAAAAAGCATGAGAAGCAGGAATTTCTTCATGCCTCAAATGTAAGACAAATAAAGAGGAAAAACCTATGGGAATCTTCCCCCATCCGTGAGATTTTAGTTATTTTCCTGTATTTTTGGACCGGTTTTCATTAGGAGGAGTGATCATGAAACAAATCTACCTGGATAATGCAGCTACCACCCGTGTCAGGGATGAAGTGATAGAGAAGATGCAGTCGGCCCTGGCCAATTGCTACGGAAACCCCTCATCGACCCATGGTTTCGGGAGGACGGCTAAGACCGCTATAGAAACGGCGCGAAAAACCATAGCAAAATATCTGAACGCCCAGCCTTCGGAGATCATATTTACATCGGGGGGAACAGAGGCAGACAATATGATCCTCAGGTGCGCGGTACGCGACCTTGGCGTGGATACTATCATCACCTCCCGGCTGGAACACCACGCGGTTCTGTATACCGTAGAGGAACTCGAATCCCAGGCCGGAGTGAAGGTGTGTTATCTCCGCCTCAGGCCCGATGGGAATCCGGATCTGGAACACCTGAAAACCCTGCTGGAGACTGAAAAGGGGAAGAAACTGGTGAGCCTGATGCATATCAACAACGAGATAGGCAACAAGATAGATATGGAAACCGTCTCTGACTTGTGCAGGGATCATGGGGCATATCTGCACTCAGACACGGTACAGTCCATAGGCCATTTTGCATGGGACGTACAGGCACTGCCGATCGACTTCATGACGGCCGCTGCCCATAAATTCCACGGTCCCAAAGGGGTCGGTTTTGCCTATATCCGAAAGAATTCGGGCCTGAAACCCATGATCGTGGGTGGGGCACAGGAAAGGGGTTACCGCGCCGGTACGGAGCCCTTCCACAATATCGTAGGCCTGGAAGAAGCCTTTGTTCTCGCCTATGACAACCTGGAAGAGGAAAGCAAGTATGTCGCTTCCCTGAAAAAGTATTTTATAGACTCCATCCTAAATGCCTTCCCGGATGCCAAATTCAACGGGCTCTCGGGGGATATGGAAAAAAGCACCTACACTTTGGTCAATGTGAGGTTGCCCATCTCCCAGGAAAAGGCCTTGATGCTGTTGTTCCATTTAGATATCAAAGGGATCGCTTGTTCCAAGGGAAGCGCCTGTCAGTCGGGCAGCGACTCCGGCTCTCACGTCCTGTCCCAGATCCTGACCGAAGAGGAGCAAAAATACCCGTCCATCAGGTTCTCGTTCTCCATTTACAATACAAAGGATGAAATAGATTATACGGTGGGCGTGCTGAAGGAATTCAGCAAAGACGAAAAGGCTCCGATGATCACCTAACGTTCCTTGTCATAAGGGAACTTCCTCGTCGCTTTTTTCATCATGGATTCGATCAGGTCGGTAGTGTTGCGACCTGATTTCTTATTGATCTCCTTTTCGTATTTCCAGAGTAATTTCCCGGTCTTCCCGTCGCTGACCTTGATGCCGATCCTGCCGTAATTTGCATCGCCCAGGAGGTAATCGATAAAACTGAAATCTGATGGGATCCCTTCGGAAAGCAGGATGTTCAGGTCCATGTTTCCACTGACGATGCCATCTACCTCGAGGATCTCGCTAAGCTGTTTGATGGTGTAGGTGTCGATGTTCGAATAGTCGATTTCATGCTGAGCGAGGATGGCGTTGGTGTTCTTGGTATTCTGAAAATCCACTGAGAATTTTTTCCTTTTCTTGCCCCTGCCGAAATAGGTCTCCAGGGCATCCTGTACCGCATATCCTTCCCGCTCTTCCAGCTTTTTCAGGTCTGCCCCGTTTTCGTTTTCCTTGAGTTCGAGATTGGTGAAAAAAGGGATGATGGCCAGGATCTTATGGTCGGTACTCAGGTCCTCAAACCTGTCACTCTCGTAAATGTTCTTCTGCCCACTCAGGAGAAATACCTGCAGTAGGAAAAGGGCCGGCAAGAACTTTTTAATAGGGTTCATTTAATTAAAATCTCATTCTTAATTTTACGTTCAGGACCCTGGCGGTCATGAAATTGGGAACTGCAAATTCACCTTTGCTGTCCACATCTCTCACCCAGGTATTGGTGATGGAATTCTGGTTGTTGAACAGGTTGAAGATCTCCAATCCCAATTGCAATTCCTTGCAAGTCCCCAACCAGTGCCCCGCTCTGAGGGATGTATTTTCGTCTACAAAAATATGAGAAATTCCCAAATCGGCCCGTTTGTAGTCCCTCAATCTGTTCTGGAAGACATAGGGGTCCGAATAGCTGGGTGAACCTCCCGGTACTCCGGTGCTGTAGACGAGGTTCAGATACATCTTCAGTTGGGGGAGGTCAGGAACATAATCCTGCCAAAGAATAGCGGCTTTGAATCGCTGATCCGAAGGCCTCGGGATATATCCCCTGCCATCCCAGTTCTCCATGGTTTTTAAAAATCCCAGGCTGATCCAGGATTCCGTCCCGGGGACAAAAGCGCCATAGAGCCTCATGTCGGCTCCGTAGGCATATGCCTGGGCATCATTGTTGGCCACGTAACGTATGCGGACATCCTCCAGTGTATAGGTGTTGACATCCCACAGGCTTTTGTAATACACTTCGGATTGAAGGTTGAAAGGCCGGTCCCAGAGCCTGAAACTGTACTCGGTCCCCAGCACGAAATGAACAGATTTCTGGGCCTCCACATCGGGTATGATCACCCCCTCCGCATTCCTGAGTTCCCTGTAAAAGGGAGGTTGCTGGTAGACACCTGAAGACATTCTGAAAAGGATGTCCTTCCCCCAGTCCGGTTTGAAGGAGACCTGCACACGCGGACTGAGGGCCCATTGTGCTTTTCTTTCAATCCCATCTCCCTGGAGTACCCAATGATGGGACCTTACGCCCAGGGTATAGGTAAGATCGTGTTTATCCAGGGCCAGCCTGTCAGTAAATTGGA
The DNA here is from genome assembly GCA_041628355.1 of Muriicola sp. Taxonomy (GTDB): domain Bacteria; phylum Bacteroidota; class Bacteroidia; order Flavobacteriales; family Flavobacteriaceae; genus Muriicola. Next base: position 45,651 of record JBFKPJ010000001.1, on the reverse strand, counting down.
TAAATCCCTGCAGTCTGCTCGTTTGGGTAAAGTTGCGAGCACTTACCGCATTGTAAGCCACCAGGGGGGCTGTGAAGGGTTCTACCGGTTGATTGTTGACGAATTCCTCCCTGGGGGGCCTGATAAAAAACCCGGCCGAATCAATGAATTCGGATTCCCGGATCTGGTCTCGCACATCCTCGTATGAATATTTTAACCCCCAGGAAAGCTGGGCATTCTCCTTCCGGTAGCTTCCCTGGTGAGACCAGGTGAGGATCAGGGCGTCGAGGTCATTCCTGGCTCGGTTGTACTGGGAACCGATACCCCGGGAAGAGGTCACTTCGCCCAGGTTGCCACTCCCCAGGTTCGTATCTATTTCCCCAAGCTCATACTGTGCCACTACATCGGAGTATTCTTCCTCCAGGGTGTGGTTGATAGCCGAATAGAAGCTCAGGGAGAGGGACTTATTGGGAAAGATATCGGCTTTAATGGCTCCCATCCCCGTTGAAAAGGAATTCTCTTCCCTCCCCAGGTAAAAGACCTGCAAGGCCCTTGGATCGGCCAGGGTGCCGAAATTGGTCTGCCTCGATACAGGTCGGTTTCGGTACCTGTTAAGCCCCAGGTATCCAAGGAAATGGAGGTGGAACCGGGAGGTAAAGCGATACGTGAGTACGCTTTGCAGGTCTGTAAAAAGGGGATTGAAGCTGGATCTGGTCTGCTGGCTGTTTACGATCAGGCTGTTATCACGGTAACGGAAGCCGGTAAGGGTGGTAAATTTTTTGTCCCCGGACCGGGTTTCCAAAGTGGTTCCAAGACCCAGCAGGCTGGCTTCGGCCTGAAGGGCGAAACGGGTGGGCGTCTTGTAGGTAATATCGAGCACGGAAGACAACTTATCCCCATACCGCGCCTGAAACCCTCCCGGAGAAAAGTGCAGGCTTTCCACCATGCTGCTATTCACATAACTGAAGCCTTCCTGCTGTGCTGACCTGAGCAATTGAGGCCTGTAGACTTCGATGCCGTTGACATAAACGAGGTTCTCGTCGTAATTGCCACCCCTGACCCCGTATTGTGTACTCAGCTCGTTGTTTGAAAATACTCCCGGCAAGAGTTTGAGAAGGTTTTCGACCCCTGCATTTACCCCGGGGATCTTTTGTACCAGCTCCGGAGAAAGGTTGGAGATCCCGGAAATGGACTTGGCACCCATGGCGGTGACCTCCACGCTGTCAATTTGAATAGCATCGGTCTTCATGACCGGGTTAAAGGCGAAGACCTGATTCGTGGTCAGGATGAGTTCCCTGAGCTCTATCTGCTGATGGCCGATATGGGAAAATATGATTGTCAGTACTTTTTCCGATTCCACCTCCAACTCGTAGAACCCGTCATTACCTGAGATCGTTCCCCTGTTTCCTGAAAGGATACTGACATCGCTCAGGGGGCGGCTCTCCTGGTCGAGGACCACTCCTGTGATCGTTGCTGTTTGGCCCATCACGGCACAGGCAACACAAAAAAAAGCGGGGAACAGTAATAACCTGAGGGGGTTCAAGAGCCTAACTTCTGAAAAAACTACTCGTAAAGGTAGTGGAATTCCCGACATTGTCGGTCACGACCACCTTGAGGTCGCATTGCTTCTGGTCCAGGATCTTGTCGTCGAAATTATAGGTGATGGTGTTGTTCTTTGGCTCGTATTCCATCAGGATCCATTCCCCATTCAGGGTAGCCTCATAGGAAGCTATCCCGCTCAGATCGTCGGAGATAAGCAGGCTCAGGTACCTGTAATTGGTCAGCCATTGTTTCGCCTTGAAATTCTTTGGCCTGATGGTGGGTGGCACGGTGTCCCGGGCCAGGGTGTAAGTGCCCAGGGACCGGGTACGGATAGTAAAGGTATTTCCCCTTTTATAGGTCTTCATATAGTCGGGCCTCTTGCGATCATCGAGGCGGGCGATAAAAGCAGTCCTGAGAAAACTCTCATCATACCCTTCCATATCAAAGGTTAGGGTGAAGTTCTTGTGAACGGGGACGCTGTTGTTGTGGACCGTTACCGTGTCGCGGTCAGCCCTGAGGTCTATGTAAAAGTCTTCGTAAAACGTGTTGGGGGGGAAGAACAGCCTGGCCTTTCCCAGATCAAAATTGTTCGGTTTGCCGGAGGCGATGTAGTACGGGGTCTTGAGAATCTCTTTCTTTTGCTGGGGAGTCTCACTGATTCCCACAATTGGGATGATAGCCTTGGTGGAGTTACCGGCAAGATCCTTAAGGGTGATCTCGACCGTGTAGTTCATTCCGGGCAACACGGTCAGTTTGCCGTCATTGACCAAATCTCTGTAAATGCTGAGATCATTTCCGTTGGTCTTAAAACACCGCTGGATGCGCCTGCGATATTTAGAAAGGTACTCGTAATCGATCAGGGTATTGATCAGCCGTGTCTCGCCAAAAGAGAAGGAGTCGAAGTCCAAAGTAGAAATGATCCGCCCGTTTACCTTTTGCTCCAGTTCGTACAGGCCATTCTGGTTGGCCGCGAGGTCCTGGCGGTCGAAGGCGGCAACGCCGAAACCGATGGTCCCTATCGCCCTGACCTCGTCTGCCAGGTAAGAACCATCCCCCTGCCTGTTCAAAGAGAGTTGTACCCGTTCCTCGCTTTGATTGACCACGGCATCCGTAGAAAGGGGGTATGCGTACAGGGATTCCAGGGTGGGATTGGTGGCGTCACGCACATCCAGTCCGTACAGCAGGGGATTGGTGGGTTTTTCTGTAAGGCTGCTCCTGATCTCAAAATGAAGGTGGGGACCTGAAGAACCCCCTGTATTTCCCGTGTAAGCTACCAGGGAATCCTTGCTCACCCTGAGCTGCCCGTATTCCGGGAAGACCTCGATCTCATAGGAGCGGTTGCGATACTGGGTCTCTTTTACAAAGGCTTCGATTTCAGGACTGAATTTCTGCAGGTGGGCATAGACAGAAGTATATCCGTTGGGATGTGCAATATAAAGGGCCTTGCCGTATCCCCAATGGGATACTTTGATCCTTGTTATGGTGCCATCTGCTATCGCGAAGACCGGGAGGCCCTGGCGTTGCTGCGTTTTGATATCGATGCCGGAATGAAAATGATTGGAACGCAGTTCCCCGAATGTTCCTGCGAGGATCAGGGGAATGTCCAGGGGCGACCTGAAGGCATCCCTGGGATAGTTCTCCTGCCCTAAGACATTCTGAATCAAAATAATGGAAAGCAGGAAAATACTCTTCTTCATAGACTAGGGTTGGCACGAAATTAATTAATAGCGCAATAACTTTAAAATAAAACTGAGCCTGAAGTCCAACGAATCGCCCTCAGGGTCCACATCGACGGGAGACTGATGGAATAAATGGAAAAACTATTGCGAAGTCGTCCCAGGAATGTTAACTTTGTTTGAAAGCATTGGGTTGCCCATGAGCGAATTGGTTGATATAGTTGATTCCCTTGAAAATAAGATCAGTAAGCTATTGCACAAGGTGGAATTGCTCAATCAAGCTAAAGGAAGACTGGAGGAAGAATTGATCCAGATCAAGCAGGATCACGAGGCCACAAAGAAATCCGTTCAAGAATGGGAGGAGAGATACGAATCCCTTAAGCTGGCAAATTCAATGCTGGGCAGTGAAACAAATAAAACAGAAGCCAAGCTCAAAATAAATACATTGATCAGGGAGTTGGACCATTGCATCTCTCAGCTCGCTGAATAATGGACTCAAAATATGGCGGAGAAACTAAAGATCAAGCTGTCAATCGCGGACCGTGTTTATCCCCTGACCATTGATCCAAGTCAGGAAGAAGGCCTGCGAAAAGCAGCGAAGAACATCGAACAGCTCGCCAAAAAATTTGAGCAGAATTACGCTGTAAGAGACAAGCAGGATGTACTGGCCATGTGTGCCTTGCAGTTTGCCTCCAAGATTGAACAACGCGGCATTGACAGGATGGAAGATACCCGGGAGGTCGTGGAACGACTGACGGCGCTGGACCAGCTGGTCAATGAAAAGCTCGGCTTTAAATAAGTTCTTTAACATACATAATTTACTGCCCACATTGGTAAATAAATTTTGACAAACTCAACATTAATTAGTTTAAAAAGGGTGAGTTTAGATTGTAAAAGCAGGCCTTCCTGAAAGGATCCTTGAGCAGTCTGTTAGCCCTAAACCTGTTTATAGGAGTTTGTACAAAACTTCCATCAATGTGGGCTTTTTTATTTCCATTCGTCATTTCGGAATGGAATGAGAACCACGGGAGGACCGGCAGATACAGATCGGCTGGATCATCCATTTCATATTTCGGAGGGAGCGTTCCCTCCCAAAACAAAACTAACTCATGGACACTACAACAATAATACTCATCACGGGTGCCTTAGGCCTGATCATAGGCTTTGCCATCGCCAAATTCCTGGAGAAGGGAAAAGCATCCAAAACACTGGCCAATGCCAAGAAAGAGGCGGCCGCCCTCTTGAAGAATGCGGAAGCTGAAGGAGAGAACATCAAAAAGGACAAGATCTTCCAGGCGAAAGAGAAATTCCTGGAATTGAAGGCAGAGCACGAGAAGGTCATCATCAACAAGGAAAAGAAGATCTCGGAATCTGAAAAGCGCACCAGGGACAAAGAATCCCAGGTGAGCAGTGAACTGGCCAGGAATAAAAAACTCAACGAACAACTCGAGGGCAAGATCAGGGACCTGGACCACAAGGTGGAATTGTATGAAAAGAAACAGACCGAGGTGGAGAAACTGCACAAGAGCCAGGTACAGCAACTCGAGGTGATCTCAGGCTTGTCTGCCGAGGAGGCGACAAACCAGTTGCTGGAGTCTTTGAAAGAGACCGCCAAGTCTGACGCTATGGCGTTTATGCAGTCTACCCTGGAAGAAGCAAAACTGACCGCCCAGCAAGAGGCCAAGAAGATCGTGATCAATACCATCCAGAGGATCGGTACGGAAGAGGCTGTGGAGAATTGTGTCTCTGTCTTTAACCTGGAATCTGATGACGTCAAAGGTCGGATCATCGGCCGTGAAGGGCGCAACATCAGGGCCCTTGAATCCGTCACCGGGGTAGAGATTATCGTGGATGATACTCCTGAAGCCATCATCCTGTCGTGTTTTGATTCCGTACGCAGGGAGGTAGCCAGGCTGTCCCTCCACAAGCTGGTGACCGATGGCCGTATTCACCCGGCGCGCATAGAGGAAGTGGTGAGGAAAACAGAGAAACAGATCGAGCAGGAGATCGTGGAGATTGGGAAACGCACCGTGATCGATCTCGGCATACACGGACTTCACCCGGAACTGATCAAGGCGGTCGGACGGATGAAATACCGTTCGTCCTACGGCCAGAACCTCTTGCAGCACTCCAGGGAGGTTGCCAAACTTTGCGGGGTTATGGCGGCTGAGCTGGGGCTCAACCCCAAGCTCGCGAAGCGGGCAGGCTTGCTCCATGATATCGGGAAGGTCCCCAATACAGAGACTGAACTGGAAACGCCCCATGCCATCCTGGGGATGCAATGGGCAGAGAAATACGGGGAGAAACCAGAAGTGTGTAACGCGATTGGGGCACACCATGACGAAATTGAAATGAACACCCTGATCTCTCCTATTATTCAGGTGTGTGACGCCATCAGCGGTGCCAGGCCGGGGGCGAGGCGACAGGTGCTGGATTCCTACATTCAGCGGCTGAAGGACCTGGAGGACATCGCCTTTGGATTCGGTGGGGTACAAAAGGCTTATGCTATCCAGGCAGGCCGGGAATTGCGGGTTATTGTCGAAAGTGAAAAGGTAAGTGATGAAAAAGCGGCCCAGCTTTCTTTTGAGATCTCCCAGAAGATCCAGACAGACATGACCTATCCCGGTCAGGTGAAAGTAACCGTGATACGGGAAACCAGGGCTGTGAATGTGGCCAAGTAGAATTATCTGAAATACCATCTCCGGGCGCGCCGGTACAGGGTACCCTATTATTTCTTCTTCAGGGCAAGGAGGCCCATCACGGGCCCCGGGGCCAGGACCGTGAAGATCCAGGCGGGTGTCATGAGATCCTGAAGTGAGTTGAGCAACTGGATGCTCAGGATGGTGATCCCGAACCCTATGCAATTCACCATGGTGAGAGCCGACCCTTTCAGGGGACCGGCAGCATTATGTGCCACCAGGGTGGAGAACAATGGAGAATCTGCGATCACTGCCATACCCCACAGAAGATAGAAAGCGAGGAAAAGGCAGGGAACCGGCTGGAAGATCAATAGGGGGGAGAGCACGCAGCAAACACAGGAAAAGAGCAAGGCCCTAAAGGCCGTTCTCCTGACACCGTATCGTTCGGAAAGGAAGCCTCCCAGCACACACCCCAGGGACCCAATGGCTATGATAAGAAAAGCCCATAAAGAGGTGTCCAGCTTCCGGTTATGGAGGTCCTGATAGTACACAAGGGCCACCGGAATAAAGGCCCAGAAAGCGTACAGTTCCCACATGTGCCCAAAGTACCCGATTGCCGCCTGCCGCAGATTTCGGTTTCCAAAAACAGTGAACACGGCATTCCATTTAAAACCGGTTGCGGCCTTCCGATAAGGACCATCGGGGATCCCTGCCCAGACAAGGGCACCCCCAGCCAGGGAAAGGATGGAGGTCGCGATAACCACATATTTCCAATCCGCCCCTAAAAAATATCCCTTCAACAGATGCGGCAGGGCCGTTCCCAGCACCAATGCTCCTACAAGAAAGGAGAGGGACCGGCCCAGGCCTTTTTCAAAATAATCGGCGGCGATCTTCATGCCTACCGGATAGATGCCGGCCAGGAAAAACCCTGTGAACAACCTGGAGGCGAACAGGGTCAGCAATGTATTTCCTTCCCACATCAGGCCCAGATTGCTGACTCCTGCGAAAAGGGCCGAAAAGAAAAAGACCCTGGAAGGGGAATATCGGTCGGCGATGGTCATCACAGCAAAGACCAGGGTTCCGGTGATAAACCCTACCTGTACAGCAGAGGTGAGATGGCCGAGAGCCTGTTTGGTAAGGCGGTACTCGAAGATGAGGTTATCCAGCACTCCGTTCCCGGCAAACCAAAGGGAGGTGCAGAAGAATTGGGACAATACAATGAAGAGTAGGACTTTATTTCGCTGCATAAGTCGCTTTTGGGGATTAGGCAGACATGTAATTCTTCAGGTTCCCGTGAATGAAATAATCCCATCCGCCGATACAACTTTCCCGCCTGAATTCCGGGATGTCATCCGGGAAGTCTTCCTGAACAAGTACAGTAAGCAGGAGATGGGCCCGATTCTCATCCCCGGTTACTTCAAAAGTGGAAGTAGAGGCCCCCGGATATTCCGCAAAGGTCCAGCGATAGGTAATCTTCGATCCTTGCTCTGCTTCGAGCACTTCCCACTGATGGGTGAATTGCCGGTCTTCAGATTGCACTTTAAATGCGGTCTTGAATCCCGCTTTGGCCTCAAAGGCCGGAAGCATCTCAAAGTACCATTTTTTCATCTCGGGAAGATAGGTAAGGGCCTTCCAGAGAGAGGCCGCGCTCCTTTCAAAGGAAGCCTCCACAAGAATAGGGGGGTCCGATTTTTTCATGATCAATGCAGTATTGCAGACGCAAATGTTAAATTTTTTAAAAAGGGAACAAAAAACCAAACCTCTGGCAGAAACCTTCCGTAGGTAAGGTAAATCCTAAAATAAAGAAATAATTATGAAGACACGTAAAATGTTCAGAATCGCTTCTCTTGCGGTAATCCTATTTTCTGCCACCTCCCTGATGGCCCAAAAACCCATGATGGATCAAAAGACAAAGATGGTCGGGGGTGCCGCTATGTATCCCAGCAAGGATATTATTTCCAACGCGGTTAACTCCAAGGATCACACTACCCTTGTGGCCGCTGTCAAGGCTGCCGGACTGGTAGAAACACTTCAGGGAGACGGCCCCTTTACCGTTTTTGCTCCAACCAACGAGGCATTTAATAAATTACCTGAAGGAACTGTTGCCTCCCTCCTGGAACCAAAAAACAAGCCGACTCTGCAGGCTGTCCTTACCTACCATGTACTGGCGGGGAAGTACAATGCAGCTGATATTGTAAAGGCTATTAAAGAAGGGAACGGAAAGGCTACATTCTCCACGGTGAATGGGGCTACCCTGACCGCCATGCTCAAAGGGCAAAAAGTTCAGTTAAAGGATGTTGCCGGAAATATTTCCACGGTATCTATCAGCGACGTGAATCAGTCCAATGGGGTGATCCACGTGGTCGATACGGTAGTATTACCGGTGATGTAGATTCATTTCCAGTTTAGTTAGTTGTTTGGTTGGTTTTTTAGTGGAACCGTCGGTGCAGGTGCATCGGCGGTTTTTTTTTCATGACTTCGAGATCTTCTTGGCATCTAAGGCAAGCCGAGGTCAGAGCCATTTATTCCGTTTAAAATAGATCAGCATGCCCAAAGCGATCACGATCATCACACCCAGCATGATAAAATAGCTGTATTGGTAGTGCAGTTCGGGTAAAATATCAAAATTGGTCCCATAGATCCCGGCGATAAAGGTAAGGGGGATGAAGATCACCGAGAATATGGTAAGTACCTTCATCACGTCGTTGAGTTTACTGCTGATCGTGGTGTGGTAAATATTGAGCTGGTCGGAAAGGATATCCCTGTAACTGTCCGATACTTCATTCGCCTGACTGATATTGTCTTCGAGTTCCTTGAAGTGGACATAGGTAGACTCATCAATAAATTCCGTTTCCAGTTTTCCCAGGGAAAAGATCATCTCTTTGGCCGGTTTGATATTCTTCCGCAGAAAATTCAGTTCCCTCTTGTACTTGTTGATCTCGTTGATGATCACTTCATTGGGGTTGACCACCAGGGTATCTTCCAGGGCTTCGATCTTTTCCCCCAGTACGCTCAGCACGTACAGGTAATTGTCGATCACGATATCCAGGAGGGCAAAAGCCAGGTAATCCGTTCCCCCGTGTCGTATCCTTTTCTTTTGTTTCCGGATGCGCTCACGGACCGGTTCGAAAACGTCCCCCCTTCGTTCCTGGAAGGAGATGAGCATATCCTCGGTAAGGATGATGCTCAGGTTTTCCACGATGATCTGGTGCGAGTCCTCTCTCTGCTGCATCATCTTGATGGTGATCAGGATGCAGTTGTCATATTCTATTACCCTGGGCCTGGCCTGGGTTTGCATGACCTCCGCAAGGACCAGCGTGTCCAGGTCAAGGGTCTCGGCGATCTCTTTCATGATGGCTTCATTGTGAAGCCCGTCCACATTCAGCCAGGTAACCGTATCCTTTTCCTTGTATTTGAGCACGTCCCGAACCAGTTGTACAGCATCTTCCTCCAGGGTATCCTCGTTGAAGTCTATAATGCGAAGCAGTACCTCGTTGGCCTTTTTCTTCCCCCGAAAAATGAGGTCATCCGGTGCCAGACCTATATCCTGTTTTGCCTTTTTAACGAATCTCGCCATATTGATTTTTTTTACCATTGCCTTTGCTCATAAGCAGTCAGAAAAATTTTCCCTAAAAAGCTACGAAATTTTATGATATCAGTTTTGGCACCAGGCCACTTCATCAAGAGACCGATACCCCGAAGAGGTGACCGATATAAGCGGTTACCCCCATGGCAATGGTGCCCCAGAAAGTGATCCTGAGCACGGCCTTTCTCACACTTGACCCTCCTGCCTTGGCGGCGTAAGCGCCCAGAATGATCAGAAAGATGGTGGTAAGGATGTATTGCCACAGGATCATTAATTTAACAGGGATCAGTAGAGCAGCTATGACCGGAAGAATTGCACCGAAGACAAAGGATGCACCTGAGGCTATCGCCGCTTCCAGGGGTTTGGCCCGGGTGAGGCTGTGGATCCCCAGTTCATCACGGGCATGTGCTCCCAGGGCATCGTGCTCCGTAAGCTGTTGCGCCACTTTCATGGCCAGGTCCGGACTCAGGCCTCTCAACTGGTAAATATGGGCCAGCTCTTTGAGTTCCTCCTCGGGCATATCCCTGAGTTCCCTTCGCTCCCTGTCCAGGTCCGACGTTTCTATATCCGTCTGGGAACTGACCGAAACGTATTCCCCTGCCGCCATGGACAGGGCACCCGCCACCAGTCCGGCTACCCCTGCGATCACGATGGGCTCCCGTGAGGTGGAAGCTGCAGCCACCCCGACAATGATACTGGCCGTAGAGAGAATACCGTCATTTGCCCCGAGGATGGAGGCCCTGAGCCAGTTGCTCCTGCCCAGGTAATGATTCTCTTTTTTTATTCGTTTTTCCATAGTTTCCTCTTTTCTGATTCGCCTGTTCAAGGTAAGATTTATGGGGCTGTAATTTGTTTTTTAGTGCTGATCCTTTCCGTTAAAAAAATCCAGAATGGGCTGATCCCAATGGTCAGGGAGATCAGGGAAATAGTAAAGTCGTAAGCGTACTGGGTCAGGATGTTCAGGTTAAAGGCCGTTATGCAGATCAGGAAGCTCAGTTCTCCGATCTGGGCAAGCATCGCGCCCCCGAATATCGCTTCTTTCCAGCTGTTGTTGTAGGCCCGGAGGATGAGGGCGTTGATGGTGTGGTTCAGGAAAAATACCGTCACCAGTGACAATCCCAGCGGCAGGAGGTTTTCCATCAGGAAGGTGATGTTGATCTGGGCACCAATAGCAATAAAAAATACGGCAACGAATAGGATGCGGAAGGAGTGTATGGCGTCGTGTATCCAGCTTACAGCCTTCCCTGCATGCATCACTAAACCGCCCACAAAGGCTCCAAGAGCCTCGGAGATCCCGAAGAGTCCTGCGATGCCTGCCCCCGCAAAACAGAAGAAAAGGGCCAGGAAGACCTGCAACTCGTGATCCCTCATGATGGATTTGCGAAAAGGGAGCCAGTTGATCTCCTTTTTTATATAGATATACAAAATGGTCGCGATAATCAGGATTCCTCCTATTATCTTCAGGATTATGGATTCAGTGGAGGTATCCTCCCCACCAAAGATGGAGATGAGGATAAGGATAGGAGCAATGGCAATATCCTGGGCAAGAAGGATGCTCGACACGTTTTGGCCGATCTTCTTGTCGAGCAGCTTCTTGTCCTCGAGTAACTTGAAGATCACGGCCGAACTCGACAGGGCGATGACAAATCCCATCACCAGAATACGGGTATTGTTCCAGCCAAAGAGCACGCCTATGGCACCCATAGCCCCTATACTCAGAAAGATCTGGCCCAGGGTGCCGAAAACCGCCAGGCGCCAATTGCCGATAAAGGAGTAGAGGTCGATCTCCATCCCGATAAAGAAGAAGAGCAGGATGATCCCCAATTCTCCTATGTGCATTATAGTCTCCTGGTCCCCGATCAGGTCTAATCCAAAAGGACCTATCAAAACCCCGATGAGGATATAAGCGATCAGGGTGGGTTGTTTGATCTTGTTCAGGAGGAAACCCGACAGGACGACCCCCAGCCCGACAATGCAGATCAGGGTAATAGAAGTGTGAAAAGAACTTAGAAAAATCAAATCCATAACAAAGGGCAGGTTAGTGGGTTATAATCCGATAAAAATAGATACAATTGGCATGCCTAGAATGGATCCTCGTAACGCCTCAATCTGTTGCTCAACCTCAGAAGCCGGGCTTCGAGCTCTTCCTGTCTCCTGAGCAGCTGGAGCACTACGTCTATCCCTTCCAGATTCACCCGGAGGTCCCTGTGGATACGGATGATCCTCTCCGCTTCCTGCAAGGAATCCTGGTGAATGCATTGCTCACCACGGTACACCCTGAGATCGATAAGCCCAAATTCCCCCAATTCCTCAAAAAATTCGGTTTCAAGGTCATAGAGTTCGCATAATTGTATTACTGGAAAAAATTCCTTTTTTGACATACCTATCTCAATTTAGCAAGTTCTTCGAATAGTTGTTTCTCCCTGGGGGAAAGGTTTTTTGGGAGTTCGATCTCATAAGTGATGAAGAGATCCCCAAATTGCCCTTCCTTCTTGTAAACCGGGAATCCCTTTCCTTTCAGTTTTACCTGAGTCCCGTTCGGGGTCTCGGGTTTTACTTTCAGTTTCACTTGCCCCTCAAAAGTGTGCACGATGATATCTCCCCCGAGCACGGCCTTGTACAGGTCGAGTTTCACCGTGGTATACAGGTGGTCCTCGTCCCTCCTGAACCGGGTGTTGTTCACTATGGAGAACCGGATGTGGAGATCTCCCCGCGGACCTCCGTTAATGCCTTCTCCCCCGTGGTTCTTGATCTTGATCACCTGCCCGTGGCGTATGCCTGCGGGGATGGTAAGCCGTATGTTCTTGCCACTGACCGTCAGGGTGCGCTTGTGGGTCCTGTAGACCTCCTCCAGGGGCAGTTCCAGTTCGGCCTGTACATCCTGTCCCCTGAACTGCATACCGCGCTGCTGTCTCCCCCTGCTTCCCCCGAACATGGCGCTGAAGAAATCGGAAAAGTCGTCATCCGAAAAGGCCGACCTTCCGGACCGCTGATGCGACTGCCGGTACTGGGCCTGTTCCTTTTTGGCTTTTTCAAAGGCCTCGGCATGCTGCCAGTCCTTTCCGTACTCATCGTATTTGGCCCGGTTCTCGGGATTGCCCAGGACCTCGTTGGCTTCATTGATCTCCTTGAACTTCTTCTCAGCGGAGGCGTCACCGGGATTTACGTCCGGATGGTATTTCCTGGCGAGTTTTCGGTAGGCCTTTTTGATGTCCTGCTGGGAGGCATTTTTCGGGACCCCCAGGATCTTATAGTAGTCGATGTATTTCATAATGCGATACTTCCTTCAATAGGTTGAAAAATCCCAGGAGGTAACACGGGTGATGGTTCTATTCCAATCAAAGTATTCTTTGTTTTACTTATTGATGGTCCCTCTTACAGCTCGTGCATATCTGTGTTTGAAGTTCGCAAATAATTGGCATAAATCAAATGAGCTAGGCTGGTTTTCACTGATCTATCCTCCCGATCTCCCAAGAGGTCCAATCCGCATACACATGCCTCGCACAGAGCAAAAATTACGAAATCCGTTTTTGACATCTCCTGAAGGAGGAGTACATTTGGGTCATGCAGTTCGAACCGTTCACCATTGCGACCATCCTCGTATTCCTCTCAGCGATCTTTGGTTACATCAATGTCCGTTACCTGAAAATGCCCAATACCATCGGGCTCATGTTCATCACCATCCTGCTGACCCTGGCCGTCTTCGCCTGGAGCTATATCGATCCCACCCTGCTGAACGTGGAGCGATATATCCTTTCGCAAATCGACTTTAAAACGGTCCTCCTCGATATCATGCTGAGTTTCCTGCTCTTTGCCGGGGCGCTTCATACCGATTTCGACCAGCTGAAAAAACATCGCTGGCCTATCCTGAGTTTTTCGACCCTTGGGGTGCTGACCTCCACTTTTCTGGTAGGTACGGCAACTTATTATCTCTTAATAGCCCTGGGCATGGAGGTGCCCTTTATACACTGTCTGCTTTTCGGGGCCCTGATCTCTCCTACGGATCCCATCGCCGTCTTGGGAATCCTGAAAAAAGCCGGGGTACCCAAGAAACTGGAGACGAAGATCGTGGGAGAATCCCTGTTCAACGACGGGGTCGGGGTCGTGGTCTTCCTCACCCTCTTTGAGATCGCGTCTCCCTCAGAAGAGGCTGTCACTGCCTGGAGCGTGACTAAGCTTTTTGGGGTTGAGGTTTTTGGGGGTATTGCCCTCGGATTGTTGCTGGGATGGGCAACCTACAGGCTGATGAGGAACATAGACGATTACGATATTGAGGTCATTATCACCCTGGCCACCGTCATGACGGGAACTGTTCTCGCCCATCAACTCCATGTCTCAGCCCCTCTGGCTATGGTCGTAGCCGGACTGATGATCGGGAATGACAATGTCAGGACCAGTGCCATGTCAGAAAACACCATGGTCTATGTCGACAAGTTCTGGGAGTTGATAGATATCCTGCTCAACACTTTGCTGTTTGTGCTCCTGGGGATGGAGATCCTCGTGCTGACCTTCGACTCCAACTACCTGCTCGCGGGTCTGATAACGATACCGATCGTCCTCCTCTGCCGCTACCTTTCTCTCTTGCTGCCTATTTCATTTTTCAAAAGAAAGCTGGAATTTGTTCCCAGGACCGGTGTGATCATGACCTGGGGTGGACTCAGGGGGGCCATATCCATAGCCCTTGCACTGGGCCTCACCGGGGAAATGAACAGGGATCTGTTCCTGCTGATCACCTATATCGTAGTTGTTTTCTCCATCATCGTACAGGGGCTCACGGTTGGTAAGCTCGTCAAAAAATCCACACGCCTTGAAGCTGAAAGTCTGTAGGCTGCAGATCCCTTTCCATGCTATGATTTCTTTAGTAACCTGAGGGCCTCCCTTGCACTCAGGGGATGCAGGGGTATTGAAGCGGTAAATCCCTGTACCCAGGAGGGATTGGTCTTGCTGTATTCCCTCAGGATCCAGCCGATCGCCTTATTGATGAAGAATTCTCGAGAACCCGAGAGGCGGGAGATCGTCCTCTCCAGGAAATGCGTATCCAGATCCTCTTTGTATTTCAATTGGAAGAGGAGCACGGTGCGCTGCAACCAAATATTCCCGGAAGACAACCAGTTTTCTGTGATCCCATCCCTTTTTCCCGGGAAGGATTTGAAGTAGGGCCCCACGAGCTTCACCGCGATAAAGTCAACCGTATCCCACCAGGATTTATGGGTGATCATATGCTCGTATAAGGCATAGTCTTCTGGTTCCATAGCCCGGATATATTTCCCCGCGAGTTCCTGGGCAATGTACTGGTTTTCCCGCTCGTTCTTTCCCCAAAGTTTTTGGATGATTCCGTGCATGTCCTTTTTGGAAGGCAGGCGTTCTTTTTGGAACAGGAATCTCTGGATCTCCCTTCTCTTCGGGGTCTTGATCCCATAAAAAGGAAATTGGTGGCGCATATAGGCTTTTTGGCCTTCGGCTGTCCTTTCATCGGCAGCCTCAGCGCAGAGTCGCTCCAGGGTTTCCAAAAATGCGGTTACGTTCTCGGTTCCCATTCGTCTTAAGAAATACAGGATAGTATCTAAGGTACAAAGAGAGTGGAAGATGATCATGGAAAAGAAGGTTAAATAAGGAATCATTCCTTTGGACCCATACCTGAACCCCTTTGAAATTGAAATTTTTCTACTTTTATATAAAAATCGACCCATGGCCGAAACCAACCGCTGTAAGAACTGTGACCACCTCCTGGACCCTGCCTATGAATACTGCCCCAGATGCGGGCAGGAGGTGACGGACAACCTCACCTTCGGCGTCTTGTTCAGCAAGACGATCAGTGACTACTTTTCTGTGGATGCCCGTTTCTTCCGGAGTTTTATCCCCCTGATCTTTAAACCCGGGGTGCTGGCACGGAGGTTCGTGGACGGCAAACGTCTGTATTATCTGCACCCCGCACAATTCTACCTGTTTGTTTCGGTTGTCTTTTTCTTTTTGTTCTCCTTCAGCATTCGGGAAGCAGACAATAAGATGACAGAGGCACTCAAGAAGAACATCGAACAAGATAGCATGGAGACTATAAAGGATTCTGTGAAACTGAGCTCCAATGATTCCCTTCAATTGGTGAAAACCAAGGAAATGTTGAAAAACAACCAGAAAAAATGGGGAATTTCCGATGAGGACATGGCAGATATTGACTCGGTCATGACCGAGACAGCAGAAAACCCTTCCAGCCTGAACCGCGGCATCACCTTTGATTTTGACAAGGATGAACTCGACTCCCTCATCGCCATCAACGCCCCCATGGATCAAAAACTAAAGGCCATGGGGATGGAGGATAACGCTTCCGTTTTTAACCGCCGCATCTACGAGCAGGTCTACAAACTATATGTACAAAGGGGAGGAGGGATAATCCAGACCTTTTTCGACACCATCCCTATTGCTATGTTCCTGCTGATGCCGATCTTTGCCATGTTGCTGAAGATTTTTTACTGGAGGAGGGGGAATTTTGCCCACCACATGGTGTTCAGCTTCTATTTTTTTACTTTTTTATTCACGGCTTTCTGCATTTTAATCCTGGCCAACAAACTGATTGAAGTACCGGTGTGGCTGGAAGTGATCATCACCCTGTCCTACCTGGTCTACCTGATGGTGGCCCTGAGGAACTTTTATCGCAGCAGCTGGATCGGGGCCTTCCTGAAAGCCAATGTCATTTCCTTCATCTATATGCTGTTCATCCTGCCCGTGGCATTTTTGGGTATTGTATTTATGGCCTTTATGCTCTACTGACCCCTATTTTTCGAATTCACTGAATTAATCCAACATAAAAAGCGCGTTGGCAAAGAAGAGTTTGCCGTTTTCCCAGAATCCCCTGAAGAGCGGATTGTCAACCATATAGACCACCTGTCCCCTCCCTGAATTTTCCACGCCGAATACGAGGGAATTCGCGATCTGTTTCTGTGCCTCGCTACCGGCAAAGCCGGCTACCGGGCGCACAAGCCCATCCAGATAGGCCACTGAGCCCCGGTCCAGATATTTGTAACTGTCATTTCCCAGTTTCAGGCTGTAATAGGTATTCCCGTAACCAAAAGCCAGCGGGTGTGTAGGATCTACCCTGGTCCTGAAGATCGCCCCTGTGATCTGGTTCTTCATGCGTTCCCTTTCTGCTTCATCATAGGTTTCGGGTGCTGTTCCTCCTTCTGCATCACCCTTGCCCTCCTTGTTTTCCTGAATACCAAAACCGTCCTTCCCTTCCAGGGAACTGATAGCGCTCCCCATGGCTATGAGTCGGCCCCCACCTCTCACCCAGTCCCTGATCCGTTCCAGGGTAGACTCGTTGAGAAAGGAGCGGTAGCCCCATCCGTCCGGAAGTACCAGTACGTCGTATTCAGCCAGGTCAACCCTGCCGAAATACTCTGCATCCAGTACGGTCAGGGGGTAGTGCAATTGTTGTTCAAAAAAGTGCCAGATCTCCCCGAAGCGCAAGGTAGAGGTGGGATCGCCCGAGAGCACCCCGACCTTTACGGCGGGGATCATCTTCACATCGCTGGAGCCGAAGTCCTTGCCCCGGTCCACATACCCTGTGGAAACGGCAGTGATTTCTTTATGGGGATACTTCCCAAAAATTCCGAAAAGACGGCTTATTTTGGCTGGATCAGAATTGTCTGCCCTGGTGATGATCAGACTTCCTCTCTGGAAGGACTTGCCATTCAAACTAAAAGGGGAGTGGGATGTGCGCACGCGTATACCGGCCTTTAGGAGCTCGGCCAGGAAACGGGCGTCTTCCATGCTGTTCCAATCCGTCACATAGGCATAGGAGTCCCGAGGGGGACTGGGGGAGGAGGCCGATTTTGCCTCGATGGCAGATCTGACCGGGACTGTGGAAGCCAGGGCATCCAGCCCGTAGGCATAGGGAAGGGACCAGGCAGTGATATCATAAGTGAGGGAATCGCTAAGCCTGGCATCGGGCTCGAACAGAACTTTGACCAGGGTTCCTTTGGTCTGGTTCGTGGAGACCACCAGGCTCTCCGAATTCACCGGTAAGACCCCGCTTTTCCCAGAGCTGTATACAAAACCTTTAGCCTGTCCGTCTGATCCCCACCCGTACTCTATGCCGTGCTGGTCCAGCAGGCTGGTCAGGGCCCTTTTATGGTCCGGGTTTCCGTTGAGCACGTAGCTCTTGTATTTGTAATCCCGGTTTTGATAGAATTTTCTGAATTCTTCATTCAGGGCTGAATGGTTTTGGGAGGCCACCTCCACTGTGGAGATCCCTGTGGTGTAGTGGTGGGCGATCCGGTCTTTGAGGGTGAGGGTATCTCCTATACCGGTGATCACACCCAGGCCGGCCCTTCCGCTGCCTCCTTGTTCGTATGTCATCCCGATCGCCCCGTTGTAGGTGGGGTAGGTGTCCCCGTAGCTGGGATAGAAAAGATCGAATCGCTCTTTGGTAAAATAGAACCAGCCGTTGGCATCAAAATATTTAGCGTGGTTCCTTCCCAGGGTTTCCTGGAAGGAACGCTGGAATGGGGTGATCACTTCATGGAAGGGTTCAGCCGATGGGGCAAAGAAATAAGGGTTGTTTACGCTCTGTTCGTGGAAGTCTACATGTATGTGGGGCATCCACTGGTTGAATATCTTCAATCTTTGCTGACTTTCCACCTGGGTCAGCCACGCCCAGTCCCTGTTGAGGTCGAACATATAGTGGTTTGCCCTTCCGCTCAGCCATCCTTCGTGATGCTCCTTGCTGTTGGGGTCTACCTGATAGGGTGTATTCTTAAAAGAATTGTACCAGTTCACATACCTGTCGCGTCCATCCGGGTTGATACATGGATCGATGATCACCACTGTGTTGTCCAGGTAGCCCTGTTTTTGGGTCAGGAGGGCATAGATGGTCTGCATGGAGGCCTCCGTGCTTACACTCTCATTACCGTGTACGTTGTAACTCAGCCATACGATGGCCCTGGAGGCGTTTCCTCCCCCTGAGGTGCTTTCCAGATGGGCCTGTCTGATCTCTTCCAGATTCCGGATATTCTCCGCCGAGCTCACATAGGCCAGTAAAAGGGGTCTCCTCTCGTTCGTTTTGCCGTATTCCTGCAGCTTCATCCGGTCAGGGGCTGCAGAAGCGAGGTATTTGTAGTAGTCGACCACCTGGTGGTGCCTGGTAAACTCCGAGCCCAGTTCATATCCAAGGAACTCGGAAGGGGATTGGATGGTCTGTGAAAGCCCCGTCAGGGACAGGAAAAAAAGAAAATAAAGGAAGTATTTTTTCATCTTGTTGGGTCTGAGATAAAGCGTTCAAATCTAATGATAAAATCTATAATTTTTAGCAGGGAGAGTTTCGCTCAAGGTAGCGACCAAAAATTTCAGACCGGCACCGGGTTGGCTGCCAGTCTCTGTAAAACCATTGGTCTATATTCCTCAACTTAACGTATTTTTAGGAAACCACTAATGCGAGAACCTTATCTTTGAGGGCGATAACGATCCTATATGCAGCCAGAAGGAATCCCGTTCAGAGAAACAGGCTATTTTTCGGAGATCATCTGTGATTATCTGGATCAGGCAAAAGTCCTTGCGGATTTTTACAACCGATACCCTTCTACTGTGGCCTTTGGTGCCCAGATCAGGGAAAAACAGGCATCCTTTTCTGCTGAACAGCGCAAAGTACTGGTTGAGGCCCTTACAATACAGTACAGTCACCTGGAAATACCGGGAGAAGTGAGCTCCCAGATCGAAAAGCTGGGGGAGGACCGGACCTTTACCGTGGTCACGGGGCATCAGCTCAATATCTTTACAGGTCCGCTTTATTTCCTGTATAAGATCATCAGTACCATCAAGCTCGCATCAGCCCTTGGGGAGAAATATCCGGAGAACCATTTTGTGCCGGTGTACTGGATGGCTACGGAGGACCACGATTTTGAGGAGATCAACTATTTTAATTTCAGGGGCAAGAAATTGCAATGGAACCGGGATACTTCCGGACCTGTGGGGAGGCTCTCCACGGACGGACTGGACGCGGTCCTCGACCTTTTTTCCATGGAAATGGGGCACGGGAAATTCGCGGTGGAACTCCAGGAGCTCTTTTCTGCTGCCTATTTGGGTCAGACAGACCTGACACAGGCCACCCGCTATCTGGTCAACGAGCTCTTTGGTCGGTATGGGCTGGTCATTGTGGACGGGGATGACAGGGCTTTGAAACGAAGCTTGTCCCCTTATGTAAAGGACGACCTGTTCAATAACACCTCCTATGAGAAAGTGAGTAAGACCATGGTGTCACTCGGAAAAGCTTCTTCCGGATATACCATCCAGGTGAATCCGAGGGAGATCAATTATTTCTATATCAAGGACGGCCTGAGAGAGCGATTGATAGAGAGGGAGGGAAGGTATTTTGTGAACAATACGGAGCTGGTGTTTACACAGGCGGAGATGGAGGCTGAGATCGATGCTTATCCAGAGCGATTTTCCCCCAACGTGATCACCAGGCCACTCTACCAGGAAGTGGTCCTGCCCAACCTCTGTTATATAGGCGGAGGGGGTGAGCTGGCCTACTGGCTGGAGCTGAAGTCTTCTTTTGATGCGGCAAAAGTGCCCTTTCCGGCTTTGCTGCTCAGGAATTCCGCCCTGCTCATCACCCCTAAACAGGAGAAAAAGATCAGGAAAATGAACCTTCATGTCCGTGATCTTTTCCTGAATCAGAACCGACTGATCAACAAGAAGATCCGGGAGATCTCCAATATCGATATTGACTTCACCCCTCAACGGGAACATTTAAAGGAACAGTTTAAATCCCTCTACGACCTGGCAGAACAGACGGACAAATCCTTTCTTGGGGCGGTGAAAGCTCAGGAGGTCAAACAGTTAAAAGGACTCGACAATCTCGAGAAGCGTTTGCTCAAGGCCCAGAAACGAAAGCTGGTAGACCAGGTGGAACGCATGACGGAGATACAGAATGAGTTGTTCCCCAATGGATCACTGCAGGAGAGATTCATGAATTTCTCCGAAGTATACCTGGAAATGGGCCGGGATCTCATCCCTTTCCTGATGGATTCCCTGGACCCCTTCTCCTCTGAATTTTATGTGCTTCAAATGCCATAAACATCTTCTCATGTCAATTAGAACCCGTATATTTTGGTTCTAATTTCACCCTATGCATAATATCGATATCGACCTGGTGGAAATGACCCTGGATGTCATGAAATACGCCATCAACCGGATCACCAATGATTCCCCCTCACTGGGGCAGATCAGGAAAGAGGACGAATTGTTTGAGATGGTTGGGGAAACCATCACGCCTGAAGGGATAGGAGGCGAAAAGGCCTTTCAGCTCTTTCGGGACGTCCTTTTAAAGTCCACTGTCCCTATAGATCACCCCAGGCATCTCGCTTTTGTGCCGGCTGCCCCGACCAGGGCTGCGGTCATGTTCGACCTGGTCACTTCTGCTTCCAGTATCCACGGGGCTTACTGGATGGAAGGTGCAGGAGGTATTTTTTGCGAGAACCAGGCAATGAAATGGCTGATCTCCCTCACCGGTATGCCAGATGGGGCCTTTGGTGTCTTTACGAGCGGAGGTACGGCCGCGAACCTTTCGGCCATGGTCACGGCCCGGGAATACTGGAGGAAGCAGTCGGCCCATAAAGACAGGAAAGGATTGATCATTACATCGGTAGGGGCCCACTCCTCCATCAAGGCCATGGCCAAGGTCATGGACGCAGAGGTCCACCTGGTGGAAACGGAGGACCGGCTCACAGGGCCCATGTTACGGAATGAGATCCGGTCACTTGAAGCAGAGAAACGCCAAAGCCTTTTTGCGGTTGTAGCTACCGGGGGCACCACCAATGCGGGGATCATTGACGACCTGGAAGGCATAGCAGAGGTATGCCGGGAAGAGGGCTTGTGGTACCATGTCGATGCAGCTTACGGGGGAGGGGCCCTGGTTGCAGACTCGGTCAGACACTTGTTCAATGGGATCGAAAAAGCGGACAGTATCACCATAGACCCTCATAAATGGCTTTTCTCTCCTTATGACTGTGGTGCTGTCCTGTATCGCAACCCTTCCCTGGCACTGGAAGCTCATAAACAGGAAGGGTCCTACCTGGATATTTTCAAGGACGAAGGAGCCAGCGGGTTCAATCCGGCCGACTATCAGATACAGCTCACCCGCAGATTGAGGGGGATGCCCCTTTGGTTTTCCCTTGCGACCCATGGAACAGACAAGTACAAATGGGCGGTAGAAAGGGGGATTTCCCTGGCCAACAGGGCAGGGGAACTCATTGAGAGTCGGCCGGAACTCTCACTGGTCAGGCCTCCAAGTCTTTCCTGTGTTCTCTTCCGCAGAGAAGGATGGGAGCCCAGGAGATATCGGGACTGGACCTACCACAATCACAAGGAGGGCATTGCCCTGGTGACACCTACCCTCTGGAAAACGGAACATGGGTATGAAACGGTATTGAGGTTCTGCTTTATCAACCCGGATACCACTGAGGAAGACATCCTGTTGATCCTCGATACATTGAGGGAGTAAGATCTTCAGGGGACGATGAATTCCCCTTCCCACTGGCCGTCCTCCCAGGAATAGCGCACCCGGATATGGTTGGGCCTTTTGAGCCTGAGGTACTCGATCTTGAACGGAACGATCTCCAGGATGCAAAAGTGATCCTCGTCTTCCAGGTAATCCAGTTTCTCGGGGCTGGCCAGGCTGGTGCCTGGTGCAGCGGCCGTCGTAAAGTCCTTGCGGGCATTCTTGTCTACTCCGCTCCAGTACGATTTCTTGGCCTCCTCATCCTGTACGATCAGGGCAGGGCCTTCTATACGGATCTGGGTGAGTGTATCCGGGTTGTAGAAAAGGAGTCCCACCTTTTTGTTCTCCTTAAGGTGGATCATTTTTTTGGAACGCCGGTCAGTGTAAATGGTCATCCTGAGGTCATCGGACAGTTTTCTGAGGACCACGGTGCGCAACCTGGGCACCTGGTCGAGGCCCACAGTGGCCAGTGTGAAATATCGAAAGGGGTGGTCTTTTTGGGTGGCTCCTTTTTTCAGTTCGGCCCTGACTTCCTCTAAGTATTTTTGGATCATTCCCTTGGAATTTATGATTAAATATAAAAATTTTAAGTATCGGGTAGGGTATTTTGGGGATGAGTTGTTCTATAATAAATTGCTTTGAAAAAGAGAATTAGCAGAGTGTCATAAAAATTCATGTGTTTAGGTTGGTTTTTGATTCGAAAAGCCTTGACCGTAGGGGTCAGGGCTTTTTGCTTATCTATGTATCCATCGGACCCTATAATCCAGTCTACTGGTGATGAATCCCGTTTTTTTCTTCGAAGAAACGTTGATAAACCGATGATAAATATACCGAAAGATACTTTACGAAAATTCGCAAATTGCTATTTTTGGCCATGCAAAACAACGTTCTCATTCTCGATTTCGGATCCCAGTACACCCAGCTAATCGCTCGAAGGGTCAGGGAACTAAATATTTTCTGCGAAATAAAACCTTATAACCACCTGCCGGATGACCTGTCGGAATTCAAGGCGGTGATCCTTTCAGGGTCTCCGTTTTCTGTTCGATCGGAAGATGCGCCTCATCCTGAGCTAAACGGGATCAAAGGGAAGATTCCAATTCTCGGCGTGTGCTACGGTGCCCAGTATATCGCCCATTTCAACGGCGGCAATGTGGCTCCTTCCGGGACCAGGGAATACGGACGGGCCCGGTTGGCCGGGATCAAGGACGGAGAGCCCTTCTTCCAGAATATCTCTTCGGGGTCTCAGGTGTGGATGAGCCACTCCGATACCATCCAGCAACTTCCCGAAGGGGCTGAATTACTCGCCAGTACGGAAGATGTGGAAAACGCGGCCTTCAAGATCGCCAGCGAAAAAATATACGCCATCCAATTCCATCCCGAGGTCTATCACACCACGGACGGGAAGCAACTTCTCGAAAATTTCCTGGTGGGCATTGCGGGCCTGGAGCAGACCTGGACACCTGACGCCTTCGTGGAAACCACCGTAGCGGAATTAAAGGATCAAATAGGGGAGGACAAGGTGATCCTCGGCCTCTCAGGGGGTGTGGATTCAACCGTGGCCGCGGTTCTCCTGCACAAGGCCATAGGAAATCACCTTCACTGTATCTTCGTGAACAACGGTCTCCTGCGGAAAAATGAGTTCGAAGATGTGCTGGAACAGTACAAGCACATGGGATTGAATGTGAAAGGGGTAGACGCTTCGGCACGTTTTTTGGATGCATTGGCAGGGGAGGATGATCCCGAGAAAAAACGGAAGATCATTGGAGGTGTCTTTATCGATGTATTCGATGACGAGGCACATATGGTGGAAGATGCAAAATGGCTGGCGCAGGGGACGATCTATCCGGACAGGATTGAATCGGTTTCGGCTTCAGGCGGCCCTTCAGCTACCATTAAAAGTCATCACAATGTGGGCGGACTTCCCGATTACATGAAATTAAAGGTAGTAGAACCCCTGAAAATGCTGTTCAAGGATGAGGTGAGAAGGGTAGGTACCACCCTGGGAATTGCCGACGAGCGCCTGGGCAGACATCCCTTCCCCGGTCCTGGACTCGCGATCAGGATACTGGGTGATGTGACACGCGAAAAAGTGGCTATCCTGCAGGAAGTGGATGCGATCTTCATCAACGGGTTGAGGGAGTGGGGACTGTACGACAATGTCTGGCAGGCTGGTGCCATGTTGCTCCCGGTCCACAGTGTAGGAGTCATGGGGGACGAGCGGACCTATGAAAAATGCGTAGCATTAAGGGCCGTGGAAAGTACGGACGGGATGACGGCAGATTGGGTAAATTTGCCTTATGAGTTCCTGCAGAAGATGTCCAATGACATCATCAACAAGGTTCCCGGGGTGAACAGGGTGGTTTATGACATAAGTTCCAAGCCCCCGGCAACCATAGAGTGGGAATAAACGTATATACCATGATGAAAGTATTGAATTGTCTTGTTTTGTTCGTCCTGTTCACCTTTCAGGTGCAGGCACAGCAATTCAAGACCCATGCCGTGAAAGAAGGGGAGACCCTGTACAGTATTTCCAAGCTGTACAAGGTTACCCCGTACAATATCCTCAAATATAACAAGGAGCTCAAACAGGGTGATATCCTGAAGCCCAACACCATCCTGGTGATCCCTTTGCAGGAAGCTGCCACGGTCACAGATCCCTTTGAGGAAATGGCTGTGAAAAGACCTGAGCCACCGGGACAAATAGAGCAGGAAGAAGAGCGCAAACCCATTGGTTTCAGGACCCACAGGGTTCGGAAAAGGGAGACTTTATACGGGATCTCAAGGCGGTACGATATCACGGAAGACGACCTCAAGAGGTATAACAAGGAACTTTACAGTACACCGCTCCAAAAGGGGATGCGGTTGCGGATCCCGGAATTCCCCGAGATTGTGGAGGAGGAAGACCTTGCCAACTCAGAGAATTTCGAGACCTACACCGTTGCTCCCAAGGAAACACGGTGGAGTATTGCCCACAAATACGGGATCACCATAGACAGTATGGTGGCTCTAAACCCTGAACTGGGGGAATCGACCAGTCACCTGTCCATAGGTCAGCAACTTCTCCTGCCCAGGCGGCCGGGCACCACTGTAGACGGTCAGGAGGTTCAGCTCTTTGAGTCCTATACGGTACCCGCAAAAAAAACCATGTACAGCCTGAGCGGGGAATACGGTATCACCTCCGAGGAGATCATCAGGCTCAACCCTGCGATCCTGGATCAGGGGGGGCTAAAGGAAGGCATGGTACTCCGCCTGCCCATGAAAAAGGCCAAAACAGAAGAGGTCAATGCCGATAATTATATCTTCTACGAGGTGAAACCCAGGCAAACGGAGTTTTCCCTTACCCGGAAACTCGGGATCGGCTACAGTGAGTTACTCGCCCTGAATCCGGAACTGAGCAAGGGCCTCAAGGCAGGGATGATCCTGAAACTTCCCAGGGAAAATGCCGGCACGCTGGAGGTCCGAAATTCCCTAATACTGGATAAGATCAACCTCCTGGACAGTATAAACAGGATGAACAGACCATCGGTTATGGTCCTGCTGCCCTTCAGGATCAATAGGCTTAATCTCGACAGCATTGCCTCGACGGAGCGGGCCATCAACCGCAGCAATGCCCTGAAATACAGTCTGGGGCTTTACAGTGGCGCCCTCGTGGCAGTGGATTCCCTTGCGGATCTCGGTATCTCCGTAAAGGTACGTACCTATGACACCGAATTGAGTCCGCAACACGTCAGGAACCTCCTCTCCAGGGAGGACCTCTCAAAGTACCAGGCGATCATAGGCCCCCTGCAGGCAGAGGTTCTCAAGGAAGTGGCCGGGCAGGCCAGGCAATACAACCTGCCCATTGTGGCACCCCTGAGTGCCCAAAGTGACATGGAGTTGCCCAACGTATTCTATTCTGTCCCTTCGGATAGTATTCTGAGGAAGAAAATGCTGGATTATATGGAGTCCAAGCGGACAGATGAGAATATCGTGGTGATCAGTGACTCCAAGAACGACACTACCCGTGCCATAGTTCAGAAAAGATTTCCGGCAGCGAGGTCGCTGAAGGTGATTGAAGACGAGAAGAATATTGCCGTGGATATTGAGAAGCTGAAGATCATGCTGAGTACGAAACAGGAGAATTGGGTCCTTGTGGAAACCGACAATTTCAAACTGGTTTCCAGCGTGACCTCTATCTTGAACTCGTCCATATCGGATACTACCCGGGTCAGGATGTTCACCACCAACAAGAACAAGGCCTTTGAGAACGAAGTGATCTCGGTGTCCCATATCTCCAACCTCAATTTCACGTACCCCTCCATAGATAAGGAGGTAGGAAACGACGCTTTCGTAAGAAGGTACAGGAATCGCTTTGGGGGGGATCCCGATAAATACGCGGTCAGGGGCTTCGATCTCACTTACGATCTCTTGCTTAAACTCGCCTTTAAACCCGATCTGTTCAGCGTTTCCGACCTGATCGGGCTCACGGAATATACAGGCAATAAATTCGATTACGCCAGGGCCCTGTCATTCGGCTATTTTAACCTGGCGACCTACATCATGAAATACGAGAATATGCGCGTGGTTCAACTCAATCCCGTTTCCAATGACCTCTAAAGTGACCTATACCGGGGACCTCCGGACCACCTGCGTACATCTGAGATCAGGCAGCGAATTCATCACGGACGCCCCAGTGGACAACAACGGACTGGGGGAGGCTTTTTCTCCGACAGACACAGTGGCTACGGCCCTTGCCAGCTGCATGCTCACCGTGATGGGCATCAAAGCACGTACCTGGGACCTGGACCTGGAGGGAGCCTATGCGGAGGTGACCAAGCATATGGCATCGGATCCCAGGCGAATTGTCGGGATCGATGTGTTTCTTCATATGCCGGGACATTTCAAGGAGAAGAACAGGACCATCCTGGAACATACCGCCCGCACCTGCCCTGTACTCTACAGTATCCACCCGGACATCGAAAAGAAAATCGAATTTCATTGGGGCGATTAAAGATCTCGATCCTTGTGCTGTGCGGGATCTATTGCAGTCTCAGCATAGGACAGGAACCCGCGGGTATCCTATGGGATCCCGGCTATCGTCTTTCATGGTCCGATTTTAAAGCGCCTCCCCCAGCAGATTCTCAGGTGGCGGCTACCACAGCGAGCGGCATATCTTACAGTTTCTCAGCCATGGATGAAGGTGGGAGAATAAATGTCGATTGGACAGTGGAATGCTACTTCTATCCTGAATCTTCCTGGTACCGTCCCGAATTAGCCAATGCCAATATCCTGAGCCATGAGCAGTTGCATTTTGATATCTCGGAACTCTTTGCACGCAGGATGAGGGACAGGTTCAGGCGCTTCCGATTTACTTCTGAGGTCAAGTCCGAAATGAGGGCGATCTACAACGAGATCATCGATGAAATGCGGGATTTCCAGAAGCGATATGACAGCGAGACCAATTATTCCAGGGCAGAAGAGAAGCAAAGGGAATGGAACAGTATGATCGCTGAAGCCCTTCGGAACAGCGGGAACTGATCAATTCTCATACATCACAGATCCTGATCCCCTGCTCGAGGGCCGCGATCTTGTCTTCCCAGCTCGGGATGAATTCCTGGGCCACATGTCCTTTAAATCCTGTATTGACAATCGCTTTCATGATAGCAGGGTAGTATAATTCCTGGGTCTCGTCGATCTCATGCCTGCCCGGATTGCCTCCCGTGTGATAGTGACCTATGTAATCGCGATATTTTTCTATAGTCCGGATCACGTCGCCCTCCATGATCTGCATATGGTAAATGTCATACAGGAGTTTGAAATTGTCCGAACCCAACCGATCGCAAAGGGTCGCTCCCCAGGAAGTATGGTCGCACATATAATCCTCGTGGTCTACCCTGGAATTGAGGAGCTCCATCTGCAGGACAACCCCGTGCCTTTCTGCCAGGGGGAGGACCTGCTTCAGGCCTTCCTCGGCATGTCTGAGCCCTTCCTCATCATCCATGCCTCTGCGGCTGCCGCTGAAACAAATGAGGTTGGTGTACCCGGCTTCTGCCACCTTGGGGATCATGGCACTGTAATTTGCGATGAGTTCGGAACGGAACTGTGGGTCGCACCAGCCGTCGGTCAGGTTGAGCTCTGCCCCCCAGCACATGCTGGCGTGGATCCCGTACTTCTTGAGCAGGGGCCAGTCTGCAGGCCCTACCAGGTCTATAGCCTTTACTCCCAATGCCTTCAGTTCGCCCAGGAATCGTTCCAGGGGGATGGTGTCGTAGCACCAGTAGCAGGCACTGTGGTTGATGTTCCCTTTGAGTTCATTTCGATCGACTTCTTGGGCTCCTTTAGCCAAAAGCGGAGAGGTGGCCATGAGCCCCGCTGAAGCGGTGGCAGCCGATGTGATAAAAGATCTCCTCTTCATAGTACGGGAATTAGGATTCTCTCAAAAGTAAGTGAATTAATTTTATGGTGGAATGTGAATCACCTGTCCCGTGTCTGACGGCCCTGTTTATAAAATCCGGAAAGTTTTCATCCAGTTGACCGGGAATTTTGCCATTGCAATTTGTATCTTTGTGTCCCGTAACCAAGAATCGCGAGATGGCAGCTACTAAATACGTATTCGTTACGGGAGGCGTTTCTTCTTCACTGGGAAAAGGCATTATTGCGGCCTCACTGGCTAAACTTCTCCAGGCTCGCGGATACAAGACCACCATTCAAAAACTGGATCCCTACATCAACGTCGATCCCGGTACGCTGAACCCATATGAACACGGGGAGTGTTACGTGACGGATGACGGGGCAGAAACGGACCTTGACCTGGGGCATTACGAAAGATTTCTCAACGTGAAGACCTCCCAGGCCAACAACGTGACCACCGGCAGGATCTATCAGAGTGTGATCGAAAAAGAACGCCGGGGGGAGTTTCTGGGAAAGACCGTACAGGTCATTCCCCATATCACCAATGAGATCAAAGAGCGCATTCAGCTCCTCGGGAACACCGGAGAATATGACATTGTCATTACCGAGATCGGGGGTACGGTGGGGGACATCGAATCCCTGCCTTACATTGAATCTGTGCGACAGCTTTTGTGGGAGCTGGGGGACAACAACGCCATTGTGGTCCACCTCACCCTCGTACCTTTCTTGTCTGCTGCGGGCGAACTAAAGACCAAACCCACCCAACACTCCGTAAAAACCCTTATGGAGAGTGGAATACAGGCCGACATCCTAGTCTGCCGTACCGAGCATGAACTGTCTGATGAGATCAAGGAAAAACTGGCTCTTTTCTGTAATGTAAAAAGGGAGGCGGTCATTCAGTCTATTGATGCTTCAACCATTTACGACGTGCCGGTGATGATGCATGAAGAAGGTCTGGATACAGTAGCCCTGAAAAAACTGGCCCTGCCTGATGATACCCCTCCGGACCTCACCCAGTGGAATGAATTCCTGGACAGGCACAGGCACCCTAAAAGTGAGGTAACGGTCGGACTCATCGGTAAATACGTGGAGCTCCAGGATTCCTACAAATCCATCCAGGAATCCTTTACGCATGCCGGAGCTATCAACGAGGTCAAGGTAAACGTGCGTTCCATCCATTCAGAACACATCACCCACGCCAATTTTGAGCAGAAGATGAAGGGCCTGGACGGTATCCTCGTCGCTCCCGGATTCGGGGAAAGAGGTATAGAAGGCAAGATCAAGGCCGTGCGATATGCCCGGGAGAATGGCATCCCGTTCCTCGGGATCTGCCTGGGTATGCAGATGGCAGTGATCGAGTTCGGGAGGAATGTGCTGGGACTCAAAGGTGCCAATTCCACGGAAATGGATGAGCATACGCCCCATCCGGTGATCAGCCTGATGGAAGAACAAAAGAACATCACCAACAAAGGGGGGACCATGCGACTCGGTGCATGGGCTTGTGATCTCAAAGAGGGAAGCCTCGTAAAGAAAGTATACCACGGAGCGGATCATATCTCTGAAAGGCACCGGCATCGGTATGAGTTCAACAATGCCTACAAGGAAGAATATGAAAAGGCAGGGCTTGTGGCCTCCGGGATCAACGCAGACACTCAACTGGTAGAGATCATAGAATTGCCGGACCACCCCTGGTTTATCGGGGTACAGTATCACCCGGAATACAAGAGCACCGTGGCCAACCCCCATCCGCTGTTTGTCGGGTTTGTCAAGGCCGTACAGCTGCACAAAAAACAACAAACCAATGCCAGTTTGGCGTAAACTGTACAATTGGACCTATATTTGCAACCGCACAATTCGAACGAACATTGCAAAGGCCGGTCACTACGGCATATTGAGGTAGACACCACAAAAGATCCATGGAAGAGAAAAAACTAGACCTGAATTCGATCATCGGCTTTGTCCTGATCTTTGGGATCCTGTTGTTCTGGTTCTACCAGAACCAACCCACCCCGGAAGAGATCGAGGCTCAGAAGGCCAAAATAGAACAACAAAAAGAAGCGGAAAAATCCGAAGAACAAGCGGCAACAGCCCCTGTCCTTGAAACCCCTCAACTGGATCTGCAGGATTCTACTGCCCTGGTGAATTACAGGAATTCCGTAGGCGGGTTTGGATATACCCCTGCGGAAGAAGGTACAACGGTCCTGGAAAACGATGTCCTTTACCTGGAGATCAGCAACAGGGGAGGGCAGATCACAGAGGCAAGACTCAAGGAGTTTGTCACCTATGATTCCATCCCGGTATATCTGATCAGGGATGGGAATGCCCTGTTCGACCTGAATTTTACGACGACGGACAATCGTGTGCTCAATACCAGAGATCTGTTCTTTGAGCCTGCGCTCAGTGAGGAGGGCGACATCAAGGTTCTTTCCATGAAAGCCATGGTCTCGCCCCAACAATTTTTGGAATACCGGTATGAGGTCAAACCGGGAGAATATTTGCTCGGATTCACCGTAAGGTCACAGGGCCTCAACGGAGTGATCAATGGCAGCCGGCCTGTAACATTGAACTGGCGATTGAAAGGTATCCGGCACAATAAAAGTATACAGTACGGTAACCGGTATACCCGACTTACGTACAACCACGAAGGAGGGAAGATCAGCAAGCTCTCCGAATCCAGTGACGACGAGGAAACTGAAGAGGATATCAAATGGTTATCCTACAGACAGCATTTCTTCAGTTCCATCCTCACCACTAATACGCCATTTAAGACGGCACAACTGAGTTCAAAGAACCTGGTAGAGGAAGAGAGCAAGGAGGCCAAATTCACTAAGGAATACACTACCGTCGCCCCTCTGGAACTGGAAGGCGGAGAATTGTCCTACGCGATGAACTGGTACTACGGCCCTACGGACATCGACGTCCTGGAGAAATACAAGGACCTGGGACTGGTAGAATCCATCCCTTACGGGTGGGGGATCTTCGGGTGGATTAATCGCCACGTCTTTACCCCCTTCTACGGATTTCTGAGTTCCTTCCTGCCCTACGGGATCGCCATTGTGGTGATGACCATTATCGTAAGGCTCTTGATGTCGCCGGTCACCTATAAATCATACCTGTCTCAGGCAAAAATGAAGGTCTTAAGGCCGGAGATCACTGAGATCAATGAGAAGTACAAGGACAATGCGATGAAGAAACAGCAGGAGACCATGAAGCTCTACAACAAGGCGGGAGTAAGTCCCATGAGTGGGTGTGTCCCCGCCCTGCTTCAATTGCCGATCTTCTACGCCCTCTTTATGTTCTTCCCGACCTCATTTGCCCTGAGGCAGAAGTCGTTCTTGTGGGCGGAAGACCTGTCTTCCTACGATATGATCGCGCAACTGCCTTTTTCCATTCCCTTTTACGGGGACCATGTGAGCCTTTTCCCTATCCTGGCTTCCATTGCGATCTTTATCTATATGATGATGACCACGGGGCAGAACATGCAGACCCAGCCGGGAATGCCAAATATGAAATTCATCATGTACCTGTCTCCCCTGATGATGTTGTTCTTCTTTAACAACTACGCCAGCGGACTCAGCCTGTACTATTTTGTTTCCAACCTCATTACCATCTTTATCATGCTGGCCATCAAGCGCTTTATCCTCGACGAAGATAAGATCCACGCACAGATCCAGATCAACAAGACCAAGCCCAAGAAGGAGAACCGCTTCCAGCGGAAGATGAGGGAAATGATGGAACAGGCCGAGCAGCAGAAAAAGAACAAGTAGTTTATACGGTTCCTACATACTGGCTGGGTTCCATTTCCATACTAAAATGGCGGTAACTGTCGTTCAGGGGTAAATGATTAAACCTTTTTCCCTTCAGGGAGTCTCAGGGAAATACGGGATAACCTAAAATCAAACCCATGAAGAACTGGAAACTTATCACAACAGCTATTTTACTGATGTTTTTCTTTTATATCCCTGAGGCAGAGGCCCAGGTGGTCACACGCCGAACCACAACCACCAGGGTGGTCAAGGTAAACAGTCCGGCGAAACGAAAGATCAGGAGGAAAAAAAGGAGGGTCAGGCGGAGAACCCTGAGAAGATTGCCGGCCAATACGAGGGCAGTGGTCTGGAGAAACGTATCGTATTACCCTGTAGGCGGGATGTACTACATCGCACGGAAAGGAGCTTATGTCAGGGCATTTCCCCCAAGAGGCTTTCGGGTAAGGGCTGTCCCTGCACTCACCCGGCTCATGGTGAGGGGAGCCGTGTATTACTACGCAGCCGGAGTATTTTACCAGAATGTCAATGAAGAATACGAAGTGGTAGCCGCACCCATAGGGGCTGTAGTCTCAGAACTCCCGGAAGATGCCCAGGAAATGGATTTCGAAGGGATCACCACCTACGAGCTCAATGAGACCCTTTACCGGGCGATTGAGGACGGGTATGAGGTAATCGAACTGCTCGATGAGGAGGATTGAGAAAACTCTTGTTGCAGAAAATCAAAAAGCTCCCTTTCTTGAGGGAGCTTTTTTGTTGGCTATGTTTGGTAAGATTTGGGATTCCAAATATGCATTATATACACGCTAAAAAAAAAGTAAAGTTGTCAAGCTTTGGATTTTGTATGCTAATGCGTTTGATCCTGTTGTGATCGATATACCCCTGGGATATCATAACGGAACGGGCAAAAAAAAATGGCTGCTTATGGCAGCCATTTATAAAGTGGGCATAATCACTTTTAATTATTCGTGTCTGGGATCATCACCTTGTTCAATACATGGATCACTCCATTGCCCGCCTGAACGTCTACGGCAATGATGCCTATATCGTTTACTCCGGAACCGTCGGTTACGTCCGCAATGTTATCTCCCGAACCGGGCAGGTTGATCGTGATGTCATCTCCTTCCAGGGTAGAAGCGGTGATGCCATCTGTGAGGTCTCCTGAACGCACGTTGGCTCCGGCCACCACATGGTGTAACAATACCTGTGTGAGAGCTGGCTCATCCGGGATGGACGGCAGAGCAGCAAAGGCATCATTGGTGGGAGCAAAAACGGTGAAGTCCGGATTGATGCTGTCTCCGTTTCCTCCTTCAGTCCTGGAAAGAATACCTGCAAAATCCGTAGCCGGGGTCAGCTCTGTCAGTGCACTTACAAGGGTGGAGAAATTAGGATCCGCAACTGCAAAGGTTACTAGGGTAGGAATATCGATCACG
Source organism: Muriicola sp. (assembly GCA_041628355.1). Lineage (GTDB taxonomy): Bacteria > Bacteroidota > Bacteroidia > Flavobacteriales > Flavobacteriaceae > Muriicola. Next base: position 12,152 of record JBFKPJ010000001.1, on the reverse strand, counting down.
GCATCGACCGCGTGTATGACCCCATTGGTAGCGATAATATCGGCTGCGGCCACTGAACTGGTGCCGTTCAGGGTAACCCCGCTATCCGTGTTGATGTACAAGCTCAAAAAGTCTCCATCGGCGTTGGTGCCTGCTGTATTCACATAGGAATTGCTCAGGCCGGTTGATACGGCAGTCGTTCCTACCATCACGTGATTAGAAAGGATATTGGCCAGGGTATTTCCATTGGGATTGGTGAAGGCACCGAAAGCTGCATTCACCGGGGCAAATACGGTGAACTCTTCATTGTCTGAGGAGAGCAAGTCCGTAAAGGTTGTGTTTCCTCCGTCCGTCAGGGCACCAACCAATTCGGAGAGATCAGGGTTGGCGAGGGCGTGGTCCACGATGTTGGGGAGGCCGATCACTGCATCCACGATGTGTACTACTCCGTTGGTCGCATCCACATCAGCGGTAGTGACATTGGAGATGCCGTTAATGGCCACTCCCGCTGTGGTGTTGATGAACAGACTCAGGTTGTTACCACCGGCTCCGGCTGTTGAAAGGGAGCTGACATAGCCAGAAGACAGGCTGCCTGAAGTAAATTCTCCGGATACAACATGATTTAACAATACCTGGGTCAGGACCTCTACAGGCACATCCTCAAGCGAGGCAAAGCTGTTGGCATTAAGGAATGCCTCGAAAGCGGCATTGGTAGGGGCAAATACGGTAAACGGACCATCTGCCTGAAGAGCAGATACGAGGTCAGCTCTTTGAAGAGCTGCCACGAGAGTGCTTAGGTCATCCGTAGCTACAGCAAGGTCAACGATATCCGGATTCGTGTCGATTACCGGATTTTCGTCATCGTCTGAACAGGAGGCCGAAAAGACCACAGCGAATACTATAAGCATCGCTTTGAGAAATTTAGAAGTTGTTTTCATGGCAAATTTTTTAAATTAATGTTTAACGAAAATATTATAAAACATAAACAAAAAAGAAGGTTTATTAAATCTTTAACAAGGTTTTACATGAATTAAATGCTGCGTTTTGAGTATTAAAATTGTTTAATAGAACATTATAAAATTTTAACAAAAAAATGTTCCTATCAGAAAACGGAACCAGGAGCATGTGCTGTGAGCCGTCTTTTTGAAATCTTAGGCCGCAAGTCAATATTTCGTATTTTTGCGGTTCGGATATGGGTATGAAAAAAGTTGTAGTCGGACTTTCAGGTGGGGTAGACAGCAGTGTGGCCGCTTACCTGCTCAAACAGCAGGGGTACGAGGTCATTGGCCTTTTCATGAAGAACTGGCATGACGATTCCGTGACCATTTCTAAAGAGTGTCCCTGGCTGGAGGACAGCAATGATGCCCTGATCGTGGCAGAAAAGCTGGGCATCCCTTTTCAGACCGTGGATCTCAGTGCTCAGTACAAAGAGCGAATTGTAGATTACATGTTCCGGGAATACGAAATGGGGAGGACCCCAAATCCCGATGTGCTCTGTAACCGGGAGATCAAGTTCGATGTCTTTATGAAAATTGCCCTGGATCTGGGGGCCGATTTTGTGGCCACGGGTCATTATTGCAGAAAGGGGGAAACCACGGATAAAGACGGGAATCCTATATACCGTCTGCTGGCCGGGAAGGATCCGAACAAGGACCAGTCCTACTTCCTCTGCCAACTTTCTCAGGAGCAATTGGCAAGGACCCTCTTTCCCATTGGCGAACTCACCAAACCCGAAGTAAGGCAGATCGCAGCGGAGAATCGGCTGGTGACAGCAGACAAAAAGGACTCGCAGGGACTTTGTTTTATAGGCAAGGTAAGATTACCCGACTTCCTGCAACAGCAACTCAAGCCTAAGAAAGGAGACATCGTGGAAGTCCCTGCGGATGCGAAATATTACCATAAGGGTATTCCCGATTTCGGCAACAAGAGGGAGGAGCTTCATTTCCATTCAGAAAAACCAGATTATTCCCCTGAGGATGGCAAGGTGGTGGGGGTACACCAGGGAGCACATTATTTTACAATAGGTCAGCGCAAAGGTCTGGATGTGGGCGGAACTCCGGAACCCCTGTTCGTCATCGGGACGGATGTGAAGCAAAACGTGATCTATACGGGCCAGGGTAAATCCCATCCCGGATTGTACCGAAGGACGCTTTTTGTAAGGCAGGAGGAAGTGCATTGGGTCCGGCCTGACCTTACCCTCCAACCCGATGAATCCATGGAGGTCATGGCGAGGATCCGTTACAGGCAAGCCCTCCAGAAAGCGACGCTTTACCAGGTAGGCCAGGGTGTCTATGTCGATTTTGAAGAAAAGCAGTCGGCCATCACCGAAGGCCAGTTTGTCGCCTGGTATGTGGGAGATGAACTGATCGGTTCAGGGGTGATCTCCTGACCTGTTCCACAGGGGTCCGAACCCAGAAATGTAAGTATGAAGAACAGAATAACAACCCTTTTCGGCATCCGTTACCCCATCATTCAGGCAGGGATGATCTGGGCCAGTGGCTGGAGGCTTGCCTCGGCGGTATCCAATGCAGGCGGACTTGGATTGCTGGGTGCCGGGAGTATGTATCCCGAGGTACTGAGGGAGCATATTGAGAAATGCAAAAAAGCGACTTCTGAACCTTTTGGGGTCAACGTCCCCATGCTCTACCCGGACATCGACAAGCTCATGGAGATCATTGTGGAGATGGAGGTGCCCATTGTTTTTACCTCTGCAGGCAACCCGGCCACCTGGACCTCCCACCTGAAGGATAAAGGAATTACCGTGGTGCACGTGGTCAGTAGCGTGAAATTTGCGCTGAAGGCACAGCAGGCCGGGGTGGATGCCATCGTAGCGGAAGGTTTCGAAGCCGGAGGACATAACGGGAGGGATGAAACTACAACGCTGACGCTTATTCCAGCTGTGAAGGAGCAGATAACTATCCCGTTGATCGCTGCAGGTGGCATTGCCACGGGCAGGGCCATGCTGGCCGCTATGATACTGGGGGCAGAGGGCGTGCAGGTCGGCAGTCGATTTGTAGCTTCCGACGAAGCCTCATCTCATATCTCTTTCAAGGAAAGGGTCGTGGCCGCAAGGGAAGGGGATACTCAGCTTACTTTGAAGGAACTCGCCCCTGTGCGCATGCTCAAAAACGGATTCTATGACCAGGTTCAGGAGGCCTACAGGCGATGTGCCACCCCTGAAGAACTACGGGAGCTGCTGGGGCGGGCACGGGCTAAGCGGGGCATGTTCGAAGGGGATCTCGAAGAGGGAGAACTCGAGATCGGGCAGGTCTCCGCTATCATTCACGACATCAGACCTGCTGCCCGCATCGTGCAGGATATGATGGAAGAATTCCAGACAGCCAGAAAAGAAGTGGCGAACCTGTAGTAGTCCTTACTACCTGCTCAGGGAGGTCAGTTTTTCCACCTGTTGAACCATATTTTCAAGGGTCTCTGTCAGTTTACCGATCTGTTCCTGGGCTTCTTTCCAATTTTCCTGTTCCACTGCTTCCCTGACACCGGGCAGGGTCTTCACCCCATAACCCGTGTAGAACCCGGGTGCATATAAGCGGTGACGGAACCACGGCCTCCTGGGAAGCCCGGTCATATCGGTCAGGACCTGCTCTGTTCCCTGCAGGGTAGCATTCAATGCCTTTTGTTTTTCAACCGGCAGGGATTCCGGGGAAAGGGATTCCAGCTTCTCGATCCGGTCTCCCAATCGCGACAAGCTGTTCTGGAGAGGGGAGAAATCCAGGAAAGGGATCTCTTCTTTCTTCCTCGGAGGGGCGATGTTTTCGCGGGGATCAGCCGCAAGGGCATAAGCCTTTTTCTCTACCAGCTCGTTATGGCGCTGCACGGATTTTCTTTTGCTATCCATATCGTCCATGATCTCTTTTTAGTATCCCTCCACGGTTGAATGCCACTGTCTGAATTCGAAGGGCAGTACATCGGCATTGGCCATCCGGAGGACGATGCGCCCGGCCGTGTTCGCCAGAGTCACGCCATAGGCAAAGCCGGGATCCTTAAATCGGGTGTAATGGGGATAGGTGTCGTAGATCGTATGGTATTCCCCTCCGGCATTTTCCCCTCCAAAACCTATATTCAGGGATGCGATACCTGCGTGCTGAATGAAGGGGGTATAGTCTGATCCTGACCCCAGGGCACTCAGTTCGAATCGGTCACTTCCGCCCCCGGTGAGTTGCCTGGCGATCCGCCTTTCCCTGATGGAAACACCGGTCTGGGGATCCTTGACCGCATCCGCTACCTCACTGACCATGGCCTGCAAAGTATGCGAGCCTCCGGCTCCGAAAAAGCCACGACCATTGCTGTCCGTGTTGATGTAAGCCACCAATTTGGACTGTAATTCCTTCTCGTGGTCCTCCACCCACTCGGTAGACCCGATAAGTCCGGGCTCCTCAGCATCCCAGGCTGCATAGACCACGGTTCGTTTGGGGCGTTTGCCCTGTTTGGCAAGCTCACCTATGACCCGCGCTTCCTCCATGACGGCCACCATCCCACTCACGGGGTCATTGGCACCGTGTACCCAGGCGTCGTGGTGGTTTCCCCTCATGATCCATTGATCCGGATAAGTACTACCCCTGAGTTTAGCGATCACGTTATGGGCAGGTACGAGTTTCCAGTCGAATTCCAGTTTGATCCTGACCTTTGCCGGACCGGGTCCGATGTGGTAGGTAATGGGCAGGCCACCCTTCCAGGAGTTCGGGGCGACCGGACCTTTCAGGGCAGACAACAAGGGCAGGGCATCCTCATATGAGATCGGGAGGACCGGGATCCTGGTGATGGTGGGGGCCTCTTTTCTGTCAAGCCTTTTCGCGTCCTTTGTAGCTGCATAACCCGGGGTGAGAACGTCCCCCGGATACAGAGGCATGTCCATGACGGATCCTCTCTGAACGCCAGTCTTGTTCTTAAATGCGCCTTCGGGATACACATCCCCCCTCACATATCCGTCATCCTCAGGATCCGAATAGATGATACATCCAATGGCTCCTTTCTCTGCTGCGAGTTTGGGCTTGATACCCCTCCATGAGCCGTAGTATTTCGCAATGACGATCTTGCCTTTTACATCGATGCCCAGCTTATCGAGTTCTTCGTAGTCACTGGGGATCCCATAATTGACAAAGACCAGGTCCGCTTCTACTTCCCCGTCTGTGGAGAAGGCGTTATAACTGGGCAGGAGAGCCTCACCCTGTGCCGTGTAGGGATCACCTTCTACAGGTACCGCTGTCAGTTTCGCTTTATAGGGATCGGGTGCCAGCAAATCCAGTTCCCTTACCTTGGGATAGGGAAAGAGAATATGGTAGGTCTCGATCTGGGTTTCGTATCCCCAGGATTTGAACTGTTCGGCCATCCATTCGGCGTTCTCTTTGCCGTATTCTGTCCCCACCCAGTGAGGTTCAGCCGCGAGACGCTGCATCCAGCTGTCGAGGTTCTCCGCCTTTAAACGAGATTCGAACTGGGATTCCAGTTCCAGTTGTGCGGCGGCATTTTCGGGCGCGAAGCCGATGATGGATTGTGCATAGGTCCCGAGGCATGTCAGGAATATCAGGCTGTACGTAAAGCATTTTTGGGTCATGGATTCTGATCAGTTAGTGTTATCTATTCTGTTTTCAATGATAGAATACTTTTTTGGATGTGCCGGCCCCGACTTCCTGTTTCACCAGGTGTTGTCGAGTGTGAGTATGGTTCGCAACAGTACATTGGCCCCATTGGCCATATCCTCCGGGGTGGTGTACTCCTTAGGGGAATGACTGATGCCGTTCACGCTGGGAACGAAGATCATCCCTACAGGGGTGATACGTGCCATATCCTGTGCATCGTGGCCCGCCCCGCTCCGCATGTTCTTTGTGCTCAACCCGAGTGACCCGGCAGCTTCAGTGATCATATTCCTGATCTCCGGATCTGTCAGGGCGGGGGCAGAGGTGGCATCGATAGGGGTAAAGGAAAAATCCACCTCCAATTCCTGCCCTATTTTATCGGCTCTGGTCTTTATGGCCTTAAAGAGGTTTTCCATCTTCTCAGTAGACAGATCACGTATCTCCAGGCTCATCTGTACTTCGCCAGGGATCACGTTGGGAGCTCCGGGCAAAGCCTGGATCCGACCAACAGTACCAACCTGCCTGCCTTCCATCTTCAGGGTCTCCTCATTGACCGCCAGGATGAATTTCGCTCCGGCCAGAAGGGCGTCCCGCCTCATATCCATGGGCGTGGTACCTGCATGGTTGGCAAAGCCACTGACCTTCACATCCCACCATTTGATCCCGACGATCCCTTCCACCACTCCAATATCTATTCCTTCCCTGTCCAGAATACCCCCCTGTTCAATGTGCAATTCCAAAAAAGCTGCCAGGCTCCCCTCCGGCCTCTCGACCTCCGGGATCCGGTCTGCATTGCCCCCAAGTCTGTTGATGCCTTCCCGCATGGAATACCCGGTGCTGTTGACCACCCCAAGGGCCTCTTCCTTCAGGTCACCTATCAGGGCCCGGCTTCCCATCACACCACCTTCTTCGTTTGAAAAGATAAACACCTCCAGTGGGTGCTCGGTCTGTATCCCGGCCTCATTCAGGGTGCGTATCACCTCAATGGCTGCCAGGGAGCCCACGCACCCGTCATAATTGCCTCCGTTGGGGACCATGTCGATATGGGATCCAAAACCAATAGGTTTCAGCTGGGGGTTCTTGCCTTTTCGCTTTCCGATGATATTCCCGGCATAGTCCACGCTGACCTCCAGTCCACTTACCTGCATGAGGGAAATGACATAGGCCCTCCCCTGGAGGTCGGCATCGCTGAAAGCCACCCGGTTGGTCTCACCGTTCTCCATCATCCCGCGCTGGGCCAGCATGTAAATGGTATCTTCCAGCCGGTCCTGGTCTACGTCTGGGATCTCCTGTGCAAGTGCATACATACCTGAGAAAAGAAGTAGGATGGAAAAAATAGTACTTCGAATCATGGTGCTGGAATTTTAAACAAGATAAAAAACTTCTGCCAAGGGAAAGGATAAATTATTTGAGGGAGATCCTGTCGATCTGAATCCTGAACGATTCCGCTTTCTTATTGCCGATAAGGATGGCCACTTCTCCCAGGGTCTCTCCCGGATATGACGGTTTATCCAGGCGCCTTCCCCTGAACTGGGGTAAAAATTGAGAGAACGGGATGCTGATGACCTGCCAGTTGCCGGAGGTCTTTACAGTACAGGAATAGTTGTAGTACTGGGAAGGATCCGATTTCACCCGGATCTGGTATTGCTTCCCGTCCCCCTTCAACCTGATCTCAAGGGAGGAAAACCCCGACGTATCCATAGTTTTAAACGCGTGCTGCACCATGGTAAATCCTCCATTGTTCTCGAGTGAAACGAATCCTTCGAAAACTCCGTGTCCATCTTTGCTCAGGGTGATCTTTCCTTCAGACATACCTCCCATGACCCCGTCGTTGACGATCCGCCAGGATCTCAGGTCTGCTTTTTCGGAAAATTGGAAGAGGGTAAGGGAAACCTGTGACATCAGGATGCAAAATAAGAGTTTCAGGATGGGCATGTTGCCTTTGAATAATTTAAGATTCTTAAAAATAGAAGTTATTGGAATTGTGTGGTGATGTTCCGTGGAATTTATAGTTATTTTAACGCCAAAGAGAAAGACATGTTCTACCTGACCATTGATATACTGGGCACCATTGCCTTCGCCATTTCAGGAGTGCTGGTTGCCCTGGACAAGAAACTCGACCTCTTCGGGGTCTTTATCATCGCCTTCGTTACGGCTGTTGGCGGAGGAACGCTCAGGGATATGCTTATCGGCAACACTCCGGTAGCATGGATGCAGGCCCCGGTCTACACCTACACCATCCTGGGGTCAGTTGTCTTTGCCATCGTCTTCAGGGAGCGATTGAGGTATCTCAGGAAGTCCCTATTCCTGTTTGATACCATTGGGATCGGGTTGTATACCCTGGTGGGGATTGAAAAGGGCCTGCAGGCAGAACTCATGCCCCTGATGTGTATCGCTTTGGGGACCATCACCGCCAGTTTTGGCGGTGTTATCCGGGATATCCTTTGCAATGAGATCCCGGTGATCTTCCGGAAGGAGATCTATGCTACCGCTTGTATCCTGGGAGGAGGGAGTTTCTTTTTGCTTACCCGGCTTCCCATCGTAGACGAATACGCCTATGTGGCGGCTATTGCGATCGTCATCGGAATACGGCTGTTGGCGGTACGCTTTAAAATTGCCCTTCCTAGCATTTACCAGCGGGAGAAAGGTATATGAAATTCCGGTCGGCCATAAAGCTCACCACCGGCATCACTTCACGATCTCGGCTTTTTTGATGTAGATATTTTTGGAAGGCCAGTCCCCGTCGTCCACAGGTTGTCGGTTGATGAGATCCACTACATCCATCCCTTCCACCACCCGTCCGAAAGGGGTATAGCCCCCGTCCAGGTGATAGGATCCGGGATCGGTGACCACGATAAAAAACTCGTAGGGACTCGCAAGCATATGGGGGTTATTGATCTCGCTGCTGGGCATGGAGATCGTCCCACGGTGGTGACGGTATCCCTTTCTCGTGTCTGGTGGCAGGAGATAGCGCCCGATCTCCTTACGTTTCCTGGCAGTCTCCACATTGTCCGCATTCCCGCCCTGTATGATGAAATCCTTCACGACCCGGTGGAACATCGTATTGTCGAAATATCCTTTTTTGGTCAGGTAAATAAAATTAGCCTTGTGGTAGGGGACATTGTCGTACAGTTCGACGGTAAAACTTCCCAGGCTGGTTGTAAGCTTCACCCGGGTCGTAGGCAGCCCTTTCTGGTAGTCAAAAAAGAAATCGATCGCATTTTCCTCGGTGAGGACAAAGGCTTCCTCTTCTTTGGGCACAGAGTCCTTTACTTGTGTTATTTTTGTTTCCTCCTTAATGCTGTCCTTTGTGATCGCAGCCGCAGGCGTTTTGGGTTGACTTTTCGGAGACTCCCCACAAGCTGCGAGTGATAGGATACATAAAAGAACAGGGAATTTCAATTTTTGGAGACACATGGATTTTAAGAATTTTGCCGAACAGATTCCAAAAATAAAAAATCTACCCCTTCCGGGAAGGCAGGCCCACTATAAATTGGCCCCGGAAATCAGGATTCGGGAGCTGGAAGCAGGCAGGATCCTCAAAAAGAATCCAAGAAAAGCGGGGGTAATGGCCCTCTTTTATCCAGACGCGGCCTCCCAGACCCGTCTGCTCTTTATCATGAGGAATTCCTACAATGGGATACATTCCAGGCAGGTCGCCTTTCCCGGGGGCAAACAGGAAAAAGGGGATCCTTCCATCCTGGCCACAGCCCTGAGGGAAACCCGGGAGGAGGTAGGAGTGATCACGAAACAGGTAGAGGTGGTCAGAGGTGTGAGCGAGGTCTATATCCCTCCGAGCAATTTTGAAGTGCAACCTTTTGTAGGCCTGTACCACAAACCTTCTCCTTTTGTTTTGCAGGAAGAGGAGGTTGAACACCTTATTGAGGTCCCTCTGGCTCAAGTGCTTGATGATGAATTCCTTACTTCCCAGATCCTCTCTACCTCCTATGCACAAAACATCGAGGTGCCGGCGTTCCAGCTCGAAGGATATACCGTCTGGGGTGCTACGGCCATGATGCTGAATGAGATCCGGGAATTGATAAAACAGGTGTTGTAATCCTAATTTTGTAGCTTTGTAGACTATGCCTTTGTTTAAAAAGAACCCATTTGGCCACATCCTCTTCGTCAAGAAATGGATCATCCGTATCCTCGGACTGATGACACATCAGCGTTATAAAGGTTTCAACAAACTGGAGATCGACGGGTCTGAAGTGATCAGGGAACTGCCCGACAGGAATGTGCTGTTTGTGAGCAACCACCAGACCTATTTTGCCGATGTCGTGGCCATGTTCCACGTGTTCAATGCAGCTTTGAATGGAAGGACGGATTCCATCAAGAATGTGGGTTACCTGTGGAAGCCCAAACTCAATATGTATTATGTGGCTGCCGCTGAGACCATGCGCAAGAGCCTGCTGACGAAGATCCTGGCCTATGTGGGTTCCATCAGTATAGAACGCACCTGGAGGGCAGACGGGCAGAATGTAAACCGACAGGTAAAGATGAGCGACATTTCCAACATCGGAAAGGCCCTGGGAGACGGATGGGTGATCACCTTTCCCCAGGGTACCACGACCCCCTGGAAACCCCTGAGGAAGGGCACGGCACATATCATCAAAAAATACAAACCCGTGGTGGTCCCCGTGGTGATAGACGGATTCAGGCGTTCATTCGACAAAAAGGGACTCTACGTTAAAAAGAAGGGGATCCTCCAGTCCATGCACATCAAAGAGCCCCTTGTGATCGACTACGACAACGAATCTGTAGACGAGATCATTGAAAAACTGGAATACGCAATTGAACAGCATCCTTCCTTCCTGAAGGTGATCCCTATGGAAGAACTGCTGGCTTATGAGGAAGCCAACAAAGAGCGTATGTGGCGCAAGAAAAAAGCCTAAACCTCAAGACGTTTCAATTCCGAGTAATTCCTGCCGAGTTTCCTGAGCAGCAACCCGTAGATCAGGAAGTAGATCAGTCCCAGGAGGGCGGTACAGACGATCCCCATGGCGATCATCACCCCTGAGATGATGAACTTTAACTGGCGAGTGCTCATGTCTATCGACTTCTCTTCCAGTTCAAAGACGTGCAAAAAGCTGTCTCCATCGCTAAAAAGGATACCGACGGCAATGATCAGGAAGGTAAGCAGGAAGATGGAGAGGGCAAAAATGATATAATTCTTGACCGTTTTCCGGGTGAGGATGATCTTGTGCATGAGGTCTTTGGCATTGTCCAGTACAGAGATCTCCCGATATCTCCTGTAGAATTGGTAAATAAAATAGAAAACGACGCTATACTGTACGACGGTCAGTGAAAGGATGGCGTATTTCAACCCCAATTCGTCATACAGGGCCAAACCTTCTCTGGCAGAAGGAATAAGGTACAGGAAATGAGGGAGTGCGAACTCGACAATACTGATAATGAAGATCCATTTCACAATGGAGGAAGAGCGCTTCCATATCATGGCATAGAGCTCATCGTACGTAAGCCTGGGAAGTTTTTCTCCCTGTTTTTTCCAGTCCTTCTTGAGCAATTCCAATTCGTCCATCATGAGTTCAGGGATTGAGAATGGTTCTTAATTTCGTTTTCACCCGGTTCATTTTTACTCTTGCATTGACCTCTGTGATCCCCAGGGTCTCTGAGATCTCGCTATAACTCTTGTCTTCCAGATAGAGAAAGACGAGTGCTTTGTCAATGTCTCCCAGTTGCCGGATCGCATCGTACATCAACGCGAGTTGCTTTTCTTCCTCAGGATCGTATTCATCTGCCTTGATCTTGAAGATCACCGAATCAAAGTCCTGGGTAGGCACTCGCTTCTTGGATTTACGGTACAGGGTGATGGCCGTATTCAGTGCTACCCGGTACATCCAGGTGCTGAATTTGGATTCCCCCCTGAACTTCGGATAGGCCTTCCAGAGTTGAATGGTGATTTCCTGAAATAGATCATTATGCGAATCACGGTCGTTCGTGTACAGGCTACACACCTTGTGAACAATGTTCTGATTGTTCTCCAGTTCGGTAACGAATTGGTGTTCCAGTTCTTTGTTCACGCTGTAGCTGGTGTCACTAGGATTAGTATGGATTTCCCCGACTTAGTTACAGGAAGGGAGAAAAAATGTAGGGTCGCAGTCCAGAATTACCCTAATTCCGGTAGTTAAGCGCGGGTTCGCGATCGCCAAGCAATGGGATGTATTTGAAATCCGCACCCCTCCTTTCTGCAAATTCCTGCTTTGCCTTCTTCACGAGTTCAGGATCCTTGTAAAGGTCCATTGCGGTCAGCGTCAGGGCTTTGGCGGCCACCATCATCCCTTTTGATCCTATGGAAGTACCTCCTGCGGCCACGGCCTGCCAGCTGTGGGCAGGAGTGCCGGGCACCCAGGTGGCTGTGCGAAGGCCCACCGTGGGAACGGTAAAACTCACATCCCCCACATCTGTGGATCCGGAGGCTCTTGCAGTTGTCTCATAGGGCTGTATGTTCTTTGCGGTCGCTTCATCCAGGGCGTTGAGCCCCAGGCTTTGAGAGATCTGCATCGCAAAGGCCTTTTCTTCCGGTGTATAGGTAATGCCCCCTACACGGCTGAGGTT